>JAYVTU010000075.1:0-25033 GCA_043788485.1 Planctomycetota bacterium
GCCGGCAGCCAGGCGTGGCGCATGCTCACGCCCGATCAACTCAAAACTGTCTGCCGGTGCCCCTACCTCGAGCGCGAGGAATAATCACGATCCGTATTAGAACTCGTTCAAAAGCTTCGGGACAAAAATCCGCGATGAGGTGAGAACATGAAAGACAGCGTGACACTGAGCAGCAATGGCAAATACTGGCAAGCGCGTTTTTACGATCACACCGGGCAACGTCGAGCCAAAAGTCTTTGCGCCAAATCCGAATGTTCGGAGCGACAGGCGCGAGCGCTTTGCCAACGGTTCGCGGCGGACCTCATGAGCAAGCCCGGACTGGCAACTGCGAAGTCGATGCGGCTGGCCGATATGATCGAGGGATTCAGAGTGTCGGCGTCACATCTGAGTGAGTCGAGCCGCAAGCTTCACGAAATGTCGAGCCGATATCTGCTGCAGTTCTTCGGGCCTGATGCTCGCATTGACCGATTCACGCGGGCGATGGCTCGTGACTTTGGGACGGCGTTATCCAACGGCAAGCTCGCCGGCGCACGCCGTGGGGGAAAGCGAGCGCTCAAGGCACCCGCGACGCTGTGCAAGCACGTCCGCATCGTGAAGGTGCTCTTCAATCGAGCCGTCGACGATGATCTGCTCCCGTTCAATCCCTTTGACAAGCTCAAGAGCAATCCGCCGGAGCGGTAGAAGGATTGGCGCAATGTCACGCGGGACGAATAGAAGCTGGTCCTGACCGCCTGTCCGAACGACGGCTGGCGGGCGTTCTTCGGATTGTGCCGATTCGCGGGCCTACGTGCCGGCGAAGCATTGCCGTTGACCTGGGAAGCGATCGATTGGGAGCGCCGGCGCATTACGACTGACGCGGCGAAGACACAGAAGCGGCGAATCGTTCCCATTGAGGCGGAGTTGAACGCGATCCTGTTGAGCGCGTTCGAGGCTGCGGTGCCGGGCGAAAAGTTAGTGGTTCCGATGGATCAGGTGAACCGCGGTAACCGTCGGGTGCGGTTCCATGTGATCCTCAAGCGTGCGGGGTTGACGCCGTGGAAGGATTGCTTCCAAGTGCTTCGACGCAACTGTGAGACAGATTGGGCGGACACCTATCCGCAGCACGTCGTGTCGACCTGGATCGGGCACGACATTACCGTCTCGGCCAAGCATTACCTGCAAGTGCCCGAAGAACTGTATGCGAAGGTAGCGGGCATCCAAACTGGCACAAAATCGGCCGCGGCCGATACAAATCTTCAAATTCAGCAATGCCGACGCCCGGACTCGAACCGGGGACCTAGGGCTTATGAATCCCTCGCTCTAACCAGCTGAGCTACGTCGGCGGATCTTGAGTCGGGCAATTATCGGCGCGATCGCGCAGTTTTTCAAGTTGCCCGGTTCATGATCTTTGCTCAGGGCGAGACCGGGGCGGCAGTGGCGGATTGAGAGTGGCTGAAGAGGCTCGGAAGCCACGTCGTCAGGGGCGGGATGTAGGTGATGACGAGGACGCCGAAGATCAGCACGCCGAGCATCGGGAGGATGGATCGGGTGACCTCGGCCATGGGCTTTTTGAAACGATACGAGGCGAGGAAGAGGTTCATGCCGACGGGCGGCGTGAGGAAGCCGATCTCGAGATTCGCCAGGAAGATGATGCCCAGATGCAGCGGGTTGATTCCGAATTTGTTGGCAATTGGGACAATAATCGGCACGACCACGATGATTGCTGAGTAGACGTCCATGAGACAGCCAACGATCAGCAGGAAGAGGTTGAGCAAAAGCAGAAATACGAGCGGGGAATGAATAGAACCCGTGACCCACTCAACGGCTTGGTCAGGCACCCTGGCATCAATCAGATACGTGGTAAGACCTTTGGCGGCACCAAGTATGACCAGCACACCGCCGATCAGCAGGCCGCATTCGGTCATCACACGCGGGATGTCGCTGAACAATTTCAAATCGCGATGAACGATCGTCTCGCTGATAAATGCATAAAGAGCGGTGACTGCCGCAGCTTCAACAGGCGTAGCGAATCCGCCGAAGAGAAACGCCATCGCAACTGCGGGCATTGCGATCTCGAATTTCGCACCCCAGATCGCCCTGAGAATCTCGGCACGATCATATTTCGGGCGCGTAGCAGAATTTCGCGGCGCAACGAGGATGCCCCAGATAGCGGTGAGTACGACCAGTAGAATGCCCGGCACGATGCCAGCAAGAAACATCTGCTCGACCGGTGTTTTTGCGATAATCCCATAGAGGATGAGCGGGAGACAGGGCGGGAACAAGAGGCCAAGCGATCCCGCGCTGGTGACGAGGCCCAGCGCGGGCCGGGGCTTGTAGCCCGCTGCGAGGAGCACGGGCATGAGCAGCCCGCCGAGCGCCAAAATGGTGACGCCCGAAGCGCCGGTGAAGCTCGTGAAGAACGCGCAAACGAGCACCGTCACGATCGCCGGGCCGCCCCGCAACGGCCCCACTATTGCTTGGAACAGCCGGATCAACCGCCGTGAAGCGCCACCCTCGGCCAAGAAATAACCTGCGAGCGTAAAGAGCGGGATCGTAGGCAACATCGGATCCGTCGCAAGCCCGTAATGCGATTCGGAAACAGACGAGATCGGCCCTAGGTCGCCGCCCCAATACAAGAACACCGCGGACCCACCGATGATCGCAAACAGCGGCGATCCCGCTACAGCGGCTAGGAACAATAGGATCATCGCGGGGATCAGCAGCGTGGAGGTTTCCTCCACGGGGGGCCAGATGCCGATCGCCACCACGCCGGCTGCGATCAAAAGCGCCAGAACGCGCGACCACCACGTTTCCGTGCCGTGCCACACGACGCGCAAAGCGATGACAGCAAAGCCGGCCGGAATGATCAGTTGCACAACCCACAACCGAATGCCGTAGACGAGAATCTTGTCCGCCGGCATGTCCTGGACATACCGCCAGCCTGCAATAGCCAGCGCGACCGACACGGCGCCCGCCATGCCGCTCGAAAATATCCGAATCCCGAGAAGCCAATTGCCTTTGAGAACCGTCTCAAGTGTGGAAAGCGACAACAATCGCCGATCGCGCGCCGCGATCGCGCCGCCGAGCATGCCTACCACAAGAGTGAAATGATCCAATATGTCCTGTGAGCCGACGATGCCGATTCCAGCCGTCTTTCGTAATACCACCTCAAGCAACGGCAGAACAATCATCACGGCCAAGGCGAGCGTGATCAACAGGTCTTCACACTTCGCCAGCACTCCGCGCCACCCCTCGCGCGGCGGCGGAGCGCCGATACCGATCGCCTCGGGCGCGACAATCTCACTCTCGCTCATTTGCCGCCCTTCGATGCGCGGTGCTCTTTGACGAGTTCCATCACCTTGTCAAACACATCCGCGGGAACCACGGGGCCACGCATCTTCGGATACGTTGTCTCGGCGAGCTTGGCCCACTCTGTCGTCACCTCGGCGCTCGGTTCGTGCACCGTCAGCCCGCGTTTCTTCATCGCGTCGATCGATTCCTCCGCTTCGGCGCGGCCGCGTTTGGTGATCTCCTTGCCCGCGGCCTCGGCGCTCTTGCGCACCGCCGCCTGCATCTCCGGCGACATCGCGTCCCATGACTTCTTGGTCATCACGATCCCGCCCACCAGCGGCGCCCAGTTCACCTTGAGCATGTGCGGCGCCGCGGAGTCAAACTGCCCGGCGAGCGCATAGAACGGCGTCGACGGCACCGCGTCGATCAGTCCCGTCTGCAGGCCCGTGAGAATATCCGTCGGCTCCAGCGGCACGGGCGAATAGCCCATGTCCTTTATCAGCTGCACCATGTTCGGATCACCGGCCCAGGCGAAGAGCTTGGTCGTCTTGAACTCCGCGGGAGTCGTGACGGCTCGCTTGGTGAAGAAGTGCACCCAGCCGCCATCGACCCACGCGAGCATGACGAATCCCTTGGCGAGCATGCGCTGGTCGAGCTGGGGCCGCATCTTCTCGATGACGTAATCCAGCTCATCGAGCGAGCGATACGCCATCGGGATGCTCTGCAGCGCCGCGATGGAGGGATCGATCTCCTCCAAGCCCGCGGTCGTGATCAGGCCCGCCTGCAACTGCCCGATGCGCATGCGCCGGACCATGTCCGCCTCGCCGCCCATTGTGCCATCGGTGTAGATCGTCAGCGCCACGCCGCCGCCCGGAGCCGCCTTCCACTCCTCGCCCATCGACTGCAGGAGCTTGTGGAAGCTTGTGCCTTTGGGGACGAGCGAGGCGAGCTTGATCTTCAGCTGCTTGTCGGCTGCGCGTGTCGGAGCCGCTGCGCCGAACATCACCATCACCGCCGCCGCAATCGCCGCCCACGTTGTGATCTGCTTGATGCCCACGCGATGCCTCCGTTCATCTATTCCAGGAACAGGTCGCTCGTCCGTGCCAGCAGCATACGCGCCCGGCGCTGCATCACCAGGTTCAGCAGCCGCGATGGGTGATCCGCATCGGGATCGATCGCCAGCGCCTTGTTAAGCAGCGCCGTGAATTCCGCCTTGTTCTGCTTTGCGACGCTGACCGTTTCGGCCATCGACACCAGCGGGCCCGCGAGCTTGCCATCGGACAATTGCATCGCTCGCTCGAAGTGCTTCCGCGAGCGCACCAGCGGATCGCCCTTGGCGCCCTGTCGCGCCGGTTCATACGCAATCAGGAATGCGTCGATTGCCCCATGTTCATAATCCGGGTTCAACTCCGCCGCGCGGTCGATCAGCGCTTCCATCAGCGGCTGCTCGGCCACCGTTCCGGGCTTGTCCTTGCTCAGCGAGATCGCGCTGCCCCACGCCGCCGCCGTCCAGTAGAGCAGCGGCACATCCGCCGCCGTCGCCTCACGCACCGCCTTGCGCGGCTCGCTGCGGAGCCGCTGCGTGAATCCCGCGTGTCGCACATCCAATCCACGCAGCCCATAATCCCTCGCCCGAATGTACAGCCGCACCGCGCGTGCCCGCAGCGCATTGGCCCGCTCCAAACTCACCGGCTCAATCTCATCCGCATCCTGCTGCACGAACGCGTAACCATACTGCGTGAACCCGCTGCACGTCGCCAGCAGCAGCCCCTCGTGCCGCGGCGACTGCGCCAGCAAGCTCTCCATCAGCTTCAGCGTGAACGGCAGCGCCCCACGCACCAATTCCGGATCATCATCCGACGCGAACGTGTCCCCGCCGCCCGACAGCGCATCGCCCAGCTTGTCGATCGCAAACTGCTCCACGCTGCAACCGCCAACCACGCACAGCGACAGACACGCCGCCAGCATCGCCGCGACACGCACCGACCAAGTCTCACGGATTCCATTCCGCATGTCGATCACCTTCATCTCACGTGGAACACCGACCGATCCCAAGTACCCCCGGCTGGATTCGAACCAGCGACCTGCCGCTTAGAAGGCGGCTGCTCTAGTCCAACTGAGCTACGAGGGCGTGCCGGCCATCGCACCTCGTGCGACGCGACGAGCCAATCCTAATCCACTCGGCATGTCGGGTCTACCACACGCCCCCGCTCCATTCTGTATCCTTGCCCTCATGCCCGCCACGCAACCCGCCATCCTTCCCATCCCCCACCCGCCCCGCACGCTGCCCTTCGCTCATCTCCTCGCCGTCCGCCGCGATCTCCTCGCATTCCTTCTCCGCATGCGTCGCGAGCATGGCCCGCTCGTCCAGGTCTCTATCGCCGGTCGCCGCACCATCCTCGTCGCCGATCCGCCGCTCATCGAGCAGATCCTCGTCACGCACGCCGACCAGTTCGGCAAGAGCCGCATCCTCCGCCTCACGCGCACGCTCCTCGGCAACGGCCTGCTCACCAGCGAGGCCGCTGATCACCGCCGCCATCGCCGCATGATCCAGCCCGCCTTCTACCCGCGTCACCTCGGCAACTACGCAGCAACCATGTCCCGCTGCACCGCCGACTTCGCCACTCGCTGGCACGATGGCCAATCCCTCGACATCGCCCAGGAGATGATGCGGCTCACGCTCACCATCGTCGGCCAAGCCCTCTTCGGCACCGACCTCCACGACACCGACATCGACCGCATCGGTGCCGCACTCTCCGTCACGCGTGGCTTCTTCCGCCTCGCGCTCCTCCCCGGCGCCGCATTCCTCAGCCGCCTCCCTCTGCCACCCAACTTCCGCTACCGCGCCGCCAAGGCCGACCTCGACTCCATCGTCTACCGCCTCATCGCCGACGCCCGCGCCGCCGCTGCTGCCAACCCCTCCGCCGACACCGGCGCACTCCTCTCGCTCCTCCTCCGCGCCCGCGACGACTCCGGCGACGGCACCGGCATGTCCGACCAACAGGTCCACGACGAGGCGCTCACGCTCCTGCTCGCCGGCCACGAGACCACCGCCTCCGCACTCGCCTGGACCTGGGCACTGCTCGCCCAGCACCCCGCAGCACAGGCCAAGCTCTACGCCGAACTCGACCGCGTCCTCGCCGGCCGCCCCGCCACGTTCACCGACCTCGATCAGCTCACCTACACGCGCAGCGTCCTCGCCGAGTCCATGCGCCTCTTCCCTCCCGCCTACACCGTCGCACGCACCGCACTCACCGACTTCCGCCTCGGCCCGCACCTCATCCCCGCAGGCTCCCAAGTCCTCCTCCCCCAATACGTCGTCCACCGCGACCCCCGCTTCTTCCCCGACCCCGAACGCTTCGACCCCGATCGCTGGACTCCAACCTTCCACGACTCGCTCCCCCGCTTCGCCTACTTCCCCTTCGGCGGCGGCCCGCGCACCTGCATCGGCGAGGGCTTCGCCTGGACCGAATCCATCATCGTCCTCGCCACACTCGCCCAGCACTGGTCCCCGCAACTCCACCCCAACCAGACTCTCACCCCCGAAGCCATGATCACCCTCCGCCCCCGCGACGGTGTCCAAGTCACTCTCCGCAAACTCTCCGCCTCATCCGTGCGCACAAACCGGTCGTCCGGACATATTCACCCCCTCCCCCATCCCCCCGATTCCGCGCCTTAAGCCCTCGAATCCCATCACTTGCAAAAATCCATCCGGGAAACCACCCGGACGTCCGGTTTTCGAACCACATCTGTGCGCGCGCCGCCCCTCTCCCCCCGCGGGAGAGGGTGGCCGAAGGCCGGGTGAGGGGGACGTCAAAATTTCAATGTGCGCTCCGCGCCTCAATCCGTGCACCTGCACAATTCCCTCCCCGTTTAGCGACGCCGCTTGCGGCGTGCGACCCACGACATTGCCCTCACCGCAAACCCGCGGTACTTTCATCACCATGAGTAACCCTAACCATTCGTACACCACGATCTGGCGTTACGAAGGTCGAGACATCCCGATCGAGGTACGCTGGCCGAATGACATGGATGACGTCATTGTTGACATGATCGCCGAGCTTGTTTGGAAGCATCGTCATTCAAATTCGAATGGATGTGAGCCGGTTGCGCGTCGCAGCGACTGTTCATCACAACAAGCAATTGATTAGTCAAGTTGTTACTCAGCCGAAGCTGATGCACGAGCGACCAAAGCGGATTCAACACTGCAAGAATTCCTACACTCCGGCGTTATGCAACGGCATCGTGCTACGCTAGAACTCTCGTCGAGAAGAATCCATGCCAATCCGCCGCTGGTTGTCTTGTCTGATCGTGTTGTGCTTCTTCGCGTTCACCTTAGTCGGCGCTTCGGTCGCGGATGATGCGGTGGTGATCAAGATGAGCGTGCTGCCGGGGATGAAGTTTGATCAGCCGCGGTTTTTGGTGCAGCCGGGGGCGAAGGTGCGGATTGAGTTTCGCAATCCCGACACGATGCAGCACAACCTGGCGATCCTCGAGCCCGGGTCGCGCGTCGAGGTGGTGAATCTCGCGCTGGCGCTGGGCGGGGACGGGCCGGCCAAGAGCTACATTCCCGAGACGCCGAAGATTCTGCATCACACGCCGATCCTCGATCCCGGCAAGTCGGCGACGCTGGAGTTCACCGCGCCGAAAAAGAAGGGCGCGTATCCCTACGTTTGCACGTTCCCGGGCCACGGCTACATCATGTTCGGCGCGATGTACGTGGGCGATGCGAATCAGAAGCTGCCGTCGCTCGACAAGGATGAAGAGGTTTCGCCGCTCTGGAAGAGCGATGCGTCGCAGCCGCGCGTGCCGCACAAGTATCACGCGGCCGGCGCGATGGTGCAGCGGATCTTCATGCCCGACTGCGGCCCGGCGGCGATCGCGGTCGGACTGACCGACAAGCACGCCTACTGCTTCGACGCCGGGGCTTGCCGGTTGCGTTATGCGTGGACCGGCGGATTCGTCGACGCGACCGAGCACTGGGCGGGCAACGGATCGAAGCTGCCGAGCCCGGTCGGCATTGTCTACTACCGCGCGGGGTTCGATTTCCCGATCCGCCTCGGCGACCCGGCCAAGAAGGCGGCGAAGGTGAAATGGCGCGGGTACAGCCTGGTCAAGGGTGTACCGGAGTTCAGCTATGAAGTCGATGGCGTATTGATCCGCGAGCGAATCGAGGCGGCGGGCGAGGATTCGCTGGTGCGGCACTTTGCGATTGATTCGCTAGGCGCTCCGCTCTATTTCGAGTTGCAGAAGAACGCGGGCGTGACGTGGAGCGCTTCGGCGGGCAAGGTGGACGGCGATGTACTGAAGCTCACGGCGGAAGAGGGCAAGCAGTTTTCGGTGACGATGAAGCGCAACCCGACCGCCCCGCCGCCGGCTCCGCTGCCGCCACCGCCGCCCATGAAGGACGAGAGCGATGAGGTGGAGCCATGAAGACCAATTCAAAAGGCGGGGGATTTTTAACGCAGAGTACGCAGAGAGGGCAGAGGACGCAGATGAAATCCTTCTTTTTTTTCCGAACCATCCATGCCTCTCTCTGCGGTCTCTTGGGCCTCTGCGATCTCTGCGTTAAATGCCTTTCGGTGCCTATCACGCCGGTGACCGCCGTGTTGGTGTCGCTCGCTATTGTGCCCAACGCGCACGCCGCCGATGCGGCCAAGCCGAAGCCCAGCGGCAAGCTGTCGAGCAGCACCAAGGCGGCGGCCCCGCACGATGAGATTGCACGCTATTACCATGTCGAGACGATCCCCGCGCCGGCGGATGTGATCCCGGAGATCGGCGGCGTTTCGGCGCTGCCCGATGGACGTCTGGCGGTCTGCTTCGAGCGCGGTGAGGTTTATTTCTACAACCCCGTGACGAAGGAATGGAAATTCTTCGCCGAGGGGTTGCACGATCCGCTGGGGATCGTGGCGATCTCGGACCGTGAGGTGATCATCGCGCAGCGACCGGAGCTGACGCGGCTCAAGGACACCGATGGCGACGGTGTGGCGGATCGGTTCGAGCCCGTGACCGATGCGTTCGGCTTGAGCGGCAACTATCACGAGTTTCACTTCGGCCCGGTGCGCGATGCCGAGGGCAATCTCTTCATCTCGCTCAACACGGCGTCCAAGGGCGCTGGGATTCGGCCGGAGATCCGCGGCGAGTACCGCGAGACCGGGCGGCAGGGTCGGATGTATTCGTGCGTGCCGTATCGCGGATGGATCATCAAGCTCACGCCGGATGGCCAGTTCATCCCGTGGGCCTGCGGCTTCCGCTCGCCCAACGGCATGGGCTTCGATGCGCAGGGACGGCTTTTCGTGTCCGACAATCAGGGCGACTGGCTGGGCAGCAGCAAACTGTTCCATGTCGAGAAGGATCATTTCTACGGGCATCCGGCGAGCCTGGTGTGGAAGCCGGGCTTCAAGGGCGAGCCGTTGAAACTGTCCGTCGCCGAGCTCGACAAGATGCGGACGAAGGAATCGATCATGTTCTCGCACGGCATCATGGCCAATTCGCCGACGCAATCGGTGTGCGACATGAGCGGCGGGAAGTTCGGGCCGTTTGCGGGGCAGATGTTCATCGGCGAGATGAACGTGCCGCGCATCATCCGCTTGATGCTTGAGGACGTCGGCGGGGAGTTGCAGGGCGCTTCGGTGCCGTTCTACGACCGCGCGGGTTTGCAATCGGGCGACAACCGGCTGGCGTTCACACCGGATGGATCGTTGTGGATCGGGCAGACGCGGCGTGACAAGGCCTGGGCCGGGGCGAAGGGGCTTCAGCACATCACGTGGACCGGCCAGGTTCCCCCGGAGGTGAAGGCGATGAACCTGACGAAGCAGGGATTTGATCTGACGTTCACGCGGCCGCTCGACGCCGACGTCGCGGGCAAGGCGGAGTCGTACACGTTCAAGCGTTACTCCTATGAGTATCACGCGGCGTACGGTTCGCCGCAGATGGACGTCGGGGAAGTGAAGGTCACGGATGTCAAAGTGTCCGACGATCGGCTGCACGTCTCGCTGACACTCGCGGAGCTCAAGGCGGGGTATCAGTATGAGATGCGGCTCAAGGGGCTGACGGCGGAGGGCGGGGATATGGTCGTTAATACGATGGTGATTTACACGCTGAATCGGTTGAAGTGATCGGAGCGCTAAGCCGCAAGCGGCGAGGCAAAATGCCCACTGACAACCGTAGGAACCGGTTGTCAGTGGGACGAGAAAAAACGTAGAAATAAAAATCCCCCGCTGTCACGGGGGATTTTCGAAGGGATATTCCGCGGGCTGCGTGCCTGGAGGGATGAGCTCAGGCGTTGCGGCGGCGGCGGAAGGCGGCGAGGGTGGAGAGGAGGGCCATTCCGGCGGGGAAGGCGGAGGGAGCGGGGACGGGGACGGAGTCGAAGGAGACGGGGCCGATGTAGCCGGGGAGGGCGCCGACGCTGAACGCGGTGAGAGTGAATTGGTCGCCGGGGTTAGCGTTGGTGATGTCGAAGAAGTACATCTCGGGGCTGCCATTGCCCGAGTTGCCATTGCGGAGGATAGCGGGACCGCTGTCGGAGCTGCCGCCAACGATCTGTGTGAGCTGGTAGACCTTGCCGTTATCTTCGGTGGCATCCACGGCGCTGAGCATGTCGGCCATGACGCCGATGCGGAAGGTGGTTCCGGCAAAGTCTGTCGCGGTGCCGGTGAGTTCAAAGGTGAACGATCCGGGAGAGCCGACGGCGTCGATGCCCGCGGTAACGTCGGCACCGCCGCCGAGGTCGTCAATCGTGGCCGCGGGGGTGAGAGCGCCGGCCTGGGGGCTAACGGTGCCGATCAGTGCCCAGCCGAATTCGGTGGAGCCGGAGACCTTCTTGCCAGTGTCGATATTGCCCCAATCGATGGCGCCGAGCGTGCCGAAGACGTTGTCGCCGTCGATGTCGTTGGCATCCTTGCTAGTAGCCGGGGTGCGCCAATCGGTAACCATAGTCCCTTCGACAAAGGCGGCAGAAGTAACGGTAGCGCCGTGTGCCAGGGACGCGGCGGTCAGCACAGCCGCAGTGGCGAGACTCGTGAACGAAGCCCGAAGCTTGGCCACGCACTTGGCGGCGAAGTTTCCGGCGAGGAGTTGCGAACCCGTTGTGTTGTTGCTGATGGTCATCCCTAGGCTCCGTTCGATCGTTGGTGAGGCGTTGTTGACAGTTCATCCCTCGTGGGGCACGGGGGAGGTAATAACGAAGCGTGTGCCGGTGAAATTAAATCTGAAATAATTTCTTAAATTACTCTGCTGACAGCGGTTGCGCATGACACTAAAAACCAGACGCATTTTGAGCGCGGACCCTGATTAGTACCGCAACGGAACCGCGCGTCGCCTTACGCAGCGATAAACTGCTTCAAATTAATGAGTTGCGCACTATAGGCGCGAAATGGAACCGCGCAGTACCGTTTTGGTACCGTGAAATCAGGCCATGCCGGGGCGCAATGCCCCTGGGGAGGGCGCGGACGGGCTTTTCAGTTTGCCGAAAACCGGAAAAGGGCCACGGGCTCCGTGTGGAGGCCTATCGGGGGCGCTTTTCTGGCGCGCGCTGGCTCGAGTTGCGTAATTCGAGCCGAGCGCTCCGAGAGCCGTTAGGCAAAGGCCGTGCCGGGAAATGAAGGGAAGGGAAATGGCCATGGCGGGCTTGAAACAGCGTCCGCGATTGCAGCGATGGTCCTGCTACAATCTCCACCCCTATGAAGGATGCGACCGAGCAGAGCGTGACGAGCCGTGACTCTCGATGCGATGAGGGAAGCGGCGGTGTGCCCGGCGGCGCGGACGTGCTGACGATCGGCTTCGGCACGACGGTGATGATGTGGGCCTTCGGTTACGTCGGCCGCTTGCCGGGCGTGATGGCTCCGTCGTGGGCGATTGGCGCGGGGTTGCTCATCTGTTTGATCGGCGGCGGCGCGGCGGTCGGACTCTTCACACAGCGCGGCATCCTCGGTGCCGCGGTCACCGGCCTGATCACCGCCACACTGAACCTCCTCATCCTCGGCTCACTGCTCAACGATCAAAAATCGGGCGGCACCACCATGTCCGCCGCGCTCTGGCTTCCCGGAACGCTGCTGGGCATCACCGCCATCGTCACACTCACCGCCGCGATCACGCCCTGCCTTCGCGCCGGTCCATTCATGCCCAGCCCCACGGATGATAACCCCAGTCTCATCCCCGCCGTCACCTTCAACTGGTCCCACCGCTTCGCCCTCGTCGCCGTCGCCGCGACCGCTCTGCTGCTCATCGCCGGCGGCCTCGTCACCGGCAGCGAAGCCGGCCTCTCCGTCCCCGACTGGCCACGCAGCTTCGGCTACAACATGTTCCTGCTCCCGCTCTCACGCATGACCGGCGCGATCTACTTCGAGCACGCACACCGCCTCTACGGTTCGCTCGTCGGTCTGACCACCATCGCCCTCGCTATCCATCTCTGGATCGCTGACCGCCGCCGCTTCGTGCGATGGCTCGCGATCATTGCGGTCGTCGCCGTCGTCGCTCAAGGCGCGCTGGGCGGCTACCGCGTCGCGCTCGCCAAATCGGCGCAGACGACGACCGGCATCGCCATCGCCACGCCCGAGCACGAGACGCAGATCAGCACTGTGCTCCGCGTGGTCCACGGCGTGTTCGCCCAGATCTTCTTCGCCTTCATGTTCAGCCTCGCCGCGGTATGTTCCACGACATTCCGCCGGACCCACGCTGCGCTGCGCCCCACCGCCGTCACCGATCGGCAGCTCAGCCTCGCACTCGTCGCCCTGCTCCTCGTCCAGCTCGTGCTCGGCGCGTTGCTCCGTCACCTGCACATCGGCGCGCTCATCCACATCACCGTCGCCAGCGCCGTCGCGCTGCTCGCCATGGCCTGCGGCTTCAGAGCCTTGGGCATGCACGGTGACATTGGCCCGCTCAAGAAGCTGGGCATCGCGATCCTAGCCCTCGTCGGCCTGCAGGTCGCGCTGGGCATCACCGCCTTCGTCGCCATCGGCATGAACCAGGACCCTGCCACGCCGAGCACGCTCGAAATGCTCATCACCACCGCGCACCAATTTAATGGCGCCCTGCTGCTGGCGATCGCCGCCGAATATGCGCTTTTTGCGCACCGTCTCCTCACGGCCGATTCGATGCCGAAAAATTTGTCGGAGCTCAGCAAATCTCCGATGCGCGACACCGCAATCGGCGCGTGACGCACCACGTTCATGCCTTTATCATGTTGGGTCCCATACCCCACCTTTCCGCGGCCCCGTCGCCGCATCTTCAGGAGGCTCGACACCATGAAATACCGCACCTTCCCCGGCACCAAGCTCGAAGTCTCTGAAGTCGGCTTCGGCGTCTGGACCATCTCCACCACCTGGTGGGGAGTCACTGACGAGAAGCTCCGCCGCAAACTCCTGCGCGATGCCTACACCACCTACGGCATCACTCACATCAACACTGGCGGAACCTACGGCGACGGCTACGGTGAAACCATCGTCAAGGATGTCCTGGGCGATGTCCGCAGCAAGATCGTCATCGCCACGAAATTCGGCTACGACCTCAGCGACGTCGCCGGCCGCCCCGGTCACCGCGAACGCGCCCATGACTACCGCCCCGCAAGCATCATCGAGCAGTGCGAGCAGTCGCTCAAACGCCTGGGCACCGACTACATCGACCTCTACGAAGCGCACAACCCGCGCATCGAACACATCGACAACGATGCCGTCATCGACACGCTCCAGCGTCTGCAGGAGCAGGGCAAGATCCGCTACTACGGCGTGTCGCTCGGGCCCAAGATCGAGCCGAGCCGGCAGGTCGACGAGGGCGTCAAGGCTTTCGAGCGCGGCTACCACAGCGTGATGATCATCTACAACATGCTCGAGCAGATGTGCGGCCCGACCGTCTTCGAGGCGGCTCGCGAGAACCGAGGCGGCGTGATGGTCCGCGTGCCCCACTCCTCCGGCCTGCTCGAAGGCAACCTCACCGTGGACACGAAATTCGAGAAGTGGGACCACCGCTCACACCGCCCCGCCGACTGGCTCGTCCCCGGCCTCAAGAAAGTCGAGACGCTCGATTTCCTCACCGCCGGAGGCAAGCGCACGATAGGCCAAGTCGCCCTCCAGTTCATCATGCACGAACCGACCATCATGTCCGCCGTGCCCAACATCTACGACGAAGATGGCCTCGCCGAATACGGCACCGCCTGCGAGACGCCGCGCATCACGCAGGAGGAATTCGACCGCGTGCAGGAACTCTACGCCCAGAACTTCGGCGTCGAGGCGACGCCCGTCGGATGAGCGATTCACTCGTCCAAATCCCGCTGACCGACCTGCCGCCCGGTTCCGTCAAACTCGTGCACCTCAATGGTGAGCCCGTCTGCGTCGCCAACGTCGCCGGCGAGATCTACGCAGTGTCCGACACCTGCACGCACGCCCGCGTCTCCCTCTCCGGCGGCGCGACCGAAGGCCGCCTGCTCATCTGCCCTTGGCACGGCGCCATGTTCGACATGAAAACCGGCCGCGCCGTCTGCGGCCCGGCAACCCACCCGCTCCGTGTCTACGCCACACGCATCGAGAACGAAACCATCATCGTCGAGCCCGCCGTGACGCAACCCACGCCTTGAAGGAATCGGATCCATGACCACGACCGTCCCCGCCTCAATCGACGATCCGATCAACCGCCAGATCCTCGCCGTCTCCGAGGACAAGGTGCAGGGATTCCAGCGTGACCCGCTGACGTACATCGCCGAGCACGCCGGCCTGCCTGTCGCCACTGTCATCGAGCGAATCCGCGCGATGCTTGAAGGCGGCAGCGTCCGCCGCGTGCGGCAGACGCTTATGAGCGTCAACCTCGCGCCCGGGGCACTCGTCGCATGGGTCATCTCGCCCGAGAAGCTCAACGACGCCTTCGATTTCATGTTCCAACAGGACCCTTTCTCCGGCCATGTCGTCGTCCGCTCCACCGACAAGGAAACGCCCGGCAGCCAGTACCGCCTCTGGACCACGCTCAAAGTCCCCGTCGGTTACTCGATGGAAAAGCACTGCAACTACCTCGCCCAGCGCACCGGCGCGACACGATTCAAGTTGCTCCCAGCCAAGAAACTTTTCGTGCTGGGCGTCGGCCACGTCCGCCGTCGCGGCATGGAGCCGGGGAGCCGCGCCGACACCGTCGCCGAGGCACAGGACACCGACCTCGTCACGCTGACCGACCGCGAGTGGACGATCCTCACGGCGCTCAAGCGCGAGTTTGAGCCGACGGAGATCACCGAAAACTGCTGGGCCGCCCGCGCCGCCGAGGCGGGCGTGTCGCTCGAAGAATTCTGCCGCGTCGCCGAGGACCTGGGCCGGCGGAAAATCATCGGGCGCTTCTCGACGTTCCTCGAGCACGTCAAGAAGCACGCCGACGGTTCGACGGTGACGAAGTACAACGCGCTCTTCCACTGGGCTGTGCCCCCAGGCCGCGAGATGGAAGCCGGCGGCGAAGTCGGACGGCACCACATCATGACGCACGCCTACTGGCGCGAAGGCGGCCCCGAATTCAACAACGTCAACGTGATGGGCGTCGCGCACGGCACCGACAAGGATCTCGTCCTCGCTCACAAAGCCGCGATCGACGTGCATCTCACCGAGGCCGGCATCCCCGTGACGTACACCAATGTCTTCTGGGGCGGTCGCAGCGAGATCAAGCCCAGCGAATTGTCGCCCTTCGCCTACCGCGACTGGTGCAAGACGATGGGCGTCGATGAAAAAACGCTGCGGGCGTGAGTTGTGGTCGCTTTGAGGCCCCATCTTCCAAACTTTGCTAAGCTAATCGTCCTTCAAGGATGAACGGAATGTCACGACGCGTCGTCATCACAGGTTTGGGCACGATCACCGGGCTTGGCATCGGCATCGACACACTCTGGGACGGCGTCTGCGCCGGCCGCTCGGCGATTGCGCGGCTTGCGGCCTTCGACCCCAGCGGTTTCGATTCGCAGATCGGCTCGGAAGTCAAAGAATTTAAAATCTCGAATTTCGTCCCCAAGAGCTACCGCAAAGCGACGAAGGTGATGGCCCGCGACATCGAACTGGCCGTCGCCGCCGCGGATCAGGCGGTGCGTGATGCGGGCCTGATCACGCCCGGCACCGACGCCGAGAAGCCGCGCAGCTACCCCGGCGATCGCTCGGGTTGCCAGATCGGCGCGGGCCTCATCGCGGCGGACATGACGGAGCTGACCGAAGCTTTCGCCGTCGCCACCGATGCCGCCGGCAATTTCGACATCCACAAATGGGGCAGCGAGGGCATCACGCACCTCACCCCGCTCTGGCTCCTGAAGTACCTGCCGAACATGCTCGCGTGCCACGTCACGATCATCCACGAATCGCAGGGGCCGTCGAACACGATCACCTGCGGCGAGGCGAGCAGCGGATTGAGCATCGGCGAATCGGTGCGCGTCATCCAGCGCGGCGCCGCCGACCTCTGCTTCTGCGGCGGGGCCGAGAGCAAGATGAATCCGATGGCCTTCTACCGCCAAATGTCGACCGGACGTCTCACCTCCAAGGGCAACGCGCAACCCGAGACCGCCGTGCGCCCCTTCGACAGCGGCGCATCCGGCACCGCACTCGGCGAGGGCGGCGGCATCATCACCATCGAAAACCTCGAGACCGCCGCGGCCCGCAGCGCCAAGGTCTACGCCGAGATCCTCGGCTTCGGCGCGTCACACACGATCGCTCCGCAGACCGGCGGCCTCGAGCCCGACAAGGCCGGGCGCGGCATGGCCAGCGCGATCCGCGCCGCGATGCGTGACGCCGACGTCACGCCCGATCAGATCGATCTCATCATCCCGCTCGGCTCGGCGATCCCGTCCTACGACCTCGCGGAGCAGGCGGCGATCAAGTCCGCGCTCGGCGATGCAGCAACCAAGGCGCAGCTCTGGTCCGCCGCCCCGTTCGTCGGCAACTGCGGCGCGGGGGCCGGCGGTGTCGCCATCGCCGTCGCCGCCAAGGCGCTGCAGACCCAGACGCTCCCGGCACGCATCAACTGCGAAAATCCGATCGACGGCCTGCAAACCGCGACCGCCGCCTCACGCCCCGCGAAACTGACACACGCCCTGATCTTCAACACAAGCCTCGGCGGACAGAACGCCGCGATCGTGTTGAAAAAGGCCTGACCATGAAAAACGCTCCCCGAAACCGAATCGTCATCACCGGCATGGGCTGGGTCACGCCGCTTGGCCACGACATCGAGACCGTCTGGCAGGCGCTGCTGGCCGGCAAGTCCGGCATCTCGGCGACCAGCCACTTCGATGCCTCGACTTTCCCCACGCAGTTCTCCTCGCAGGTCAAGAACTACGACTACGCCGACTTCGTGCTGCACCCCGAATACCATCCGCATGCGGGACTGAGCACGCGCTTCGCCCTGGGCGCGGCCCGGCAGGCTTGGAAAATGGCGGGGCTCGAAGGTTGCACGACGCTCGACCGTGACCGCATCGGCACGTACCTCGGCAGCGGCGAAGGCACGCTCGATTTCACCAACTACGTCGCCTCCGATCTCGCCGGCTGGGAAAAGGAAACGAAGACGATCAACGCCGTGAAGTGGATCGCCGCGGCGAAGCAAAAGCTTGAAATGTGGCGCGAGGTCGAGCAGGAAGCGAACATGACGCTCTCGCATGTCGCCACCGAGCTCGATGTCCGCGGGCCCAGCTACAACTGCCTCACCGCGTGCGCCGCCTCGACGCAGGCGATCGGCGAGGCCAGCGAGATCCTCCGCCGCGGCGACGCCGACGTGATGATCTCCGGCGGCGCTCACTCGATGATCCATCCGCTGGGCGTCACCGGCTTCAACCGCCTGACCGCGCTCTCGACCCGCAACCACGATCCCTGCGGCGCTAGCCGCCCCTTCAACCGCACACGTGGCGGATTCGTACTCGGAGAGGGCTCGGGGATGGTCATCCTCGAGACTCTTGAGCACGCCCAGAAACGTGGCGCCAAAATTTTCGCCGAGATCATCGGGTTCGGATCCAGCGCCGACGCCTACCGCATCACCGACATCCACCCCGACGGCCGAGGCCCCGCCTCCGCCATGCGGCTCGCGCTCCAGGACGCCGGCATCAAACCCGAGGATGTCGACTACATCTCTGCCCATGGCACGGGCACCAAGGAAAACGATTCGATCGAGACCAAGGCCGTGCACGTCGTGTTCGGCGACGCCGCGAAGAATGTGCCCATCAGTTCCATCAAGAGCATGATGGGCCACCTCATCGCCGCCGCAGGAGCCGTCGAGTTCATCACCTGCGTGCTGGCGATCCGCGACGGCAAGATTCCGCCGACCATCAACCTCGACGAGGCCGACCCCGAGTGCGACCTGGATTACGTGCCGAACGTCGCGCGCTCGATCCCCGTCGATGTCTGCCTCTCCAACAGCTTCGGCTTCGGCGGACAGAACGACACGGTGGTCGTCAAACGATTCACGAATTAATGCTCAAGAAGATTTTCAAATTCTTCTGCGTGCTGATCGCGCTGGTGATGCTCGCCATCGCGGTGCTTGTTTATCTCTGGTACACGCCGCCGTCGTACTGGAAGCCGGTGGTCGTCACCGAAGAAGTGAAACAGAACGCCGAAATGCTTGAGCAGGACATCAGCAGCCAGCTCACGGCCCAGCGGCCGTACGATCAGGATTGGCAGCTCAACGTCAAACCCGCGCAGGTCAACGAGTGGCTCGCCACGCGGTTGCCGCAGTGGCTGGCGAATCAGCAACTGGACGCCAAGGCCTCCGAATTTTTCCACGGCGCGATGGTGCACGTCGATGACGGCAACATCGAACTGGCGAACAACGTGAACCTCGGCGGCACGCAGCAGGTCGTCCGCCTGATCTACAGGCCCGAAAAAATCGCCGGCGAAACGTCGGCCCGGCTCAACCTCATCAGCGCGATGGGCGGCCGCGTGCCGATCCCGATTGAGACAATCATCGATCAGGTCTCGAAACGCATCCCACAGAACAACCCGCAGGCGAAGGCGCGATTCGAGCAGGCGGTGGCGAAGCTGCGTTCGATGCCCCTCGACATGCCTCTGGGTGACGGCCGGGATGTGCGCGTGACGGACCTGAATCTCTCCGGCGAAGCGGCGCAACTCACGCTGCAGACGCATTTCACGCCGCGGAAGCGGTGAAGATTCGGGTGCCACGGCCAGCGAGTCTTCGAGTCGGCCGTGTCCCCGGGTCGTGCGCCAAGACACACGGCCGACTCCGCAGAGCCTGCGCTGGCCGTGGCACCCGAAAATAAAAAACCGCTGGCACGCGCCGGCGGCTTAGTGTGTTGCGAAGTCGAGCCGTTCAACTCAGGGCTGCTCTTCTGCGGCCATCGCCTTGGCGACGTCGAGGTCGGTTGCGGCGCGGTCGTAGTTGGACATCTTGTCCCAGAACGCGATGAAGAAGATGACCGCGATCACACCGGCCATCCCGGCGGGGACGAGCCAGAATTGCTTCCACTGCGCCATGGTGTCGGACAGCAGTGTCGGGTCCACCTTGAGCGGATCGACAGAGAACATCTTGAGCAGCGACTCGGCGAAGCTCAGAGTCTGCGGCGGAGTTGATTTGGCGATCGCGGCGGTGAGGTCGCCGTATTTGGTGACGGTCGTGCCGTGCTGGGCGAAGGCGACCCAGTAACCGAAATACATGCCGACGCCCTGCGTGAAGAACACGAGCATCGACTGGACCTGGCCGCGGATGTCCTTGGAGGCGATCTTGTCGGCGTACATGAAGCCGGTGACGAAGAAGAAGTCGTAGCAGACGCCGTGGAGCAGGACGGCAAGGTAGATCATCCAGAGGACCTGATTCGGCGCACCGACGGCGAAGAGCGCGTAGCGTGCGACCCAGGCGAGCATGCCGATGAGGATCATGTACTTGACGCCGAGGCGGCGGAAGAAGAATGGGATGAGGAGCATGAAAAAGATTTCGGACATCTGGCCGAGCGTCATCGTGGATGCCGGCGCGACGAAGCCGGTGTTGCCGAGGTACATCGAGGTGATGCCGTAGTAGTAGGCGAGGGGGATGCAGATGAGCGTGGAGCAGACGATGAAGACGAGGAACGGAGGCTTGGTGAGCATGGAGAAGGCGTCGAGCATGAGGATGGTGCGGACGCTGACGGGCTTGCCACGCGCGGGGGGCGGGGTGTGCGGGAGGGTGAAGCTGTAGAGGCCCATCACGAGCGAGGAGATGCCGGCGACCCAGAACATATTGAAGCTGTTGCTCCAGCCCATGAAGCCGATGAAGAGGCCCGAGACGATCCAGCCGATCGTGCCCCAAACGCGGATCTTGGGGAACTCGTTCTGATCTTTGACGTTGGCGAACGCGATGGTGTTGCTCAGGCCGAGCGTGGGCATGTAGCAGAGCATGTGACCGATGAAGAGCCACACGAGCGTTCCACCCGCGGCGGCAACGCCGGCCTTGTCACCCGCCTTAGCTGCGGCATCGGCAGCGGCGCCGAATCCGGGGGCAAGACAGAGAAGCACGCCACCGATCAGAAACAGCACGCCCATGACGCGCTCGGAGGAGAAAAAGCGATCGGCGATGAGTCCGAGAAAGAGCGGCGCGATGATGGCGGCCAGCGGTGCGCTGCCGTAGGCCCCGCCGCCGAAGTCGCCCAGGCCATGCTCGCCGAGGGCCTGACCGAGCGTGTTGAACCAGGCGCTCCAGAGGAAGAACTGGACGAACATCATGATGCCGAGCCGGAGTCCGATCGATGCGCCCATGGTGTGGACCTCTGAAAAATTGGGATAAAATTTTTGCAAACGGCAAGTCGCGCGTGACACTACGTTACCGATGAAACGGCGGGCTGCAAGCGGGTGGAGGCGGTGATTTGAGCGTTGACGGAAAGTGCGCGTCCAGTTAATGTCGCCGCTGTCACAGGTGCCCGCGTTCTGCGATGCAGGATGCGGGTGAAAAGGGAAGCGGAGTGCGGCGAGGATTCATATCTTCGCCAAATCTCCCGCGGACGCGCCGCCGTAGAGGGTGATCCCGTTTTGTGCGGGATCAAGCCCGGTCAGAAGCCACTGCCCCGATGCGAATCGGTGTGGGAAGGCGACCGGGACACGCCCTGAGCCGGAAGACCTGCCCGTGACACATCGTGTGTGTCCTCGCGCAAAGGGATGCACCGGGCAGGCACGTCTTCGCTCGACCCCCGAAGCGCCACACCCGGTCCTCCGTGCGAGGACCGGGTTTATTTTTGCGCTCGGTGTTTTCACCGGGCGCACGGGCATTGGGGTCGATCGCCCCGCGCGAATCGGGGCAGGGAGCTTTCATGTTTCAGCGTCTGTTTCAGCGTCGATCGGCGTCGGTTGTTTCCACGGTTCTCGTTGGCGTGCTGCTGAGCTTCGGAGCCGCGGCACAGGCCGTCCCGATCGCCGTTGGTACCGGTGACAGCACGGTGCACGTGCTCATCAACTTCGGCGACGGGGCGCAGTACCAGTTCGATGTCGCCTTCAACGGCACGCCGACCGGCACGCAATTGCTCGACATCATCAGCGCCAACACCACGCTGACAACCGTGCAGAATGACTTCGGCTTCGGCATCTTCATCGACGGCATCGCCTTCGATGGCCACTCCAACTCCGGCTTCGGCGGCGGCGAGGATTGGTGGCACTACTGGACCCGCGACAGCGATGCCGATCCGTTCACCAGCCCGCAGGACTTCGGCTCCACCGGCCGCATCGTGCACAACGGCAACTGGGACGGCTGGGTCTACGGCAACGCCGAGGCCCCGCTGGGCGCTTCGGTCGCCACCTCGCCTGAGCCCGCCAGCGCTGCGCTGCTGCTGGTCGGCGGCGTGATGCTCATCGGCCGCCGCCGCGGTGGCCGTGGCGTGCAACGCTGAATCCGATTTCGCGGCGGTGCGCCAGACCGGCGCTCCGCCGCTTTGTATTGGAATTGGAGACCGGCCGTGCGCATGTCCGCCATCATTAACGACTCCGATGCGTCCGCGTTGCGGCGTCTGCGTGTTGCATCGCGCGGCTTCACGCTGATCGAGGTCCTCGTCGTCGTCGCCATCATCGCCGGCCTGCTGGCGATCCTGCTGCCGTCGCTGAGCAAATCGAAGCAGATCGCGCAGACCAGCCAGTGCCTCTCGAACCTGCACAGCCTCGGCGAGGCGATGCGGATGTACAACAACGACCATCAGGGCTCGTTCTGGAACACCGCACGCTTCAACTACCCCGCGGCCCCAACGAAGGCCTATTTTTGGGGCACCGCCACGGTGCCCGTCGATCCGCGTCCGAGTTGGTTGATGAAGTATCAGGATTACGCGCTCGGGCATCTCTGGTGCCCGTCGCTGGCGTGGGGCACATACGTTCCGCAGGGCGGTGTCAACGAAGCAACCACGACCTACGGCTACAACGCATGGTGCCTCGACCCCGCCTTCTGGGGCCGCGTCGATTCACACGGCAAGCCGATGCCGATGAAGCGGGACACAGCCCTCACGAAGCCCGCCGAACTCTTCGTCTTCGCCGACTCGGGCATGTACTGGGCGCCGTCGGGCGTGTCGATTTTCCAGAACAGTACATCGCTCGATCCGCTCACATTCCCCTGGGGCGCGAACTCGACGCCGACCACGCATTTCCGCCATCTCGGCTCCACCGCCACTCTCTGCGCCGATGGCCACGCACAGCTTTTCGGCCTCGAAGGCGGCACAATGCTCCAACCCAATCAAAACCTCGGCTTCGTCGGTACCAACAATCTCCCGCACTATGACCAGAATTAGCTCCATCCTGCTGATCATCGCGGCGGTGCTGGCCGCGGCTCTGTTGGGCGGTGGCGCTGGATGCTCCTCCGGATATGAGCGGCATGACGTTGGCGTCGACAGCGTTGAAGGAAAAGCCGTGAAGAAGATGCTCGCCGAACTCCGCGGCGGCGCGGCACAGGTCGACAAATTCATCGAGACGCACGGCGCCGCGGGTCTGACACCGAGTCAAGCCACGGGGCTCAAAAACATGCTCACGCAATTCGCCGCCGCCCCCAAGCTGCGGCTCGTCAGCATCGATCGCTTCGGCAACAACATCTTCCGCGCTGGAATCACGATGAGCGACGCCAAAACCTCGCCGATCATTTTCGTCCTGCTGGTCGCCAACGACGGCGAACTCCGCTGGGCCGGCGCGAACTGACACATCGCGATGAGCCTGCCTTCTCAGATCCTCGACTCAAACGCGTTCACGTGATGGCTCAACCGCTCCGGCTTCGCGGCACCGTCGGGCCAAACGATGCCGATCACATCGAAACGCACCACGCGATTCTGCAGCCTGTGCCGCTTGATCAGCCCCGCCGCCAGAACCGTCAGCTTCCGCTGCTTCGCCCCGTTCACCCGCACCTCCGGCGGCGTCCCGCTCCGTGTCGCCATCTTCACCTCAACCACCACAATGCACCGCGTCGCAGGGTCCTCCGCGAGGATGTCGATCTCGCCGATTCGACTCCGCAGGTTGCACGCCAGAATTCGATACCCCTTGCCGCGCAGATGCTCCGCCGCAGCCTTCTCGCCGCGTCCGCCCGGCGTCATCGGCCCGGCCCACCAGCCACGCAATCTCCGCAAAACACCACGCATCCCGCCAAGCATAAATCCTCCCCCGACGCGCCGCCATACCGCCCTGCCTCAGCAAGCCCGGGGATGAGGTTCCTCCGAATCCCCGCGGGTTGCCCCCGCCCCCATAACCGTTACAACACTCCCATCCCCATCCCCGCCAAATAGGCCAAAATCTCCCTTCGCTTTACCACCCACGCCCTTCATGCCGATACAATCGAAGCGAGGTGATGCGATGCTTCCACGCGGACTCGAAATGCTGCTTGGCTCCCTGCTGGTCGTTGCGACCGTCATCGCGTTTTTCCTTTACAGCAACAACGAACTCCAAGTCCGCAACCGCGACCTCCAGGCACAGAACCACCAGCTCCTCATCCAGAACCAGCAATCACTCCGCGACCTCGTTGCCCTGCAGCTTGCCTCACGTGGCCCAATCCCCACAGCCGCTCAGCAGCCCAATGCCCCCGCCAACCCCGCACCTTCCACTCCCGCCCCGCGCCCCGTCACACCACGCGTCACCGTTACGCCGCCCATTCCCACTCCCGCACCTACAACTCCCGCACCCGCCCCATCGGTCACCGTCGCCCCGCTGCCCATCGCCCCTCCCACCACGCCAACACCACCCACCCTCACACCCGTCACCGAACGCCCCGCGCCCACTCCAACTCCCACTCCGACCCCCGCGCCCCCCGCAGTAACCACCGCTCCTCCCGCTCCCGCTCCGGCTCCCGCCCCTTCGCCTCTCACCGCTCTCCTGCCACCTTCCATCACCAACTCCGGCGAAGACGCCGCCGCGGCCTGGGCCGCGCACGGCACCACCGTCACCAACGTCGTCGAGCAGCTCCTCGCCGGCCAGTACGAAATCGTCGCCAAGCAGTTCGACAGCGACATCGCCCGCGAGCTCTCCCCCGAGAAGCTCGCCGGTGTCCTCGATCCCGTCCGCTCCGCGCATGGCCCGATGAAACAGATCGTCGCACACACCCCGCTCACAGGCCTCCCCCCCAAAATGCACGCCTTCGACGTCACCGCCGAGCTCACCGATGGCCACCGACTCCTCTTTACCATCACCCTCGACGACCAGCAGCACGTCACCGGCCTGCTGATGAAGTGACCGTCCTACTACCGTCATTCCACCCAAGCCCGGGGATGAGGTTCCTCCGAATCCCCGTGGGTAATTCCGCGCGGGGCTGTTGCCCGAATGGGGCGTAAGCGTGGTCAGTTGAGTTGTGGGCTGAGGGATCGCATCAAGCGGGTGGCGATTGTCGTCAGGCGGGTCAG
>JAYVTU010000076.1:0-17343 GCA_043788485.1 Planctomycetota bacterium
AAGATGCTCGGCGGTGTGCCGGCGCTCGGCGTCGATAGCTGGATGACGGCGGCGATCGCGGCGGTACTGCTTGGCGTGGCGATCTGGCGGCGGGTGCCGCTGCTGGTCCTCGTGTTCATCGCGGGTTTCGGGCTGATCTGTCTGAAGGATCACGCGGCGTACCGCGATGCGCATCTGGGTTGGCCGGTGATGGCGTGGCACTGGCCGCAGGCGACCGAATGGTGGGGTGGACTGACGCGAGCCGCCCTGCCGCAGCTTCCGCTGACGATGCTCAATTCGGTCGTGGCGGTGTGTGCGCTCAGCGCGGATCTGTTCCCTGGGCGCGGGATCGCGCCGCGGCGGATGGCGGCGAGCGTGGGCGTGATGAATCTGATTTCTGTGCCGCTGGGCGGCGCGCCGCTTTGCCACGGCGCCGGCGGACTCGCGGCGCAGTACCGCTTCGGCGCACGGACCGGCGGGAGCGTCGTCATGCTCGGGGCACTCAAACTGATCGCGGGGCTCGCCGCTGGTACGACTCTGCTGACCGTGCTCGCTGCGTATCCCAAATCGCTGCTGGCGGTCTTGCTGGCGATCGCGGGATTGACGCTCGCTTCGGCGGCGAGGCCGAGCCTGCGGGGAGTTGCTGTGATTGTTGTTCTCGCCACGGCGATCCCGATCCCGTTTTATTCGACAACGACGGGTTTCCTCGTGGGCACCGCTGCGGCGATCATCCTCGCCGGCGCCACGCGGATTTATTCAACACCGCCGCGGACGCCGTGACCCCGCCGTTTCGCGGCTTTCGCCGTTATACTGTGGGCATGATCCTGCTCATCGACAACTACGACAGCTTCACCTACAACCTCGTGCAGCGGATCGGCGAGCTCGATGCGTCGATTGATCTGCGCGTGATCCGCAACGACAAGATCACCGCCGCCGAGGCCGAGGCGCTCAAGCCCGATCACATCATTATTTCACCGGGCCCCTGCTCGCCGGCCGAGGGCGCTGTGAGCAACGACATCATCAAGCACTTCGAGGGCCGGGTGCCGGTGCTGGGCGTGTGCCTCGGTCACCAGTGCATCGGCTACACGCATGGCATGACCGTCGAACGCAACTACCGCCTCATGCACGGCAAGACCTCCGAGATCCACCACGATGGTAAGACGATCTTCGCGGGCATGAGCAATCCGTTCACGGCGACGCGATATCACAGCCTCGTGATACGTCGCGAGACGATCCCGACGGATCAGTGGGAGGTCAGTGCGTGGACCGATGAGGGCGAAGTGATGGCGGTGCGTAAGCGGAATTCGCCGGTACCGATGGAGGGCGTGCAGTTCCACCCCGAGAGTTTTCTGACGCTCGAAGGGCCGATGCTGCTGGCGAATTTTTTGGGGCTGGCCCGACCGGTTGTGCAGGTGTGACACTGTTCCCATTTGGTTGCCGCACGCAACGGCGGGCAAGCCCGCCGGCTAAATGGGAGATGTTCTGCTTGGTACGCGGGCGCACAACTGAACA
The DNA here is from genome assembly GCA_043788485.1 of Planctomycetota bacterium. Classification (GTDB taxonomy): domain Bacteria; phylum Planctomycetota; class Phycisphaerae; order Phycisphaerales; family Zrk34; genus JAYVTU01. The sequence goes on from JAYVTU010000076.1 coordinate 1,492, forward strand.
ATGTTTCTATTGACGCACACGTATAAATCTCTTATATGTAACTCCTCATCAGACACGAGCATGACTGTCCCGCAAACGGGCGGTTTAACTTTATGGAGGAGAAACAATTGAAATCGCAACGCCATCGTCTCGCCGCATCGCTGGTAGCTCTGGGATTCGCTTTCGCCGCGACCGGTGCGCAGGCCATTGACGTCCCGGTGCTCAATCCCTCGTTTGAGAATCCCGTCACCGACTTCGCCCAGCCCGGCGCGGATAATTGGGACGTTGAGGGCACGCTCATCCTGCCCCCGCCCCAGCCTCCGATCAACGCCAGCGCGATCATCTTTTTGAACACCGCCGTCGGCCAGCCCGACCACATCAACAACGCCACCGGCCTGCAGCTCGCGTCGATCGCCGCCAACACCGGCAGCGCATTCAAGCAGACACTGGCCACCCCGTTCACCGCCAACACCGCGTATGAGCTCAAGGTGGACCTGGGCGTCAGCCAGACGTTCCCCCCGCTGCTGTTCACCGCCGCCGGTGATGTCGATCAAACCGCCGTGATGAAAATCCGCATCGCACTGTTCTTCGACGACGCCGGCACGCGCCATTTCGTCGGTACGCCGAACGATGTCTCCGTCGGCGACCTTTTCGCGGCCCTCGCCCCGGACTCCAAAGAGCCTTCGACGACGCTGGTCGAGGAACTCGCGGCCGCCAGCGCCGCGGATGTCAATGCCGCCGGAGCCGTGGGCAAGAACATCGGCGTGGTCTTCTCGTCGCTGGGCGATGGCGTGGCGGGCAACGAGGCACTCGAGGGCGGATTCTGGAACCTCGACAACGTCCGCCTGACTTCGACGACGGTCACCCCCGAGCCCGCATCGCTGGCTACGCTGCTCGTCGGCACTTTGGCGCTGGTTCGCCGCCGCCGCCGCTGAGCCGGAGCCGGCCCGAGCCTGACTCACTCCCACAACCACGCAACACCGATAAACACGGAGCGATGCAATCATGCATCAGACTCTGTGTTTGTCCGTTATGATGGAAGACGTATACCATCCACTGGCTTCGAGCCAGCGTCGGCGTTTCCAAACCTGTCTGCCGCGGTGACCCGATGAAGCCCCGTGCCTTTACGCTTGTAGAATTGCTGGTGGTCATCGTGATCCTCGCGCTGTTGATGGCCATGCTGCTGCCGAGCCTGTCGCGCGCAAAAGACCAGGCACGGGTCACCGTCTGCCTCACCCGGGAAAAGCAGGCGGGCGCCGCGATCTATCTCTACAGCAGTGATTTTCAGGGCTCGATCCCCTACGGCCCGAAGGCCCCGCCGCCGACGCCGATCAATTTCTATCCCGTGACCGGCACCGTGACGAGCCTCATCTCGCTGGGCAACGGCCAACCGGTCGCGCTGGGGCTGCTGCTCAAGCCCTACCTGAGCATGACGCCGATGGCGCTGTTCTGCCCCGGCATCGATTACGTCGCCGATGCACAGGCCGAACTCGACAAGGTCGGCATCACCCAGGCCGAGTGCAGCTACTACTACCGCCACGCCTCCGGCGGCAGCCTCACGATCCCGCCGGGCACAGGCCACATCAATTTGAGCAATCTCGGCGTCAACACCACCGGGTTCCCGATCTCCGCGCTCATGATCGACGCCAACCAGACCGCAAGCCCGAGCCTGGCGATGTTCGGAGTCCTGACACGCACCAATCATCAGGCCAAGACCGTCAACATCCTTTTCTCAGACGGCCACGCCGCGACGGTCGGAAATCAAGACGGCGCGTACACCGTCAACCTCGGCTCCAATCCGCACGCGGGCTTCGCGCTGATCCTTCAGGCGCTGGAACTCGCCGACCACCAGCAGTGAACCGCCCGCGTTTTTTTACCCGCCACGCAATGTGATCGGTTAATCCCCGCCGCGCCAGCCGCTATCATTGTCGGGCCTATGTCCTGGACGATCGTCAAGACAATCGAGCTCAAGCCCTGGTCGGTCGCGGCGCGCGCCCGGCACACCGGCATCGGGCAGGCGTGGCAGCGGCGTGAGCTTCACAGCCTCGCGATGACGACGCTACGTCAGGCCGAGAAGCTGCGCGAGGTGCGCGACGCCGAGCTCGCAGAGCGCGCCGCGAAAATCTCCGGCGACACCACACGCACCGGCAAGACCAGCGCCGCCGACGGCGAGACGTTCCCGCTGATCCTCGAGGCGATCCGCCGCGAGACAACGTACACGCTGCACCCCAATCAGATCATGGCGGCAATCGCGATGAGCCGGGGCATGGTCGTCGAGATGGCGACCGGCGAGGGCAAGACTTTTTCCGCGATGCTCGCCGGAGCCTGCTACGCGCTGGGCCGCCGACCCGTTCACATGATGACCGCCAACTCCTACCTCGCGAAGCGCGACGCGGAGCTTGCGACAAGCGTGCTCAAGCGCATCGGCCTCACCGCCACCGCGCTGCACCGCGAGATGGAGCGCGACGATCGCGCCCGCGCTTACCGTACGCCGCTGCTCTACACCACGCTCTCGGAAGTCGGCTTCGACTGGCTCCGCGATCGATTGGCGATGGTCAAGGGCGAGCCGCGGCTGCAGCCCCGCCTGCACGTCGCGCTTATCGACGAGGCGGATCAGATCATGGTCGACGAGGCCCGAACGCCGCTGGTTCTCGCCGCGACGGGTGATGAGGATCAGATGGCGCTTTTCCGCTGGGCCGAGAAATCGACGCGGATGCTGCGACCGCAGATCGATTACGAGGTACGTGGGCGTCACGACATCGAACTGCTGCCCGATGCGGCGCGGCGTCTACTGCGCAATGTTCCCGAGCATCACGCCGCACGGGCCTTCGCCACGCTGCTGGCCGTGCTCCGCGCCAGGCTCTTCTACCGCAAGAATGTGCAGTACGCGGTCCAGCCAAACGAAGAGGGCAAGCCCGAGGTCGTGATCGTTGACGAGAAGACGGGCCGCCTCATGCCCGGTCGCCGCTGGGAGGCGGGGCTGCACGAAGCGGTGACGATGCTCGAGGGCCTGCCGCTCGATGGCCGGCAGCGCAACATCGCGCAGATCACTGTCCAACAGTACCTCGCGCAGTACGATGAACTGTGCGGCTGCTCCGGCACGATCATCGAAGCGGCGCGCGAGCTCTACGTGATCTACGGCCACCCCTCGATCCGCGTGCCGACGCACAAGCCCTGCATCCGCGTGGAGAATCCCGCCGAGGTCTACGTCACACGCGCCGAGCAGTTCCGCGCGGCGGCCGAGGAGATTCGGCAATTGAGCGCCAGCGGCCGCGCCGTGCTCGTCGGCACGACGCATATCACGACAAGCCACCGCCTCTCGGGGCTGCTCAAGGAAATGGGGATCGAACACCAGTTGCTCACCGCGCTCGATGAAGAGCAGGAAGCGCAGATCGTCGCCGAGGCGGGCAAGCCCGGGGCGGTGACGATCGCCACGAATCTCGCCGGCCGCGGCACGGACATCAAGCTGCACCGTGATGTCGCCGCCGCGGGCGGGCTGCACGTGCTGAGCCTGCAGCGTCACGAATCGATCCGCGTCGATCGCCAGCTCATCGGCCGCTGTGCGCGACAGGGCGACCCGGGCTCGTGCAGCTTCATCCTCTGCCTGCAGGACCCGCTGCTGCGCAGCCACGCCGCGGAACAGCGCATCCGCTTCCGGCCTAAATCGCGCACGTTCGGCGTGCCACTGATCAGCCGGCGTCTCAAGAAGCTCTTCAACGCCGTGCAGAAGCGCGTTGAGCTTGAGCACCGCGATGCGCGCATCGGACTCATCAGCCGCGCCCAGCATCTCGAAGCCATGTTCGGGCGCCCCGACTATCTCGCCGACACCCCGCCGCCGCGCAAGCCGACGGCGGGGTGATCGCCCCCTCTCCCTCCCAGGGAGAGGGCCGGGGTGAGGGTCTAATCACTGGGATGCAGAGTGCCCATGCACTGGCGCACATTGAAAGTCCCCGCGTCTCACCCTCACCCGGCTCGCGGACTCGCCGACCTCTCCCTTGAAGGGAGAGGTGAATTCGGAAAAAATCAGACCCACTGAATCCCCATGAACCTTCTCGAAGCTCAAAAACTCGCGATCGAATTGATGGAGCTGCACGGCGTCGCGCAGGCCGGATGGCAATTCCGCTGGAGCCACGGCAAGCGCATCCTCGGCTGCGCCCAGATTACGCGCAAACGAGACTGGCACACACGCAAGCCCGTCGAGATCAAAACCATCAAGCTCTCCCGCCATCTCGTCGCGCTCAACAGCGATGCGGAGGTGCGCGAGACGATCCTTCATGAGATCGCCCACGCGATCGCCGGGGTCGAGCACGGGCACGATGAAGTATGGAAGGCGGCATGTCGGAAAGTAGGCGCCAAACCGGTGCGATTGGCCGGGGAGGGTGTCGCGCTGGTCAAGGGGCGTTACACACTTTTCTGCGGCTGCTGCGAAAAGTCGCTGGGGACGCGGCACCGGCGCATCAACCCGGAAGTGATGCAGCGTTCCTACTGCAAATGGTGCGGGCCCAAGTCGAAGGGCCGGCTGCGGGTGCAGGACGTTTACGCCGCCGATGAGAGCGATATTACGACGATTCCCGCGGCTGCCGATTCATCGCTTCGGGCGGTCCGAAATGGCCCCGCGGGCGTGTGACTGACCCCGCTTTTTTCGATATGATGTTCGGCTTGCATCGCCGGCTGCGGATCGGCTACGGGGCGGGTTTCCCGGGGCGGTTGGCTTCGTCGGTTGAACTTCGAAGGATCCGAATCGAATGAGCACCTACACAGGCCCATCCTCCGACCCCGCGCTCTCCCAGGCGACCGCCGACTGGCTCGATTCGCTTGAGGATGTGCTCCGCCGCGAAGGCCCCGAGTTCGTCAAGCAGCTCCTGCGCAACCTGCAGATCTACGCCCAGAATCAGGGCGTCGTCCTGCCCGTCACCAGCCAGACGCCGTACATCAACAGCATTCCCGCCGACCGCACGCCGCCTTACCCCGGCAATTCGCAGATCGAGCGCCGCATCAAGTCCATCGTCCGGTGGAACGCGATGGCGATGGTCGTCCGCGCGAATCGTGCCAGCGCCGATTTCGAGCACCACTCCGGCGGCGTCGGCGGCCACATCTCGACCTACGCCTCGATCGCCACGCTCTACGAAGTAGGCTACAACCACTTCTTCCGCGGCAAGAATCATCCCTGCGGCGGCGACGCCATTTATTTCCAGGGCCACGCCTCGCCCGGCAATTACGCCCGCGCGTTCGTCGAGGGCCGGCTCACCGAGCAGCAGCTCATCAATTTCCGCCGCGAGAAGCAGCCCGGCGGCGGCCTGTGCAGTTACCCGCACCCCTGGCTCATGCCCGACTTCTGGGAGTACCCCACCGTCTCGATGGGCCTCGGCCCGCTGATGTCGATCTACCGCGCCCGCTTCATGCGATACCTCGACGACCGCGGCATCCAGCCGTATCGCGGCGCGAAGGTCTGGAACTTCGGCGGCGACGGCGAAGTCGATGAGCCCGAAACGCTCGGCGCCATCACGCTCGCCAGCCGCGAGAAGCTCGACAATCTCATCTGGGTGATCAACTGCAACCTCCAGCGGCTCGACGGCCCGGTGCGCGGCAACGGCAAGATCATCCAGGAACTCGAAGCCATCTTCCGCGGCGCCGGTTGGAACGTCATCAAGCTCATCTGGGGCACCGATTGGGATGCGCTGCTCGCGCAGGACACCGAAGGCGCTCTCGTCCGCCGACTCGAATCGATGTGCGACGGTGAGTATCAGAAGCTCCGCGTCGAAAGCGGCGCGTATATCCGTGAGAAGGTATTTGGCGGTGACGAGCGGCTGGAACGCATGGCTGCGAATTACACCGACGATCAGCTCTGGCACCTGAAGCTCGGCGGTCACGATCCGCGCAAGGTGCACGCCGCGTTCAAGTGTGCCGTCGAGCACGAGGGCGCGCCGACCGTCATCCTCGCCCACACGATCAAGGGCTACGGCCTGGGCGAAGCCGGCGAAGGCAAGAACGTCGCGCACAACGCCAAGAAGATGAACGAGGCGGAACTGCTCAAGTTCCGCGACCGTTTCGCCATCCCCGTCTCCGATGCACAGGTCGCCGACGCCCCGTTCTACAAGCCCGCGGATGATTCGATCGAGATGCAGTACATCCGTGAGCGCAACGCGGCGCTGGGCGGCTCCGTGCCGCAGCGCACGGTCGTGCAGGTCGATTGGGAGCAACCCGACGAGACGCCCTTCAAGCAGTTCGACGAGGGTTCGGCGGACAAGGCGATGTCCACCACGATGGTGTTCGGCCGCTTCATCAGCCGCCTGCTCGCTGACAAGAACATCGGCAAATACATCGTGCCCATCATTCCCGATGAGGCGCGCACGTTTGGCATGGAGGGGCTCTTCCGCCAGGTCGGCATCTACTCGCACGTCGGCCAGCTTTATGAGCCGGTCGATCGCGACCAGGTAGCCTACTACAAGGAAGCGACCGACGGCCAGATTCTTGAGGAAGGCATCAACGAAGCGGGGTCGATGTGCAGCTTCATCGCCGCGGGCACGAGCCATGCGTCGCACAAGCAGCCGATGATCCCGTTCTACATTTATTATTCGATGTTCGGGTTCCAGCGCATCGGCGATCTCGTCTGGCTCGCCGGCGACATCCGCGCCCGCGGCTTCCTGCTCGGCGGCACCGCCGGACGCACCACGCTCAATGGCGAGGGACTCCAGCACCAGGACGGCCACTCGCACCTGCTCTTCCACGTCGTGCCCAACGTCCGCTGCTACGACCCGGCCTACGGCTACGAGATCGCGACGATCATCCGCGACGGCATCCAGAAGATGTACTACGAAAACCAGGACATCTTCTACTACCTCACGCTCGGCAACGAAAACTACACGCATCCCGCCAAGCCCGCCGGCTGCGAGGACGGCATCATCCGCGGCATCTACAAGCTCCGCGCTTCGGAGAAGACCGATGCCAAGCTCCGCGTGAATCTGCTCGGTTCCGCGTCGATCCTCCGCTCCGCCGTCGAGGCGCAGCAGCTTCTCGAAGAGAAGTTCGGCGTTGCCGCGGATGTCTGGTCCGTCACGAGCTACACCGAACTCCGCCGCGATGCGCTGGATGTGGACCGCTGGAACATGCTCCACCCCGGTGACGCCCCGCGCGTGCCGTACATCACGCAGCAGCTCGGCTCGCTGCAGGGCCCGATCATCGCCGCCAGTGACTACCTCAAGGCGATGCCCGACATGGTCGCCAAGTGGGTCCCCGGCGGGATCACCTCGCTGGGCACCGATGGCTTCGGCCGCTCGGAGACGCGCGATGTGCTGCGTGACCACTTCGAGGTCGACAAGCGCTGGATCGCCGTCGCGGCGCTCGGCGCACTGGCCAGGCAGGGCAAGATCGGCGTAGGCACGGTCACCGCCGCGATGAAGGAACTGGGCATCGATCCGGAAAAAGTGAATCCCCTAAGCGTCTGAAAATATTCGCGACTCTCCGCATCTGAGATATCCGACCACGGAAGGAACGATTCATGGCCGTCGAGTTCAAGCTGCCGCCGCTGGGCGAAAATGTGAAGTCCGCCGATGTGCTCACCTTGCTGGTCAAGGTGGGTGATGTGATCAAGAAAGAGCAGAGCGTGCTCGAAGCCGAGACGGACAAGGCCGTCATGGAGATCCCCTCCAGCGTCGCCGGCAAGGTCACGGCTGTCCACATCAAAAAGGGCGACAAGGTCACGCCGGGGCAGATCGTGATCACCGTCGATGAGACGGCCGCAGCCGCGGCTCCCACCGCCAAACCTGCCGCAACGCCCGCACCTGCCGCCGTGAAGCCCGCACCCGCACCCGCCGCTCCTCCGGCTCCCGCGCCTGCCCCGGTCGCAGCAAAGGTCGCAGCCCCCGCTCCCTCCGCCCCAGCCCCCAGCCCCCACCCCCCAACCCCCGCCTCCCCCGATCGCCCCCCCGTCGCCGCCGCGCCGTCCACCCGCCAGTTCGCGCGCGAGATCGGCATCGACATCCACGAAGTCCCGCCCGGCCCTGACGGCCGCATCGGCGTCGATGAAGTCAAAGCCTACGCCCGTCAGCGCGCCACGCAGCCGCGCAGCGCCGGCCCCGCCGCTCTCGGCGCCGCCCCCGCCCTGCCGCGCACCGTCCGCGAGCCGATGAGCAAGATCCGCAAGGTCACCGCCGCCCACATGGCCAAGTGCTGGGCCGAGGTCCCGCACGTCACCGTCTTCGACAAGGCGGATGTCAGCGAACTCGAGCAGATGCGTCAGCAGTTCAAGGCCAAGGCCGAGAAGGCCGGCGGCAAGCTGACGATCACCGCGATCTTCGTGAAGATCGCTGCCGCCGCGCTCAAAGTGTTCCCGAATCTAAATGCCTCCATCGACGTCGCCAAGGAAGAAGTCGAGCACCACAACTTCTACAACATCGGCGTCGCCGTCGACACGCCGCGCGGCTTGGTCGTTCCCGTCATCCGCGATGCCGACCGCAAGAACATCATCCAGATCGCCGTCGAGCTCAGCGCACTCTCTGTCAAGGCCCGCGAAGGCACGCTCACCCCCGACGACATGTCCGGCGGAACCTTCACCATCACCAACCTCGGCTCGATCGGCATCGGCTACTTCACGCCGATCGTCAATGTGCCGCAGGTCGCGATCCTCGGCATGGGCAAGGCGATCCACGAACCCGTCCACAACGCGAGCGGCGATTTCACCACGCACCTCCTGGCCCCGCTCAGTTTGAGTTTCGACCACCGCCTTGTGGACGGCGCCGATGGCGCCCGATTCCTACGCTGGATCATCGACGCCGTGCAGAACCCGATGCTGCTGTCGCTCGAAGGCTGACCCGCGTTACAAAAAAGAATGGGCCGCCCGGCTCTCTCCATCCGGGCGACCCATCAAAACTTTTACGTCTCTCCCAAACTCCTCCGGGCGATACGTCTTTTATTCCATCGCTTCAATTCGTCATTGTGAAATAATCAGAGAGTCGGCGGGCCTTCGGTGTCGCCCTCGGCTTCCTCGCGGCGGTCCTGCTCGAGCATCTTGCGGAGGTAGCTGTTCTCGCGGCGTGTCGCTTCGAGATCGAACATCAGGTACTTGATCGAGAGCCGAAGGTAATCGAGGCTCTCCTGCAAATCGGAGACGGTCTTCTGCAACTTCTGCTGGCGCTGCTGCGTTTCGACGGCCATGTTCTGCAGCTTCTGCCGCTCGACGGGGGGCAGTGTGGAGATTTCGCTCATCAGTTCCGCCAGTTTCGATTGAAACATCGTCTCGTCCATGTGCCGGATCCCCTTGGCTGGTGTTGCGATACACCTGAGGAGTAACAAGGGGGCGGCCAACAAGCCGCGGCGGCGTGCCACGCCGATTTCGACAACGCGCAACTTGTTCATTTTAAGTTATTTATGTCAACAGCAATCGTGGCCCGCCACACAATCCGCGGACGCGGTTCAGGTACGGATGTTGCGTGAAAACAACATACTCCACTCAAACGCTGTCGCAGGTCCGCAACGCCGCATGGAAAAGATTCACCACAGAGACACAGAGGTCACAGAGGCCACAGAGGAAGACAGAGAAAGTCTATTTGTCCAGATCGATCCGCGGATCGACCAGCGCGTAGGCCACATCGACAACGAGATTGAATCCGATCAGCAGCGTGGCGTAGACCATCACGACGCCCATGATGAGGAACAGATCCTTGTTCTGCACCGCGGCGACGAAGTGCTGGCCCATGCCGGGGATGTTGAAGACTTTCTCGACGACGAACGATCCGGTCATCGCCGCCGCCGCGGCGGGGCCGAGGAACGAGAGCACGGGGAGGAACGCGACCTTGAGCGCATGCTTGTAGATCACGCGACTGGGCGCCAATCCCTTGGCCCGTGCGGTGCGGACGAAATCGCTGCCCATCACATCGATCATTCCCAGGCGCGTGAGCCGGGCAATGTATGCGGCGAAGGGGAGCGAGAGCGTGAAGGTCGGCAGGATCAGCTGGCTGAACCCGCCCCACCCGATCGCGACCCAGCGGAGCTTGAGACAGAAGACCAGCAGCAGCACCGCCCCGGTGACGAACGTCGGCAGGCTGATGCCTAGCAGCGAGAGTGTCAGGCTCATCACATCGCTGAGGCCGCCGCGTCTGACAGCTCCCATCACTCCCGCCGGCACTCCGATGATGACGGCGAGCGTGATCGCCATGAGCCCAAGCGGCACGCTGACGGGCAGCGCATCGGCGATGATCGTGCTGACGACCTCGTCCTTGTAATAAAGGCTCGGCCCGAAATTGCCGCGGATAATGCCGCCCTCGCGGCCTGTCGGCGAGGGCTTGCCGATGATGTACTCGATGTAGAATTTCTCGGGGTCGTTGAGGTTGTACGCCTTCTGCATCGCCTCCATGACTTCCTTGGGCGGCTTGCGACCCTCCTGCTGCAGCGGATTGCCGGGCACCAGCCACGCCAGCACGAACGTGGCGGTGTAGATGATCCACAGGAGGATCGGCAGCTGAATCAGTCGCCAGAAGATGAGTCGGAGCATCAGTGTTTCACCCTGATCTCCGCGAACATCTGCATGTTGCGCGGGTGCAGCGTCACGCCGCTGATCCGGTCGGGATTGTACAGGTGGACGAGTTTGTAGTGGTAGAGCGGCAGGAACGGAACCTCGTCGTCCATCGCGATCCGCTCGACCTCTTCGAGCAGGCCGAAGCGCTTCTGCGGATCGACGGTGCGGTCCGCCTCTTCGAGCAGCGCATCGACTTTCGGGTCGGAGAATTTGCTCTCGTTGTCGCCGTTGCCAGTGCGGAAGAGGTTGAGGAACGTGGTGGGATCGGAGTAGTCGCCGGTCCAGCCGGAGCGTGCGATGACGTAGGCGCCCTCGCTGCGGCGGTCGAGAAGCACCTTGAATTCGAGCGTCTGCAGGTCCATGTGGACATTGAGCGTGCGGGCCCAGGTGTCGCGGAGGAAGTCGGAGACGAGCTTGTGCCCGCCGTCGGCGTTGTAGACGATCGTGATCGCGGGAAAGCCTTTGCCATCGGGATAACCGGCGTCTGCCAGTTCACGCTTGGCCGTCTCAATGATCTGCTTCCGCTCGTTTTCATCCTTCGCATCGGAGAGGCATGGCAGTCCCTTGGGCGAGTGATAGCCACCGATCGCGCCCACGGGGATGAAGACATTGGCGGGAGTCTGCCGAACGCGCGTCACGTTCTCGACCAGCGCCTTCTTGTCCACGACCCGGGCAAAAGCACGGCGAACGCGTACATCGGCCAGCGGATTCTTCTCGCCGCTGGCCAGCTTGGGCGAGTTGTTGAACAGAAAGTAGTAGGTGCCGTAGCTGTCGAAATCGTGGACGTCCTTGCGTTTGCCCTCGCGCTGGGCCTCGAGCAACTCGGAGCAGAATTCCAGCGACTGGGCGCTGAACATCAGGTCGATCGAGCCGGTCTCATACGCGGTGAAGCTCGCCGAGGGGTCGGCGTAGCAGGTCATCTGGATCGATTTGACGCCGACGTTGGCGGCGTTCCAGTAGTGCTCGTTGGCGACCATGTACATGTCGCGCTTGAAGCGTGCGGTGACGAGGCGGAACGGGCCGTTGCCGATCATGGTGGCGGGCGCGTTGCTGGGGCGCGTCCACTGCTTGTCGCGGCGGTACATGAGCGTGCTGCCGTCGATGTGCGTGACACGCTCCAGCGCATGGCGGGGCACCGGGAAGAGAGGCCAGCACGCGGTGACTTCCAGGAAGTACGGGAGGAAATCTTCGGTCTGCAACTGGAGCGTGTAGGGATCGACCACCTTGACGCCGGTGACGAGCTCATCGAATTTCCTGCGTGAAGCTTCGACACGCTTCTCGGCGGCGGCGAGGCGCTCTGCGGGATCGGTCAATTTATTGATGCGCGTCAGCTCATCGGTGCACCACTGGTTGTACGCCTTGGCGCCCTTGATGAACATCAGGAAGTAGCTGTACTCCGCGGCCTGATCGGGCATCATGCCGTGCCACCAGGACCAGCGGAAATCCTCGGCGTTGATCGGCCTGCCGTCGCTCCATTTCGCATCGTGGCGAAGGTGGAAGGTAAATGTGCGGCGGTCGGCCGAGATCTCCCAGCTCTGAGCCACGCCGGGCTTGATCGTGAACGTCTGGGAATCGAACGAAGTGAGCCCCTCGAAGAGTGCGTAGCCGACGCGGATGTCTTCTTCGGAGCGCATCTGCTGCGGGTCGAGCGTCTGCAGCGCGGAGTAGCCGATGTTCAGCTCGGCGCGCGGCGGCGTCTCTTTCCACATCAGCGCGGTGACCAGGATCAGGAGCAGGAAGACGACCGAGAGGATGACACGCATCGAGGGCGCCGCCCTTCGCTTGGAATTGGATCACCGCGACGCCGACCGCCGGCCCGCGAGTCGGCGTAGTTTAACGTGGATGAACGGGGGCGTGGCACTTCGAGGTATTGAATCGCGGCGGCACCGCGAAGCTAAGGATCATTTCTTGGGATGCTTGGGCTTGGTCGGCAGCACCGGCTCGGCAGGAGTCTCTGCGGCGGGGCCTTCACTCGGCACTGTGACCGCGGGCTCATCGGCGGGCGCGGCGACCTTGCGGGCGGGCGCGGGACCGGCGGGCGGCAGCAGCAGATCCTTGATGTCGATCTTGAGCTTGGAATTCGTCAGCACGCCAGCCTTCTCCATCGTGCCGACCCAGTCCAGCGTGTTGAGCATCAGTTCGGGGTAATGCCCCTCGTTGCACACCGAGGCCAGCGGCGGCGGCGGAGGTGTGAAGTCGGCATCGAACTTCGTCAGCGCCCGCTTCAGGATGTCCTCGACCGTGGCCACCATCGCGCAGGCGATCGGCTTGACGTCATCTGCGACCGGCTCATCCTTGTTCTGCAACCCCTGCGCAACGACCTGCAGATACCGCGCCGCGACGACCGCCAGCGATCGCAGACGCGGCTTGATGTCCACCTCATGCGCCTCGTCGATCATCAGCCGGTTGTAGATGTTCGCCAGCCCTTCTTGATCCGCTCGCAGCCCGCGGTTGAGCTCGTGGCGATACAGCGCCACGCGATCCGTCAGGATCTGCAGCAGCGCCTGCTGGCCTTCGGGAATCGTCAGCGACCCCAGCGCCCGCGACATCTGCTGGCCGACCATCTCCGCACGCTCCGTCGCCATCGTCTTCTGCAGCGATGCCAGAAGCCGCTTCTGCTGATCAACCGAGAAGATCGGCACTTCCACCGTCGAGCGGCTCGCGATGTCCGCCGTCGCACGCCCCGCCCAGTAACGCACCGCCGGGCTCGCGTCGCTCAATCCCTTGATGCACATCTCCGCAACCGCCCCATCGTTCAGCTCCGCCGCGACGATCAGCCCGTTGAGCTTCACGCTCAGATCCTTGCTGTCGATCGACGGCGCGATCTTCGGCGCGAGCTTGCCGAAGTAGATATTGCGGCAGTCCGGCGTTGCCGGGTTGCGGATCGGATAGAACAGCTTCTCACGGGCCTCGCCCACAGCCGTCGGGCTCGATCCCACCAGCAGCGCCTTGCTCCAGTAGTCCACGAACAGCGCCACGTCCCGCTTGTGATCCTCGGTCAGCGTCTCAGCGGTGAGCGCACCGATCGGGAACTGCGGCGGCTGCGCCTGCTGTCCCCACGCCATTGGCGCCACGGTTAACAGCACCAGCACGCAGAGCCTCAAGGCCCAATGACGCAGACGGCTTGACCGCATTTGACCGGCTCCAATCCACGTTAAGCGTGCGCCCCGACTCGCCCAGCGGGGAGAGTTGGACGTTATCAGTGCATCCCGAAACTGTCAAGCAGTCCAGCGCCCGCAACCCTCGCCGCACGGCAGAATTGCACCCACGCCGAACCGCTCCCCGCCGCCCCGCTTGATCCCCCGCATTCCCGCACGTATCGTGCCACGCATGACACTGAGCCGCGATGTCCCACATCCCGCCGTCCGTCGTCTCAGCCTCTACCTCAGGCAGCTCGAATCCCTCGACGCCCAATCCGTCGCCACCGTCTCCAGCAGTTCCCTCGCCCGCTCCCTGGGCCTCACCGATGCACAGGTCCGCAAGGACCTCGCCTACTTCGGCCAGTTCGGCCGCCCCGGCGTCGGCTACGAGGTCGCCCCGCTCATCGCTCGCCTCCGCAAGATCCTCGGCACCGATCGCGTCACCAACACGCTCCTCGTCGGCGTCGGCAACATCGGCCGCGCACTCGCCAGTTACCCCGGCTTCGGCCCCAAGGGCTTCACCCTCGTCGCACTCTTCGACACCGATTCCCGCAAGCTCGGCAAGAAGATCGGCAACCTCACCATCCGCCCGCTCGCCGACATCCCGTCGCTCGTCGCGCAGCTCAACATCAAGCTCGCCATCCTCGCCGTCCCCATCGAAGCCGCACAGCACATCGCCGACCTCCTCGCCCAATCCGGCGTCCGCGGCATCCTCTCCTTCGCACCCACCCAGCTCAACGTCCCCGCCACCGTCACCGTCCGCCACATCGACGTCGCCGCAGAACTCGAGCAGCTCAACTTCCTCGCCCACGAACACACCCTCGACCTCCCCCCCGCCGCTCCCTCTCTCCCCGGGAAAGGGCCGGGGTGAGGGCTGTCTTTTTCCCCTCCCCCGCTCGCGGCTTCGCGGGCAAACGGCACCCCCAACCTTGACCCCACACATGCAACCCACCCACACCCGGGGATGAAATCCTCCGAATCCCCGCGGGCCTTCCGCGGTCCCTCCCCGTGCGCACAAACCCGTCGACCGGACATTTTCACCCCCTCCCCCCACCCCCGTTTTTCACCCCGCTCCCGCCGAACCTCCCGTCTTAACTCCCCGCCGATTCCACACCTTAACGCTGTGAATACCACTCAAGCCCCTCGGTTCTCCGGGAAACCACCCGGACGTCCGGTTTCACGACCACATCTGTGCGCGCCCCCACCGCCTCTCCCTCGGAGAGAGGCCAGCGATCTCCGCGAGCCGGGTGAGGGTGCGCCGAAATATTCAACGTGCGCTCCGCGCCCCCTTCCCCCTCCCCGCATTTCTCCTCCATTTCAGCCAAATCCCTATAGACTTTCGCCCCACCACCTCGTCATACTCAATATCTCCCGCAGTTGAATCGCGTCGCCGTGGATCCACGTCTTGCAACGGAGCCCGCCGATGACTACCGCAACGTCCACTCTCGATACGATCGTCACCCCGCCCCGCACCGCCCCGCGCGTCCGCCCCGCCACACGCGCCTCCGCTTCCACCACCGACATCCTCGGCATCCCCAAACCCAAACGCCGCGCCATCCCCCCGCTCCCCGCTCCGCCCCCGCCCGATCACCAGCGCATCGCCCAGGTCGCCTACGACATCTGGCTCGAACGCGGCCGCCCCCAAGGTGACGACCTCGCCCACTGGTTCGCCGCCGAATCAATCCTCCTCGCCCGTCACCACGCGATCCACCATCGCCCCATCCTCTGATATTTTCACTCCAACTCCTCCCCCAATAGCCGGACGGCTACGCCGTCCCGGTCAGTTCTGCGCTCCGCGCCGCCTTGGGTGCCACGGCCAGCGCAGTCTTCGGAGTCGGCCGTGTCCCCGCACGGTGCGCCAAGGCACATGGCCGACTCCGCCTGGTGCCGCAAATCGTGGCCGCTCAGGTCGATTTGTGCATGACCGCGTCGATGTCGAAACGCAGTACGCCCCCGACTCGACGCCCAGCGACCTGACGGACAACGAAGTCCTCGCGCGGTACGATTACAGCGTGGACGCCGCCGGCAAACGCACCGCCGTGACCGAGAACCGCCGCGAGGCCGACGGCGAGCGGTCCACTGCTACCATCGGACAACGGTACCTGACACCTTTTTCCCTCCCGAAGCCCAGGCGTATTCGGCCGAGAACCTGGCGGAGGTGTACGGCCAGCGCTGGGCGATCGAGACGAACCTGCGCCACCTCAAGACGACGATGAAGAT
>JAYVTU010000077.1:0-17272 GCA_043788485.1 Planctomycetota bacterium
TCGCTACAAAACGGACGGATTCGGCAACTGACATCTTGTTCCGATCGAACTACGGCCGCGACTTCCTGTTCTCCAATTCTTCTGCAGCCACTTTCTTCCGGGCCGCCTCGACGTCCGCACCCCGACTTTCCAGCACCTTCAAAACCTTTTCACGCCAATTCGCCTCGTCACTGCCGGGATCAACCAGACGTCCGACAACCGCATATGTAACGTCGTCGCCTCCTACTGTCCGCGGTCGATGGTCAGCACCCGCTTCCAAAAGGATGTAGACCCCTTCAAACCATCCACCAAAAGCCGCATCGATCACCACTGTCCCTCCTCCCTCCTCTTTCGGCCTGTGGAAATTCACATCAGCGCCAGCCTTGATGAGTAATTCCAGATTCTTTCGGCGATGATACAGGTTGACTTCATTCAATGGGACCTCGACCGTAAATACGCTGCCTCGGCGCTTGAGATTGGGATCAGCCTTGTGGGCGAGGAGCATTTCTAGCCACTCCGAATCCTCGATTCCTGACGCCCAGAAGAGGGTGCCTTTATCATCTTCGGGGACCAGGTTGGGATCGGCCCCATGGTCCAAAAGCCAACGGAAGCCCGGCTTGTTTTGCTTCAGGAGTGTCCATGTCAACGGCGTGACGCCCTGCTTGCCGATGGTGTTGATGTTGACCCCTTCACGAAGCAACTGTTCCGCCGTCGGGAAATCCCCACCTCTGATCGCCTCGGCAAACGCGACGACCTTGGCGTCCGCGAACACATTGCTTGCCCTCAATTTCCCTTCATCCGGCAACCGTGAACATCCCGCCACGCCCATCACGCAAGACGCGATCAGCAACGCAATGATCAACACTCTGCACATCGACACCTCTCCAATTGATGTGACCCACATCCCATCGCCCCCGCGAGTCTATCACACGCCCGCGTGCGGCACACCGCATGAACAATTGTTTCCTCCGTGTTTCCGCGATCGATTCTTAGCCCGGAGGGCGTCTCATATTAGCCACGGGTGGAGTCCGCGAAACCCGTGGTAAGCGGAACCCGTGGTAATCGGCCGTTTTTTCCCCGGAGCCCTTCAGGGCGATTCATTCGTCAGGCGTCGCGCGATCCGATCATTTTCATCCGCGCCAAATCCCGTCGTCCTTGTCATCCCCACGCACGTCAAAATGAATCGCCCCTGAACGGGGCTCGGGAAATACCGCGTCACCTACCACGGGCTCCGCGACGTCGCCCGTGGCTAACATGATTCGCCCTCCGGGCTCGGAACCGAATACGACACCGGATGCGCCGCGGCCTCAATCCCAAATCTTTTCCGGGTCGTACTCGATCTTATGTCGTTTCAACAACCCGATGAATTCCTCCATGAACGTCTGCTTGCGGTGATGTTCCTCCTGGCCGTCGATGTATTGAATGACTTTCGGCGCGATCGATTCGCTGACGCTGAATCCGCCGTAACCGATCTGCCACGCGAAATCGGCCGCGGGCTTGATCTCGCGGTTCACCCAGCCCGACGAAAGGCTCTTCCACCGGTTCATCGCATGCGAGAGCGATTGATCGGGCTTGATCTGCAAGAGGCCGTGCACGTGATCCGCGACGCCGCCGATGCGCAGCGACCACCCGAATTCGTCGCGCGCGACGCCCGCCATGTACCTGAACAGCCGCGGCCGCCACTCCGGATCAATCGTCGGCTCCCGGTTCTTGGTGCTGAACACGACATGCACAAGGATGCGGCAATACGTATGGCCCACGGCGAACTCCTCTGTGAAAATGGTTACGCAAAAATTACATCGAGATTATGGGCGACGCAATTCCCGAATCCCATCTATTTTGCCGGAGCCGCAGGCAATCGACTCTTAGCCCGAAGGGCGTCTCATGCTAGCCACGGGCGACGTCCTCGGAGCCCGTGGAAATCGGGCGTTTTTCCCCGGAGCCCTTCAGGGCGATTCGTTCGTCCGGCGTCGAGCGATGCAAACGATTTCGTCCGCGCCAACGCCAGATTCCAACCTCCACGCCGCGCCCGACGCACAAGAATGAATCGCCCTAAAGGGCTCCGGAGAATTTCACGTCCCATTCCACGGGCTCCGCGGCGTCGCCCGTGGCTAATATGAAACGCCCTCCGGGCTGGGGAATCGATCCCGCATTGCGGGTTTGATTTTATTTCTTTGGAACCTCGGGCGTAACCGGCGGCGCGGGGCTTGAGACTGCGGGTGTCGCGGCGGGAGGCGCGGCCGGCGCGGGAGCCGGCGGGGCCACGGGCGGAGGCGGTGGCGGCGGAACGGCGTTGATGGCCAGGTCGAACGCCTGCTCAACATTCACATCGCGGTTGTTGTAGCGGGTGCGGGCGCGGAGGGTGAGTTTTTGCGGGCCGAGCGGGGACTTGGGATCGGTGGCGACGATGAGTTTCGTTTCATTCGAGCCTTTGGCGATCACGGTGCGGTCGGGCAGGGAGACGCCGTTGGGGGGTTTGACGAGTTCGAGAACGATTTCCTCATCCGCGCCGCTTTCGCGCTGGGCGGTCACGGTGACTTCGGCGCGCTGGCCGATGGTGACCGCCGGCGAGGGCGGGTTGACGCTGAGTGTCACGGGGTCGCGGACGATCTCGATCGTGATGGTGTTGGTGTTGAGGTCGAGGCGGACGTCGCGCTGATTGGAGCGTTCCTTGATGCGGCGGGTTGTCTCGGCCACTTCGTTCTTGAGATGCTCGCCGAGTTGTTTGTCCTGCTGCGCGGCTTTTTCGGTTTCGATCGCGGCCTTCTGAGCGGCCTCGGCGGCGGTGAGTTTTTCGCTGGCGGCCTGGACCACCTCATCGGCTTTTTTCACGGCGTCGGCGGCCTGCGCGGCTCGCGCATCGGCATCGGTCTCTTTCTTCGCCGCTTCGTCGGCCTTCTGCTTCGCCTGATTCGCCTGATCCTGGAGCGCTTTCGATGTGTTCTCCGCGGCGGAGCGCGCGGCGGCGTCGGCGGCGGAGGCGATCGCAGCCGTGGCTTCGGCTGCGTGCTTCGACGCCTCATCGGCCTGCTGCTTGATGGCGGTCGCGCCCTCATGGAGCGACTTCATCTCGGCGACCGCGGCATCGGACTTCTGCTGCGCGGTGTTGCGCGCGTTCTGTGATTGCTCACGGCCCTGACGCGACTGATTCAGGGCCTGCTCCGCCTGCTGACGCTGCTGCTGGGCTTTGCTTGCGGTGCCATTGGCTTCATTCACGGCTTGTTCGAGACGCTTGTATTCCGCATCGGCGGCCTCGGCGATCGGGGCCGCAGGGCGGAACGGCATGCGCGTCTCGCCGAACGCCATCATGGTGAAGCTGCCGGGCGAGGCGTTGGGGTCGATCTCCAGAAGCATCTTCGCGGCGGGCTCGGAGGCGGTGACGCGGGCCTCGTTTCCGCGCACCTGATTCTCGGGCAGGTCGGCGGGCTTCATCGTCGCATCGCCCTTGAAGTCGCCGACGGGGTTGAGCTTGATGGGGATCTCGAGCTTGCCGCCGCGCGCGATGCGGTAGACGGGCTGCGTGCCGAGCTGGACAGTGGCGGGAGCGGAGGCGTGGTCATCGACGGCGATGGAGATGGTCTGCGTGAGCCGCGCGGGGACGGAGATGTTGTCCTGCTGGACTTCGGTGATGTACTGGGCGGCGATGGCGGTGTGCGCGACCTCGGCATCTCCGATCCTGGCGCGGCCGGTGACCGTGATCGGGCCGGCGAACGCGGGCGCATCGGGCGCCGCAGTCAGCACGAGCGATGCGGTGCTGCTCTGTTTGGCGACGATGACGGGCGCGGCGGTGACGCCGGGCGGCAGATTCTCGGCGGTGACGGTGATCTCGCCCTGGAACCCCTCGCGGCGAAACACGGCGATGCGCATCCGCTCCGAGCCGCCGCGGCGGATGATCGTGTTCCACGGCTCCTGCTTGTTGTTGCTCTCGAGCTTGACGGGCAGAGTGACGAGTCGGAAGTCGGGCTGCGCGGGGCGGATCTTGAGGCGGTAGAAGAATCGGGCATCGCCCTGGGTCGAGCCATAGAGATCGCGGACGAGCAGGCGGTAGTTGCCATCGGCGGGCGGATTGAAGCGCAGGCCCGGATCGCTGCTGTCGAGGTCGTATTTCTTTTCCTTGAGCAGCGGGAGCGACTCGTCGAATTCCTGCAGGTCTTTGGCGGTGACTTTGCCGTCGGCGTCGGTCGTGAGCTGTTGGATGAGGAAAGCCGGATCGGTGGGCAGGCCGAGGCGCTGCGAATCGATCTCGATCCAGAGGGGCTGATCTTTTTTGCCGGCGAAGGTGTACCAGTCGAGATCGGCTTTGGGATTAAATCGGCCTACGACCTCACAGGGGATCGTGAGCTGCTGGGCGGTTTCGGGTGTGTTGTTGGGTTCGTTTTCGGTGGTGATCGGCGCGGCGCTGATGAGGAGCGGGACGGGATTGGAGAGGCCGGCGTCGGATTTGAACTGGTACGTCGTGAAATCGGTCGGCGCCATGAAGGGGCGGAGGAGTGAGCCGGTGCGCATGGCGGCGCGGAGCGATTCGGCGGGCGGCGCGGGGATCTGGACGATGAGTTTTTCGAGGGGGGAGCCGCCGTCGGTCAGGGGCGGGGCGGCGGCGGAACCGGGCAGATTTCGGCCGTAGATCGTGAAGGTTCCGCCACCCGGGGCGATGACGGGCGGGTCGATATAGTCGATCCACGGGCCCGATGTGACGGAGACGCGGTAGAAGAATTCCTCGCCGCCCTCGAAGGTGAAATCGTGGACGCGGAGGATGTAGACGCCATCGGCGGGAGCGGTGAAATCGAGGACCGGATCGCGGCCGATCGCATCGCGCGATTCGGCGAGTGTGTCGCCTTTTTCATCGAGCATCTCGAAGGCGAGGTCGGTCTTGGAATCGATGCGCTGAGCGACGCCGTCGATGGTGATGCGCTGGGATTTTTTGAGCGTGATGCGGAAGTAGTCGTATTTCTGCGGTTCGGTCGCGCCGTTCATGACGGAGCCGACGGCGAGGTCGTTGCCCTTGGCGGGGTCGTTGTTGGGCTCGGATTCGTTGGCTTCGGGGAGATTGGAGACGGCGAATGTGCGGGCGGAGGAGATGCCGTGATAGCCGACGGCGCGGACTTCGTAGTAGCCGGGCGGGACATCGGCGGCGACGGTGACGGTGAAGGTTTTATCAACCCGATAGGGTTGAGGATGGAAACGGTCGGCGGGAGCCATGAGGGGCACGGCGGTGATGCCGGGGTGTGAGAAGATGAGCTTGTCGGGAGCATCGAGCTCTTCGGTGCGCGTGAGCTTGACGGCGACGGAGGAGCCGGCGCGAGCGCCGGCGGGAAAGAGGGAGTAGAGACGGGGCTGGGGGAAATGCTCCTGGGCTGAAACAAACACAGGCACGAAAAGGATTGCGATGAATAACGCGAGACCGGAAATTGGGAATTGAAATCGGGTCATGGGTACACGGACACGCCCCGCTGAAACGGGGCGCGCCGCGGGATTAATAGAGTTCTTTAATGGGTTCGCGGTCGTCGACGAGGTATTGGGGGCGTCCGGCGGGGTCGACGATCGTGGTGTTTTTCGCGTCGATTCCGAGGTTGTGGTAGAGGGTCGCGAAGATTTCGCGGAGGTGGACGGGGCGGTCCTTGGCTTCGGAGCCGTAGCGGTCGGTGGAGCCGATGACCTGTCCGGTCTTCATGCCGCCGCCGGCGACGACGGCCTGCATGACCTGGGTCCAGTGGTCGCGGCCGGCCTTGTTGGTGATGCGCGGGTTGCGCCCGAATTCGCCCCAGACGATGACGGTGACATCTTTTTCCATGCCGCGGTCGTGGAGGTCCTGCAGCAGCGCGGCGACGCCGAGGTCGAGGGCGGGGACCTGGGCGCGGAGGGTTTTGAAATTGTTTTCGTGCGTGTCCCAGCCGCCCCAGTTCAGGCTGACGCAGCGGACGCCGGCCTCGACGAGGCGGCGGGCGAGGAGGATGTGCTCATTGGCTCCGCGGTGCGCGCCGGCGGCGCCGAGGTAGCGGCGGCGCGTCTCTTCGGGTTCCTTGCTGATGTCCATCGCGTCGGCCATGCGGCCGGAGATGACGACATCGACGGCCTTCTGCGTGTAGGAATCCATCGCGGCCATCTGGCCGGATTTGTCGATGTCGCGGCGGATCGTGTCCATGCTGTGGAGCAGGGCGGCGCGATCGCGCAGGCGATCGGCGGAGATGCGTGAGAGGCTCATGTCCTGTTTCGCCGAGCCATCGGGCGTGTAGCACTTGTAGGTGGGGCCGAGGAAGCCGAAGGGCAGCTCGCCTTGGAGGGAGACGAAGGGCGGGGCTTCGCCGCTGGAGCCCTGGAGCTTGGCGACGACGGAGCCGATCGAGGGATGCCCGCCGACGGCCTGGAGCTCTTTCATTCCGTAGCCGGATTCGGTGTGGTAGTTGCTGTGGTCGCCGTAGGTGCCGACGACGGATCGGATGATGGCGAATTTGTCGGCGTGGTGGGCGAGGTTGGGCATGAGCTCGCAGATGTCCATGCCGGGGACATTGGTACGGATGGGGCTGAATTCGCCGCGGTATTCGCTGGGGGCATCGGGCTTGAGGTCGAACATATCGGTGTGCGACGGCCCGCCGGTGAGGAAGATGTTGATGAGGGCTTTGTTGGAGTTGGGCTGACCGGCGAGGGCGTCCATGCGGAAGAGGTCGGCAAGGGTGAGCGCGCCGAGGCCGAGCGCGCCGATCTTGAGGATGCTTCGGCGTTGGACGCCGTCGCAGTAGCGATGGTTCTGGCCTTCGATGCTTAGCATGGCGTGCCCTCCGGGCGGTTTCGGGTCTTGCGTCTCGGGTCTCGGGTTTTTCAACGCGAGACCCGAGACGCAAGACGCGAGACGCTAGTGATTGAAGAGGAATTCTTTGGTGTTGATGACGGCCCAGAGGACGTCTTCCCACGCCTCGGCCTTGTGGTCTTTGTCGGCCTTGGCGAGGTGGGACGTGGCGAGGCCGATCTCGCTTTCGGTCGGGGGCCGGCCGAACGCGCGGTAGTAGAACTCGGTGATGCGCTGCGGATCGGTCATGGACGCATCGGCCATCATGCGGCGTGCGTCGGAAGCGGCGAGTTTGTTGTAGATCTCGCTGGAGTTGAGCAGGTGCAGCGACTGCGCGAGGCTCGGGTCGTCCATGCGTTCGCATGCGCAGGCGGAGGAACCCGCGGGGCGACCGAAGACATTGAGGAAATAAACGCTGGCGCCGCCCATGTCGGGGATCTGGACGGCGCGGGCGCCATCGGGCAGGCCGCTGAGCTCGGTGTGCGTGCCGAGGACCTGGTCGATGCCGTCGAGGAGCACTTCGGCCTGCAAGCGGCGGGGATAGTAGCGGGAGAAATTCTGCTTGTCGGCGGCGTTCCATGCGTTGGGCTCGGCGGAGAGCTGATACGTGCTCGACGTGCAGATGGTGCGGCAGAGCTGCTTGAGATCGAAGCCCGATTTGACGAACTCATCGGAGAGCGCGGCAAGGAGCTTCGGATTGGTCGGCGGATTGGTCTGCCGCATGTCATCCTCGGGCTCGACGAGGCCGCGACCGAAGAAATGCTTCCAGTAGCGATTGACCAGCGCCTGGGCGAAGAACGGATTCGTCGGTGTGGCCATCCAGTCGGCGAGGACGAGGCGTGGGTCTTCATCGACGCCCAGCGCGAGCGGCTCGCCGCCGAGCACGGTGGGCTTGATGCTCTTGCCGTTTTTCGGATTCACCGCCGCCGCTTCGCCGCGCTTGTGATAGACGCGGACCTGTTCGTGTTCGGGCGTGTCCTTGCGGCCGACGCGGGAGAAGAAGGCCTGCATCCCGTAGTAATCCTGCTGGCTCCACTTCTCGAACGGGTGATGATGGCAGCGGGCGCACTGCAGCCGCGTGCCGAGGAAGAGCTGCGAGGTGTCCTCCACCTGCTCCGCCGCCTGATCGACCTGTCGATACCAGACGACCGGCGGATTCGTCTCGAGTTCGCCGACAGCCCCGACGATGTTGCGCACGAATTTGTCGTAGGGCATGTTGTCGCGCAGGGCGGAGCGGATCCAGCCGTGGAACGCGTACGTCCCGCGGCGATAGCTGGGCTTTTCACGCTTGTTGCGCAGCACGCCTGACCAGTAATCCGCGAAATAGTCGGCGTAATCGTCACCGGCGAGGAGACGCTCGACGCAGCGATCGCGCTTGCCGCCGGACGTGTCACCGGTGAAAGCGCGGGCCTCGTCGGCGGTCGGCAGGCGACCCGCCAGATCGATCGTCACACGCCGCAGGAACGCCGCATCATCACAGAGGTCCGACGGCGGGAGGCCGAGCTCCTTGAGCTTCGTGAACACCATCTCATCGACGCGGTTATGCACCGGCGGCAGTTGCGTGATGGCGATGCCCATCGGCACCGTCGCGCGGAACGTCGAGACCTGGCCCTGATAGCGCACCATCACCGCCACATCGCCCGGGCTGCCGAGCATCTTCACCGAGCCATTGCCCGCGACCTCCGCCATACCCTTGTCATTGGGCTCGTACTGCGCGGCGCGGGTGACATCGCGCATCGAGCCGTCGCTGTACTGCGCCACGACCGCCAGCTGCTGCGAGCCGTCGCGCATCATGTCGCGGTGCTCGGGGTAGACGCGGAGGCCGGTGATCACCGGATCGCCGGGCTCGCCGTAGGGCATCGCCTGGCTGATCCAGCGGCGAAGCATGCGGTATTCGTCGCTGTTTTCGCTGATGCGCTGGCC
Organism: Planctomycetota bacterium; assembly: GCA_043788485.1. Lineage (GTDB taxonomy): Bacteria > Planctomycetota > Phycisphaerae > Phycisphaerales > Zrk34 > JAYVTU01. The sequence goes on from JAYVTU010000077.1 coordinate 8,687, forward strand.
GCCGCCGTGGGGCAGAGCGTTCACAGCCTTGAGCAGCAGCAGGCTCGAATCCGGTGCGGTGGGCGAGAGCCGGCGACCGAACGATTCCTTGACGAGGTAGTCGTAGTCCTCGGTCGGCTCGAAGCCGAGCAGCGAGAGGCGGAATCCATTCTGCCCGCCGCTCTTGCCGTGGCAGCCGCCGGCGTTGCATCCGACTTTCGTGAAGATGGGCACGACCTGATTCGGAAAATTAATCGGCGGCGGATCGCTGAACCGCTCGACCTTCACCTGCGCCGTCGCGCTGAGCCCGCCGTCGCCGCTGGCGGTGATCGTCGCCGTGCCGTCGCCGGTTGCCGTGACCATGCCCGCCGCGTCGATCTGCACGATGCCCGCCGGCGCCACGCTGTACTTCACCGTCCCAGTCCAATCACGAAGCTGACCGTTGGCGAACGTCGCGGTGGCCAGAAGCTGCAGCCGCGCATCGGGCCCGACGAGCTGACACACCGTCGCCGCATCGGCGCCGGCGCTGCGCAGCTCCAGCGACTTGGCAGCGCCCGGATCACCAAGGCCGGGGAACGCCGGAAGCGCGCCGGCGGCCGCCAAGGGCGTCGCGTTAGCGGCAAATGAAATGTGTGCGTAGAGCGATAGCGAAAGGATTACTAAGAGGAACAGGCGTGATCTTGGTCCCGCGAGGGACGGCCTGCCGAGCATAACCGGTCTCCACATCAACTATCGACATCGGACGTTGAGGGATGTTCGCTTGATTCGATCAAACGATATAAATTTTCCGTGAGCCTTTGTTTTTCCCGGTTGCCTTACGACCGCCTCATCACCACCCAAATAATACCCGTGTTTCAGGGATGGTCCATCGTTTTTCTCTGGATTCCACGGATATTGTCATCATTTTTTCGGACCCGGCGTCTCCGCCGCTCCGCCAGCTGGCGCCGCCGGAGTCGGTGAAAATTGTCCCAAAGATTTTCGGCTCTCAACGTCCCAAACCCGAAGCGTCCCGCTCCGCCCACCGGCGATCAGCGTGCGCCCGTCTTCACTCAGTGCAACGCGGTAGATGTAATCCGATTGCACATCAAATTCCCGGTCCGCATTCCCGCCCTCGTTCATGATCCGCACACCGCCCGCGCCAATGCCCATCGCGAACTGATTGCCGTACCCGCGGTGACGCACGCTGAGCACCTGGCTCTTCAATCCGTCAACCGATTTCACCTGCACACCCGTCGTCAGATTCCACACCTTCACCGTCCCATCCCCGCCGCCGGTGACGAGCGTCCGCCCGTCGCGGTTCCAACTCACGCTCAGCACGTGCCCCGTGTGTCCCTCGAAACTGTTGAGCACCTTGCCGGTCGCGACATCGAACACCCGCGCAAACTTGTCCGCCGCCCCGCTGGCCAGCCGAAACGGAACGCCGCCGCCCGCACCGATCGCCGGCGGTGCGAAACTTAAATCAAAAACCGTATCACTGTGCGCATCGACAATCTGCCGGATCGGCTTCCCATCGCCCACATTCCACAAACACAATTCCCCCTCGCGGCTCGGCACCCCCCCGCCGCTCGCCAGCATCTGCCCGTCCGGACTAAACGCCAGCGACAGCACCCGGTCCACCGGCGGCGCCGCGTCACCATTCGCCGACGTGCCCGGCTCAATCACGCGCTCCAATTTCCAATTCGGCATCAGCCCCGCCACACGCACACCGCCGTCCGCCCCGACCGTGACCAGTTCACCGCCCGCCATGAACCGGCACGCCAGCACCGCGCCGCCATGCGCCGCCCACACACCGGCCGGCGTCCCCTTCTCCAATGTGAACGCCAGCACGCGTCCGTCCTCCGCCCCCATCACCAGCGTCACGCCATCCGGCGAAACCGCCGCGCACCTTAGCCCGATCGCCGCCGGCCCGACCGCATTGTTCGCCGTGTCGCGCGCCTGTTGGCGATTCTTGAGCTCCGCTTCAGCCTGCTGCGCGGCCACCTTCGCATCGGCGGTCCGCTTCTGCGATTGCGCCAGTGAAACGGCCGCACGCTCCACGCGCCGCTTGCCGTTCTCCACATTCCGCTGCGCCATCTCAACCGCCTGCTTCGCCTGATCCTCCTTATTACGCGAATCCTCATGAGCCTTCGTCAGCTCCCTGACGCGGTTCAGAGCCTGATTCATTTCCTGCTCGGCGTTGCGCCGCTCACCCTCCGCCTTCTGCTGCGTCTGCTTCGACTGATTCGCCGCCTCACGCCGCATATTCGACTCCGCCTCCGATTCCTTGCGCTTCTGCTCCGCAGCGACGCGATCCGCCTGCGCTTTCGCCTTCGCCCCCTCATCCTTGCCCGCCGATGCCCGCTGCTCCGCCTTGTCAGCCGCATCGAAAGCCTCGCGGGCCGCCACCTCGAGCGTCGCGCCTTCCGCCGCCGACTTCTCCGCCGTGTCACGCTGCGCCAGCGCCGCCGCCAGCGCATCGTCCGCCGCTTTGATCTTCGCCTTTCGCTCCTCGACCGCTCTATTGGCCTCCGTCACCGCCTTCTCGGCCGCCTCGCGATCCGTCGCCGCCTTCGCCAGCACGTCCGATTTCTCCTTGAGCTCCTTCTCGATCGGGGCCAGCGCCTCGTTGGCCGCCTTGACCTCATCGTTCTCGCTCTTACCCGATTCCTCGGTCTGTCGCGCGGTCTCGTTGAAATGATTGACCTCACGCTGCGCGAACTCGGCGACCGCCGCGGCCTCTTCCGCCGCCCACTTCGCCGCGCCGTCCGTCCGCAGTTCCGCGACCTGGATCGCGTTTTCGTTCTTGAAGAGCTTGAGCACGTTGCCCGTCACGCCCGCCACACGGTCGCCGCTGAAAAGAATCGTGTTGGGCGAGCCGCCCGCGTTGAACTGCTTCGGGGGTTGTGAGCCGTCGAGCCGGATCTTGCGGATCGCCCCGTCTTCGCACGCCGAGAAAAGCAGTTCGGGATGCCCGTTACCCGCCGGCTCGAAACGCAGCGCGGTGATCGCGCCGTTGTGATTGCCGATCACCTTGGGCGTGACGAGCGTGCCAACACGTAATGTCTTGTCCGCCGACGCCGAAACGATCGCCCCGCCGCTCTCGCCGGTCATCGCCAGTGCCGTGATCGCGCCCTCGTGATCGCTCACTGCGCGGATCAACGCTGTCTGTTGCTGCTGCCTGGTGTCGTAGACAAACACCTGCGACCCCGAGGCGGCGAGCACCAGATTCCCATCGGGTGAGAAAGTCACACTCCCGCCTGCGCCCGGCAGCGGACCGAACGTGCCTTCATTGTTGCCGCTAACCGCGTTCCAGCGTTTGACCTGCTTGTCATCGCCCGCCGTGGCGAGCCATTTGCCGTCACCGCTCATCGCCAGGTCGCGGATGCCACTGCCGTGGCCGACGGCGAATTTCTGCTGCATGTCCGCCGCGTTCCATGCACGGACCGAGCCGTCCGCCGCCGCGGCGTAAATCGTCTGGCCATCCTTGCCGTACAGAACGCGCACCAGCTTCGCCTCGAAATTCTCCGGCTTCATCACCCGAGCGCCCCAAGGCCCCTCCGCATCGGGCACATCGAACCGGTAAACAATCAACTGACCGTCGGCCATCACCGCCGCCTGATTCCCCACGGGATTCAGCGCCGCGCCGTCGAGCGTCTCCGCCCCGGTCGTCAGCGAAACAACCGCCTCGCCGCTCGCCCGGTCCCACACCTTCAGCGTGCGATCCACCGCGAGGCTCAGCAGCCGTTTGCCGTCGCCGCTCCAGCTCATCGCCGTGATGTTTGCGTCATGCCCGGCGAGCTTCATAGTGAATTTTCCCGTCGCCAGGTCGAGCAACGCAATCTTGTGATCCGCGGTGGCGACCGCAGCGACCTTCGCATCAGGGCTCATCGCCATCGCGGTGACAGGTCCACCACCGTTGCCCGCAAGATCAACCGCCGGCGCCGGGCCCTTCGGCGTCGGCCAGAGGCTGATCGATTTCCGCTCCGCATCACCGGTCGCTAGGCCCGCATCGCCGCCGAGCCACGTGAGCGAACGGATCTCCGTCGGCGTGTCGATGCGGCCGATGAGCGCGCCGTCCGCCGCGTTGTGCACGAGCAGCAGCTGATCGGCACCGCCGCTGGCGAGGCGCGTGCCGTCGTTGCTGAACTGCAGCGCCGCGACCGGGCCGGGATGATCCTTGATCTCCGCGACGGCTGCACCGCTTCCGCCGTCCCAGAGCCGTACCGAATTGTCCGACGCGGCGGTGGCGATGCGTTTGCCGTCAGGGCTGATCGCGGCGAGACGCGGTTGGTAGCCTGCCGGAAGCTGCAGTTTGATGCGCTGCTCGGGCAGCGTGCCGCGCCACAGCTTGATCGCGCGGAACCCGCCCGATGCCAGCAGCGTCCCGTCCGGGCTCATCGCCAATGCCCCAACCGCATCGGGATGCGCGGCAACCAGCGGCGCGAGCTTCGGGTCCGTGAGGTCCGCAACCATCCGCCCCGTCGGCAGGTGGTAGATGTTGATTCGCCCGCCACGCCCCACCGCCGCGAGCTGCGCATCGCCCGTCATCGCCAGCGCGTAAATCGGATTCCATGTCGCCGGCGGCGCCTGCCAGCGCGGCTGATCAATCGTCGCATGCGCCGGCCCCTTCGCCCCCTGTTCAATCCACAGCTGCAAAATTCCCAGCTCATGCCCCGTCAGCGGCGGAGCATCCGCCTTGTTGTTCGCCGGCGGCATGTAAGGCTTCTCAACACGCGAGGCGCTGCGAATCAGCCGGCTCTCCGCAGGTTTGCCCGGCACGATCGCCGGCCCGTTCTCGCCGCCCTTGAGCATCCCCGCCACGGTCTCCAGCAACAAATCACCCTTGGGCTTCGGCGCATGATGACACGCCAGGCAGCTCTTCCGCAGCAGCGGCAGCACGTCAATCTGAAAATCCACCGGACGATCGAGCTTCACCGCCTCGATCGCAATCGGCTCCGCCGCAGACGCCACCGAGGCGCACAACAATACCCCCGCTAGCGCCAACATCCACCGGCAAACCCGCCGTTTCCGCATCGCGGTTCCCCGAGGCATTTGTGAACTGCGGTCGCCCCAGCCCATTTCGTGGTTGATAACCCGGTCCGAGCATCATACAACTCAACCCACCTCTGGAAACACGAATCACCATGCAATCCACAGGTTCTGCGCACACTACCCAATACCCTCGGGTCCGGTAAACAAAAACTTGTTCACTCTCCGCCCGGTTGTGCTAAAATTGCGTCCTCAATAAGACGATGCGCATAGAGACTCATCAACCCGCCGCAGCGCTCCGCCTGGTGCAACCGAATTCGGTTGCGCCCGCCGGCGACGTGGCCGCGACCGCGCCTTCCTCGGCAGCCGAGCAGCGCCCGCGAAATCCCGATGCGATCTCTTTCGAGGCGCTCTACGTGAACACGCTCCCGCGCATCCCTTTCTCCGAAGCCCAGCGCCGCCTCCAGCAGCTGCGCGACAACCTCGTCGCCGCCACCGTCCCCGGCCCCATCAATTTCTCCGCGCCCAACGCCGCACGCTCCGCGAATCCTTATTCCATCTCTTTCGTCCGCAACATCGACCCCGCCGAAGCCAACCTCCGCGCCACCGAAGCCGCCGCGCAGGCGAGCGACTGATTCACCGGCGTCCCCGCCCGATCAAACTCCAATCACAACGCACACCGAATGGCTCGCGAATGGGCCCGATGCGTCAATTTGGCAGTCGTTCACCCTCGGAAACTAGCGATGGAATCCCGCTGAAAGTGTGGTATTTTCAGCCTGTTTCGCGAATCCGCCGCTTGCGCCTAGACTTTGCTGATGGTCGTAATGAGGTAAATCGAAAATGGCTAATCTCGATCGGTTCACAACCAAGGCTCAGGAAGCTCTCTCCTCCGCGCAGCTCGCGGCGCAGACCCGGCAGCACGGCCAGGTGACGCCGCAGCACTTATTGCACGCGCTGCTCGAGGACGAGACGAGCGTCACACGCACGCTCATGCTCCGGGTCGGCGCCAGTCCCGAGCGGATCGCGTCGATCGCCAACACCGAACTCAAACGCCAACCGACCGTCTCGGGCGCCGGCGGCGTCAACATCTCGCGCGAGCTCGGCGAGGTCCTCGGCAAAGCGCAGCAGGAAGCAACCGACATGAAGGATCAGTACGTCAGCATCGAGCACCTGCTGCTCGCGCTGGCGGAGGTGCGCAGCGACGCCAAGGAAGTGCTCTCCGTCAACGGCGTCGATCGCAAACATTTGCTCCAAGCCATTCAAACCATCCGCAAAGGCCAGCGCGTCACCAGCCCAGAGGCCGAGCAGCAGTACGAAGCCCTGCAGAAATACGGCCGCGATCTCGTCGAGCTCGCTCGCCAGGGCAAGATCGATCCGGTGATCGGCCGCGATGAGGAGATCCGCCGCGCGATGCAGGTCCTCTCACGCCGGACAAAAAACAATCCCGTGCTGATCGGCGACCCGGGCGTCGGCAAGACGGCGATCGCCGAGGGACTCGCCCTGCGCATCGCGCGCGGCGATGTCCCCGCGTCCATGCAGAACAAGCGGCTCATCGCCCTCGACATGGGCGCGCTGATCGCCGGCGCGAAATTCCGCGGCGAGTTTGAGGAACGCCTCAAAGCCGTGCTCCGCGAGGTCACCAGCGCCGAGGGGCAGATTCTGCTCTTCATCGACGAGCTGCACACCGTCGTCGGCCTCGGCAAGACCGAGGGCTCGCCCGACGCCGGCAACCTGCTCAAGCCGATGCTCGCGCGCGGCGAGCTGCACGTCATCGGCGCGACGACGCTCGACGAATACCGCCAGCACATCGAGAAGGACGCCGCCCTGGAGCGCCGCTTCCAGCCGATCTTCGTCAGCGAGCCGAGCGTCGAGGACACGATCGCGATCCTGCGCGGGCTCAAGGCCCGTTACGAGTCGCATCACGGTGTCCGCATCCAGGACGCGTCGCTCGTCGCCGCCGCACAGCTCTCGACGCGCTACATCACCGAGCGTTTCCTGCCCGACAAGGCGATCGACCTGATCGACGAGGCCGCGTCGCGCCTGCGCATCGAGAACGAATCGATGCCCGCCGAGCTCGATGAGCTTCGCCGCCGCATCATGCAGCTGGAGATCGAGCGCGAGGCGCTCAAGAAGGAAAAGGACCCGGGCTCCGTGAAACAGCTCGACCTCGTCGAGCGTGAGCTGGCCGACCTCAAGGAGCGCGACCGCGCCCTGACGAGCCAGTGGGAATCGGAGAAGGGCGAGCTCGACCGCATCAAGCAGATCAAGGAGCAGATCGACGCCAAACAAGTCGAGCTCGAGCAGGCGCAGCGCAAGGGCGACCTCGAGCGCGCGGCCCGCATCCAATACGGCGAGCTGCTCGATCTGCGCAAGCAGTTGCAGACCGTCGAATCAGACCTGACACGCCAGACCCGCCAAAACGCGCTGGTTCACGAGGAAGTGACGCCCGAGGAGATCGCGCAGGTCGTCTCGAAGTGGACGGGCATCCCGATCAGCAAGCTGCTCGAAGGCGAGAAGAGCAAGCTGCTGCGCATGGAGGCCGAGCTGGGGCGGCGCGTCGTCGGCCAGTCCGATGCGGTGCGAGCCGTCAGCGACGCCGTGCGCCGAAGCCGCGCGGGCCTCGGCGATCCGCGCAGGCCGATCGGCTCGTTCCTCTTCCTTGGCCCCACCGGCGTCGGCAAGACCGAGCTTTGCAAGGCCCTCGCCGAGTACCTCTTCGACACCGAAGACGCGATGATCCGCATCGACATGTCCGAGTTCATGGAGCAGCACTCCGTCGCCCGCCTCATCGGCGCGCCGCCCGGATACGTCGGCTACGAAGAGGGCGGCCGGCTCACCGAGGCGGTCCGCCGCCGGCCGTATTGCGTCATCCTCTTCGATGAGATCGAAAAGGCGCACAAGGATGTCTTCAACATTTTGCTGCAGGTCCTCGACGACGGCCGGCTCACCGATGGCCAGGGCCGCACCGTCGATTTCAAGAACACGATCATTGTGATGACCAGCAACATCGGCTCGGGCCCGATCGCGCAGCTCACCGGCTCCGGCGCCGAGGATTACGAGATCGAGGGGGCCGTCCGCGCCGAGCTCAAGAAATTCTTCCGCCCCGAGCTGCTTAACCGCATCGACGAGGTGATCATCTTCCACCAGCTCACCAAGGAGCAGCTCCGCAACATCGTCGACATCCAGCTCGGCGGTCTCCGCAAGCGACTCGCCGAACGCGAAATGAAACTCGACGTCACCGACGAAGCCAAGAGCCGGCTCTCCGAGGAAGGCTACGACCCGATGTACGGCGCCCGCCCGCTGAAGCGTGTGATCCAGCAGCGCCTTGAAAATCCGCTGGCCGGCAAGATCCTCGCCGGTGAGATCGTGCCGGGCGACACGGTCCGCATCGATGCGCAGGGCCAGAGCTTCACCTTCACCAAGGGCCGCGAGACCGTCGAGGCGGAGATCGTGCAGGATTGACGCTTTTTTGGGTGCCACGGCCAGCGCAGGCTTTGCGGAGTCGGCCGTGTGCCTTGACGAACAACGCGGGGACACGGCCTGGACTTCCCCACTCTCGACGGGCGCGGGGATACGTTACGCGGCGGATTGTTCGAACGCCACCGGGCTGACGTAGCCCAGGGCGGAGTGCAGGCGCTG
>JAYVTU010000078.1:0-6577 GCA_043788485.1 Planctomycetota bacterium
TCCTCACCGACGGCCGAACACCGGCCATCTTTCGGGCGAGTTTACTTGACCCGCGAGGAGGGAGACCGCCTCTTTACTCATGCCATCTTAAGTGCCCGCAAGCCTTCAATCCCCGCTCCCCAATCTGAAATCCCAAATCCCAAATCCCCCTCCGCATCCCCCACCTCCATGCCCTCCGCCTCCAAGCCCTCGGCCGCGGCGGCCTCGCCACCGCACTCAAGATCGTCAGCTACATCACCCGCCCCATCGAAGCCCTCGCCCCCGGCGACCGAGTCCTCACACGCGATGAACACGACCCCTCCGCCGCCCTGGCCTTCCGGCAGATCGAAGAGACGTTCAAACGCATCGCGTACCAATTGCAGTTCGTGACCGTCCGGTCACCCGATGGGACCGAACAGGTCATCGTGACCACCGCTGAGCATCCCGCCTACGTGCAGGACCACGGCTGGGTCAAAGCCGGCACGCTGAAAGCCGGCGACGAACTCAACGGCCCGGATGGCACATCAACGGTTGTCTCGTGCCGTTCCGAAATCTATCCGCAGGGCGTCGATGTCTTCAATTTCCGCGTCAACGACAGCCACACGTATTTTGTGCGTGCCGAAGGCTCGACGGCGGAGCCGATTTGGGTGCATAATTCGTATGATTCACGGGAACTGCGACGGAACCTTATCGAAGCAGGTGAAACCCCAGCGGGCGACGCCGCCCATGTCGTGCCCAGCAGCGACGGATGGTCTCGTCGGCCTCAACATGTACAGGATGCGGTCAGTGAAACGCAGGGCTTTCTTGAAGATGTCGGTATCGAAATAAACGATGCCGATAATGGATTCTTTTCAACTCGGGCGGATCACTGGGGAACTCATACTAATAAATATCTTCTCGAAATGCATACTCGGATTCAGCGATATGCGGGCAATCACGACGCGATTTACATGGAATTGGATAATCTGAAATTCGATGCCTTGAACGGGAAATGGTTGTAGGAAAATAGATGAACATTAGAAATAAAGTCTACAAACTCGAACCGATTCTCGACAATCCCAAATACGAGGGCTTCGGCTGCGCCAAACCAGGGTCATTTCCCGATTCCCTGCCCCGCGGAAGAACGACTCGAGATTGGCAGATCATTCGCCTGACACCAACATGGAAGCCAATAAAGGTGGTTGGACGGGTCCGCAAATTCAATGATTATCCATGCGTAGGCATGAGCCACCCTGCATTCAGCGAGCGTGCAATCGAAGTACTTCGGGATTTTCTAGAGCCAAATGGCGAAATCTTGCCACTGTCCTCATCGCTTGGATCTTATTTCCACTTCAACATCACAACCGTAGCAGATGTTCTTGATTGGAAACATTCAGAAATACGGTGGGGGATCAAGCCGATTACGGCATCCACTATCGAGCGATATGAATTCTTCCCAAAGAAACTTGAAGGGCTGACGATTTTTCAAATTCCAGAACTTCCAAGTGATGCCTATGTCACCGAAGCTTTCGTCGACCGGGTGCACAAGCACAAGTTGGAGGGCTTCAATTTTGAGAAGGTCTGGCCGATGCCGCCAGGTGTAATTTGGTGGCAATTCGCGAAGGAACAGAAAAAACGGCAGCAGCGTGAGGGGCTGCCTGAAGGCCAGTGGGTCAAGGGGAACACCGTGGTAATTCAGTTGAAACTCGCTGATCAATCGTCCAAGGGAACCAAGGCTGAGAAGGAGGCGGTCAGTCGCCTGATGGACCAACTCGATACGATCCTTGTGGATGTGGAATCGCGAGAGCCCGCAGTAGGAAGTCTCGAAGGAAACGATTATGTGACCGGACAGTGTCGCCTATTCCTAAGCTGTCCAGACGCCGATGCACTGATCGAGAAATTGCAACCGTGGCTTAACTCGCTGAAATGGCGGCCAGGCTTTTCCGTGCTAAAACGCTACGGTGAATACGTCGATCCAAATGCGACGGAGGTTCGTGTCGAATTGTAAGCATGTGTGTGGCGGCGCAACGATTGATCTTTGACAACCGAACCCCGGCCTCGCCACCGCACTCAAGATCGCCAGCTACATCACCCGCCCCATCGAAGCCCTCGCCCCCGGCGACCGCGTCCTCACACGCGATGAACACGATCCCTTCGCCGCCCCGCCGCCTCCGGTCTATGATCCACGCACATCCCCGTGCGGTAGCCCTCCGGACTCCATTCCCGCCATCCCGCGAATCGAACCCCATGCGAAATGCACCACTGCAATTTCTAACGTGCCTCCTCGTCGCCACGACGCTCGGGATGACAAGCCTCTCCGCGGCGGAGAAGTCCGATCCGGCTCCGGAGCATCCGTTGCCGCAACCGATCCTCCAGCCGGCGGATTCAAAAAAGCCCGTGAAGGTTTACATCCTCGCCGGGGACGAAGACATGCTGCGCCAGGGCAGCATCGATGGCGTGCCGACCGGGCCCGGGGCAAAAAAGCTGAGCCCCGCCGAGGCTGGCGGATTGCCCGGCACGCTGCTGAAGGTCGTCAAGGAGAATCCGAACTTCGCATGCCTCCGGGATTCCGCGGGAAACTGGACGAAGCGCGACGATGTCGCGCTCTACGATGCCCATCCGCTTTCCAACAACACCCGTGATCCCGCACGCCTGCTGCAGATCCCGTCCGATCCCGCCGACCCGCGCGGCTTCGGCGTCGGGGTCGAACACATGTTCGGCCAGGTCGTCGGCGAGAATCTCGACGAGCCCGTCCTGATCATCCGCTTCGCCACCAGACATCCCATCTGGTTTTCGCGCGGCTCCCGATCGCTCGGCTACGACTTCCTCTCACCGTCCGGCGGCGGCGGGCTCGATCTCGACGGCGGGTGGGATGTCATCCATTTCAACCACGGCGTCTGGGACCAGGCGCTCCTCGACCCCAAGACCGGCCAGCGGGCTGAGCCCGGCAAGGGCGTGATCCGCATCTCCATCGAGGACTACGAGAAAAATCTCCGCACCATCGTCGCCCGCCTCAAGCAGACCAAAGCCACGCTCATCTGGGCCAGCACCACGCCCATCCCCGAGGGCACGCCGCCCGGCTACGTGGGCGGCGCGATGGTGGACAAGTACAACGAAGTCGCCGCGAAGGTGATGAATGAAAACGGCGTGATCATCGACGATCTCAACGCCGAATGCCGCCGCATGGGCAAGCCCAAATCGCTCAACGTCCACGACGTCGGCGACCTCGCGCCCAAGGTCACCGAGACCGTGCTCGCTGCGCTCAAGGCGCGCCAAAACCCCTCGCGACCCGTGCCTCGCGTCCTGTTCATCGGCGACTCCATCACCGGAACCTATTGGGCGAAGGTTCAGAAAAACCTCGACGGCAAAGCTTTCGTCGCCAAGAACCCCGGCAACGGCGAACACTCCGGCACCGGCGCGCGGCTCGTCAATCAGTGGGTCGATCTCAAGCAATACCTCCTCAACGGCCAGGAATACCTCGAGCTCATCGACGGCGTGAAACAGACGCTCAAGGACTTCGACCGCTACTGCCCCGACTTCGCCGGCCGCACGCCCCAGCTCGCCGGCTTCGTCTGGTTCCAGGGCATCGCCGACGCACAGTCCGACGCCTTCGCCGCCGGTTATGAGAAGAATCTGACGGGCCTCATCCTCGATGTGCGCCGCGAATTCAATCGTCCTGACCTTCCCGTCGTCGTCGCCGCGCTCGGCCAGTACGGCAGCGCCATGCAGCCCAACACCCGCAAGGTCCACGATGCCCAGTTGGCCGTCAGCGACCCCGCCCGTCACCCCGAATTCGCCGGCAACGTCGCGTCCATCGACACGATTCCGTTCTTCTTCCCCAAAGAAAAGTCCCCCGGCGGCCGCGAGTGGGACTACCACAACAACGCCGAGTCTTTCCTGCTCATCGGCCAAGCGATGGGGCGCGAAATGCTGCGGCTGACGAAATAACGCCGGGCATCCGGCGAGCGTCGAGGCGTCTCGATGCCAGCCTTTGCGTTCTGTGTGTGCTTTGTGTTATTCAGAAGTCTCAAATGACAAAAACAGCGCACGCAATGGGTCGTCATATTTTTCCAATGCTGGGAATCCTCGCCCTCCTGTTTTCCCAATCTGCCGCAATTCCCGCCGCCGCGGTTGAATTCCCCGGGCCGCGGCCCGGGGCGGCGCGGGCGGCGCAGCGCGGTGATGAACTCACGCTTGAAAATAATGTCATCGTCGCGACGTGGAAAAGCGGGCGCGGGACGCTGCGGCCGGTGACGCTCACCGACCGACTTTCCGCGGCGAGCGTTGATCAGGGCGGCGCGGAGCTTTTTCGCCTCGCCGTCAGCGAGACCGCCGCGAAAAACGGTGGCGTCTATGTCACCATCCGCTTCGATGCCGAGAAGATCGTCGCGATGGCGTCGAAGGACGGCGTCGCGTGGTCGGACTTCGCCAGCTTCCCGCGCGAGGGGTTTGCCGGGGAACCCAAGCTGGTCCGCATCGGCAAGATGAACCTCAAGGCTGAGGCGAAGGATCACTCGGACCGCGGCCCGATCGGCGAGGGCGAGATCACCGATGTGTCGCCGCGGCCGCCGTCGCTTCCGTCGGGCCGCTTCGCGTTCAAGACCGGCGGGAATCAGGCGGCGGTCAGCGAGTTTCCTTTCCCCGCCGGGGCCGCGGTCATCTCGTGCCGCATCGACAGGGGCACCGATCAGGGCTTGTCGTGGAGCCCGGCGATCGCGCTAATCTGGGAGGACGGCAAGAAATTCCTGCTCATCGGCGTCCGCGAAAAGCATCCGACGTTCAACATCACGACCGCCGCCGGTGAGACGACGAAGGCGGTCGCGCTCGTGAATTACCCGACGTTCGATCTGCCCGCGTCTTCGTTCAAGCTGGTCGGTGAGCCGCGCATCGTCCGCATCGCGGCCGATGAGCGCGGCGTCCGCCTCGCCGACCGCATCGGCGGCGCGGCAATCGTCGCCGACATGGTCTCCGACTCCGGCGTCCACGCGCAGTGGCGCGCGGAGCTCCGCGACGACTCGAATTACATCCGCACGACGCTCGAACTTTCATCAGATCAATCCGTGTCGATCCGCGGCGTCGAACTGACCGATGTTCGCATCATCGGCGCGAGGACGATCGGGACCGTGCCGGGCTGCCCCGCCACCGCGGGCGGATTCTTCTTCGGCGTCGAGATCCCCGGCGCACAAAATGCAATCGGGCCCGCGACCGCTCGCATCGGCTTCGGCTGCAAACTCGATCTGTCGCCGACGCAGCCCTACACGTTCGGCTCGGTCGCCGGCGTCGCGGCGCCGGGTCAGCTTCGCCGCTCTTTCCTTTATTACCTGGAGCGCGAGCGCGCCCGGCCCTCCAAGCCTTTTCTCCATTACAACTGCTGGTACGACCTCGGCTACGGGCTCGACGAAACCAAGCTCCTCGATGTCGTCAAAAGCTTCGACGCGGAGCTCGTCAAAAAACGCGGCGTCCCGGTCCTGTCCTATCTCGCCGACGACGGCTGGGACGATCCGGGCAAGGGACTCTGGGTCGAAAACACCGGCAAATTCCCGCAGGGCTTTGCCGGGCTCAGCGAGAAGATGAAGCCGTTCGATGCGCATCTCTCGGTCTGGATCTCCCCGCTGGGCGGCTACGGCGGCGACAAGGAGCGCACCGAGTGGGCGCGCAAGATGAGCCTGATCCCCGAAGGCAGCGAGCTCGATCTCGCGCAGCCCGCGTACAAGAAATGGTTCGAGGTGCGCTGCCTGCAGCTCATGCGCGAGGCGGGCGTCAACGCGTTCAAGTGGGACAAGGCGGGCAACGGCGTCACCCCGCATTTCATGGCGCTGCTCGATGTCGCGCGGAATCTGCGGAAGCAGAATCCGCAGGTGTTCATCAACGTCACCGCCGGAACCTGGCCCTCGCCCTTCTGGCTCAACCACGTCGATTCCACCTGGCGCGACGGAAGCAACGACGTCGGCTGGGCCGGCAAGAGCAGCGATCCGGAGAATGAAAAATTCAACCGTGAGCAGTGGCTCACATTCCGCGACGGGTACTGCCGACAGAAGTTCGTCGTGGCGTCGCCGCTCTATCCGCTCAATTCGGTCATGCACCACGGCATCGTTCACGGTCGCGAATTCCAGGGCGGCTCGATGGGCAAAACCAATCCGCCGGATTTGAAGAACGAGGCGAGATCCTATTTTGCGAACGGCACTTCGCTTCAGGAGCTGTACCTCACGCCGTCGATGATGACGAGCGATTCGTGGGATCAGCTCGCCGAGGCGGCCCGGTGGGCCCATGCGAATGCCGACGTGCTGGTTGATGCGCACTGGGTCGGCGGCGATCCGCTCAAGGGTGAAACGTACGGCTACGCCGCGTGGAATCCACGCAAGGGCACACTGATGATCCGCAACCCCGATGACAAACCGCAGCCCATCGCGCTCGACGCCGCGACCGTTTTTGAGCTGCCGGTCGGCGCGCCGCGCGACTACAACCTGCGCTCGCCGTACAAGGATCAGCGCATCCAATCACTCGAGCTCAAAGCCGGCGCCGCGCGGAGCGTGACGCTCGATCCGTTTGAGGTTCTGGTTTTCGACACGGAGCCGGAGCGATGAACGTGTTTTTGGGTGCCACTGGTCGGCGGTTCCTC
>JAYVTU010000079.1:0-16866 GCA_043788485.1 Planctomycetota bacterium
AGACCAGAGGGCTTGCCATGGCGTCGCCTCCTTGCTTCGCGTGGCTCTGTTCTGCTTATCGACAAATGAATGGGTTTTGCAACAGCTTCTTAGCGCTCCCCGTTTTCCCCCTTTTCGTTGTACAATCTGGGGCTCACTTCGGAGCCCCCATGCCCACTTCGACCCACCCCCATAAAACCGCCCCCGCGACGCAGGACGTCCACATCCTCGGCACCGCGCCGCTCGTCTCGCCGCGTCAACTCAAGGCGACGCTTCCCACAACCGAGGCTGCCGCGCAGACCATCCTCGCCGCACGCGACGCCATCAAGCACATGCTGCTCGGCCAAGACCCGCGCATGCTCGTCATCGTCGGCCCGTGCTCCATCCACGATGAGAAAGCCGCCCTGGAATACGCGACTCGCCTTGCCACGCTGCATCACAAGTACGCCGACAAGCTGCTGATCGTGATGCGCGTCTATTTCGAGAAGCCTCGCACGACGACGGGCTGGAAGGGCCTGATCTACGATCCGCACATGGACGACAGCTTCGACATCGCCGGCGGGCTCTCTGCCGCGCGGCGCATACTCAACGCCATCGTCTCCCTGGGCCTGCCCACCGCCACCGAGTTCCTCGATCCCATCGTCCCGCAGTACATCGACGACCTTGTCGCCTGGGCCGCCATCGGCGCCCGCACCACCGAGAGCCAGACGCATCGCCAGATGGCCAGCGGCCTCTCGATGCCCGTGGGCTTCAAGAACAACACCACCGGCGACATCCAGCCCGCCATCAACGCCATGCTCTCCGCCCGCGCTCCGCATGCCTTCCTCGGCATCGACGGCGACGGCCGCATCGCCGTCGTCAACACCACCGGCAACCGCTGGGGCCACATCATCCTCCGCGGCGGCGAAAAGAAGCCCAACTACGACGCCGAAACCATCGCCGACGCCATCGCCCGGCTCGCCAAAGCGAAGCTGCCCACGCCGGTCATGGTCGACTGCTCCCACGCCAACAGCCTCAAGAAACACGACCAGCAGGAGCACGTCTGGCGCTCCGTCATCCAGCAGCGCACCGCCGGCAACGCCGCCCTCTTCGGCCTCATGCTCGAAAGCAACCTCCACCCCGGCCGCCAGGATCTGTGCGCGGACCTCACGCAACTGAAATACGGCATCTCCATCACCGACGAATGCATCGGATGGGAAAAAACCGAAGAACTGCTTGCCGAAGCGCACGCGAAGCTGAAGTAAACGGCGTTGCAATCACATGGATCGAAGACGATTTACTTTAAAAGTCTAATTCCGCGCCCCGGAGCGCTAACCATCACCAATCGGTTTGGCCAAACGCATTGCTCCACTTTGATCATCGGATCGAAGAAAGTGAGTTCCCATGAGTAGTCGAACTGCCGCAACCCGCAGACGTAATGGGTTGTAGCGAAATACGCCCAGACATAAGGCCCTAGAATCGCCGGGATTGAGAGGGCGGTGATGAGTAAAGACTGAGCTAGCGTGGCGCGTATACCCACGCATTTGGGTACGAGCGCAATGGCGGATTGGTTCAACGATTTGATAGCCACCGACCGGCATGACTACACGGCACTGAAGTTTCCTGAGCCGCTTGCGGCTTAGCGCTCCGGCAATCAGCGCATTACGTCCCATATGCCCAGTCCGCCGAGGATCAGGCTGATGAAGCCGTTGACGGTGAAGAAGGCCATCGTGAATTTGCCGCGTGAGGCTGCGGTGTGTTCGATCGTCAGCAGCGTGCCGACGGCGAGGATGCCCCAGCGGAAGTTGTGCTGCAGCAGCGGCGTGCTGTGCCACATCTGAATGAGCACGAGCAGGGCGACGACGTGGACGATGCGCGCGACCGTCAGGGCCCCGGTGCGTCCCAGAGCCGCGGGGATCGAATGCAGTTTCTCGCGCTGGTCCACGTCGATGTCCTGCAGGGCGTAGATCACGTCGAACCCGCCGACCCAGAGGAGGACGAAGCCGGCGAGGTACCAGAGCGTCGGTGCTTGCAGCGATTCGGGGTCGATGGCGATACCCGCGGCGAGGGGGCTGATGGCGAGAGCGGCGCCGAGGAAGAAGTGGCAGAGGAGTGTGAATCGCTTCATCAGGCCATACGCGCCGAGCCAGAGGAGCACGGCGGGGGAGAGGATGAGCGGGAGCCAGTTGCGGTCGTTGACGCCGAACATCGCCGCGGCGGCGATCAGGCCGGCGGCGCAGAGCGCCATCGCACCGATGACATCGCCCTCGGTGAGCCGGCCGGCGGGAAGTGCGCGGCCCGCGGTGCGCGGGTTGCGGGCATCGATGGCGCGGTCGAAGTAACGATTGGCGAGCATGGCGAAGGTGCGCGCGAAGCCCATGCAGACAACGATGAGCAGCAGGCGAGCGCCGCCGGGCCAGCCGCGCGCGGCGAGGAACGTGGCGAGCAGGGCGAACGGCAGGGCGAAGATGGAGTGCGAGAGCTTGATGTCCGCGGCGAGGAAGGAGAGGCGTGCGACGAAGCGGCGCGGCGGTGCCGTGTCCACTCGCGGAGCATCATCGAGCGGTGGCGTATTTTGCGGCGCGGTGGACATGGAGCGGGATGATAACGCGGCACGCGTTTGTCGGCATCGACAGCGGCTGCTCCGGTCCCCTCTCCCCCCGGGAGAGGGTTAGGGTGAGGGCTGTCTTTGGTTTTCAATTCTGACATCCGATCGCGCAAGGCAAAAGGCAGCCCTCACCCCGGCCCTCTCCCGGGGGAGAGGGAGCGGAAAAGACGCGCGCAAATACTCGCTCCGCAATCCGCACTCCGCAATTTCTTTTCGCAGTGCCATACCGTTGGCACTGGCGCATCTTGTTAGGGAAACGTCCGGTGCGATAGAAGTATTCCTGTCGGGTCGATGAGCGGTGCGGCCTGTCGCCGTGAACCGTCGCGGGCTCCGGGACGCCGGAGTTTCGCGGCTTGCCGGGTGCGGTCGGGTTTCCGTACGCAACCCGCCTCCGCCCTGCATTCCGAGGCGTCGCGGCTCTCCCCGGGGTCGCTCAACGCCTCGGCGACACGTCGTGTCCGCCTTCCCGGGTAACCCCGGGAAGGCGGTTTAAGAAATTCAGCGTCACTCTTTCGCCTTGCGATTCGCCGCGGAGTCGGTCCAGCGGGTGTGCAGCGGGTGGGGGATGTCGATGAGGTCCAGGAGCCGGCCCACGACGAAGTCGACGAGGTCGTCGATCGTGCGCGGGAGCATGTAGTAGCCGGGGTTGGTCGGGGCGAGGATCGCCCCGGCGAGCGTCGCCTGCTCCATGTTGCGGATCTCGACGAGGCTCAGCGGCATCTCGCGGTGCGCGAGGATGAGCTGGCGGCGCTCCTTGAGGGCGACGCTGGCGGCCCGGTGCAGCAGATTGTCGGAGTGCCCGTGGGCGACGGCGGCCAGGCTGTTGCTCGAGCAGGGGCAGATGATCATTCCGTCGTGCCTGAACGAGCCGGAGGCGATCGGTGCGCCGACGTCGCGGTAGTGGTGCAGCGTGATCGCGTGATCGGCCCGGCCGGCGAGAGCGGCGAGATCGATGCCCTCCATGCCCAGTTCATCGTGGAGGAGCCGTTGACCGAGCGGCGAGACGACGAGGTGCAATTCCACACCCGCCTCGACCAAAAGCTGGACGAGGCGTTTAGCGTACACCGCGCCGCTGGCGCCCGAGATGCCGACGATGATGCGCTTTGACATGCCTTCATTATAGCGGTGAGACGCCAGGCCCGATCCGCGACTGGCTCCTGTATAATTCCATCGTGACCGCAGCCCCGCCCCTCATCCCGCATCCGCCACGCCATCAGACGCTCGGCGAGGAGATCGCCAACTCCCTCAGCCACGGTCTGGGCGCCGTCGCCGCGCTCGTCGGCGGTATCCTTCTCATCGTCACCGCCGCTCAGCGCGGCGATGCGGCGTTCATCGTTGGCTCAAGCATCTTCGCCGCCACGGTCCTGCTGCTCTACACCGTCTCGGCCGTGTATCACGCCATGCCGCACAGCCGCTTCAAACGCATCTTCCGCGCCCTGGACCACACCAGCATCTACCTCCTCATCGCCGGCACCTACACGCCCTTCACGCTTGGCGTCCTCCGCGGCCCGTGGGGCTGGACGCTGCTTGGCCTCATCTGGAGCCTCGCCCTCGCCGGCGTATTGCTCAAAATGATCGGCTGGCTCGGCTACGGCCACCGCTCGCTTTATCTCTACCTCGCCATGGGCTGGCTCGCCCTCATCGCCGCCCAACCCCTCTGGACCCACGTCCCCGGCCCCGGCCTCCTCTGGCTCCTGGCCGGCGGAATCGCCTACACCGCAGGCGTCATCTTCTACGCCTCCGACCACCGCGTTCGCTACCACCACTTCATCTGGCACCTCTTCACCTTAGCCGGCACGACGTGCCACTTCCTCGCCGTCCTATGGTATGCGGCGTGAGCAGTGCCCGTTGATTCAAGAAGGAATGACGACAATGAAAAATATCGTGACGGGATTAATCGTGCTGGTCGCGTTGGTTTCCTCGGCGCACTCGGCGGAACCGAAACAGGCCGTTGCGGCCGCGCCGGTGAAAGTCGAGGCGCTGGTCGTGGCCTCGCCGCTGGACTGGCAGGTGTTTCAGCGGCAGAGCGTCGGCGAAGGCATCGCGCGCGTGGGCGGCGGTTGCACGCTGGATTGTGACAAGATTGAGGCGCACATCACGGGCAAGGATTACACGGGCAAAGAATTCGACACGGGTTGGAAGGACATCGCGTTTGATGTGAAGACGCGGGCGTTTAATGCGCAGATCACGATCCCCGCGGGCGGGTGGTATGCGGCGACGGTACGGGTGATGAAGGAGGGGAAGACCGTCACGGAGCAGGACATCGCGCACGTCGGGATGGGGGAGGTGTTCATCGGCGCGGGGCAGTCGAATTCGACGAGCTGCGGCGGATTGGGATCGAAGAGCCCGCTGGATGGGCGGACGAAGCCGGAGTCGGGAATGGTGACGACTTTCGACGGCCATGCGTGGCGGATCGCTGATGATCCGCAGCCGGGCGCGCATGACTCGGCCTCCTACACGTATGGCAGCTTTTGGCCGGCGTTCGGGGATGCGATGAATGCGAAGTATCACGTGCCGATCGGCGTGGCGGTGACGGGGCATGGCGGCACGAGCATCAAGCAGTGGAATGCCGGTGGCGAGCTATTCAAATGGACCTTGACGCGGATGAAGCAGTTCGGGCCCGATGGGTTCCGTGCAGTGCTCTGGCATCAGGGCGAGAGCGATGCGGGCATGTCGGCGAAGGATTATGCAGCGGGCTTGGGTGCGATCATCGCGGGGTTCAAGAAGGAGGCGGGGTGGGACTTCCCGTTGTTTGTGGCGCAGGCGACGTTCAGGCCGGGCAAGGGCAGCTCTGCACCGGTGCGCGCGGCTCAGCAGGAACTATGGGAGAAGAAGATCGCTCTGCAAGGCCCTGACACGGATGCGATGCTCGGTGATCTGCGGGATCAGGATGGCAAGGGGATTCATTTCAGCAAAAAGGGATTGAAGGTCCACGGCGAAGCGTGGGCGGAGAAGGTGGGGGAGTATCTGGATCCGGTGCTTAAGAAGTGAGGGGGCGTCTCGATACGCAGATGTGCTAGCCGGGCGGCTACGCCGCCCTGGTCGGGTTTCATAGTCGCTCAAGTGCCCAGGCCTCGCGTTGGAGGAGCGTTTGATGGCTTGTCGGTTTTGGAGGTGAACTTTATACTTCGTCCGCGAGTTGGCGGATCGGGCGGAACGCATACTTAAAGGATGAGCGGCATGGCTAAGAAGACTTGTAACGTGGCGCAGGTGGGCACGAAGTTCATGGGCCGGGCGCACTCCAATGCGTATCTGAAGGTGGCCAAGTTCTTTGACCTGCCGCTGACGCCGGTGATGCACACGGTCGTCGCGCGGGATGCATCGGGGACCGCGGCGTTTGCCGAGCGCTGGGGCTGGGCCAATGCGTCGACGAACTGGGAGCAGGTCGTTAAGAGCGATGTGATTCAACTGGTGGACATTGCGACGCCGAACAATATGCACGCGCCGATCGCGATCGCGGCGCTGGAGGCGGGCAAGCATGTGGCTTGCGAGAAGCCGCTAGCGGCGACGCTGAAGGTCGCGCGGGAGATGCGTGACGCGGCGGCGAAGGCGGCCAAGAAGGGCGTCAAGACGTTCAGCTGGTTCACGTACCGCGGCTGCCCGGCGCTGGCGCTGGCGCGGCAGATCGTGCAGCAGGGGAAGATCGGGCGCATCTACCACGTCAGGGCGAACTATCTGCAGGGCTGGGGCGGGCCGGGGACGCCGCTGGTGTGGAGGTTTGACGGGAGCGTGGCGGGGTCCGGAGCGCACGGCGACCTGAACGCACACATCATCGATGCGGCGCACTTCGTGACCGGCGAATCGATCACCGAGGTCTGCGGGGCGATCGAGGAGACGTTCATCAAGGAACGCACGATCCCCGAAGCGGACACCGGCAACATCAAGGGCGGCAAGGTGAGCAAGAAGGCCCGCAAGGGCAAGGTCACCGTTGATGACGCGGTGCTATTCCTGGCCCGCATGTCGGGCGGTGGCGTGGCGAGCTTCGAGGCGACGCGTCTGGCGACTGGCAACCAGAACGCCAACCGCATCGAGGTTAACGGCGAGCTCGGCGCGATCCGCTGGGACTTCGAGAACTCGAACATCCTGTGGTACTTCAACGCCTCGGACGATGCGCAGCGTGCCGGCTGGCAGCGGATCATGTGCACGGACGCCGGGGCGCACCCGTTTGCCAAGCACTGGTGGCCCGATGCCCACACGCTGGGCTACGAGCACGGGTTCGTCAACATGGCGGGCTCGATGTTCGAGGCACTCGGCGGGCAGAAGCCCGAAGTGCCGATGCCCAACTTCGAGGATGCGTATCAGGTGCAGCGCGTGCTGGAGGCTTCGGTGCTCAGCGCCCGGAACCGGAGCTGGGTGAAGCTCAGCGAGGTCAAGTGAGCGGGGCGGTGGGGCGGATGCTCGGCGGCTCGGTTGGATGGGGCCGGATCACCTCGGAGTGGCTATCATTCGGGCCGATTTGCGGGCATGGAAGCTCGCGTGAAAAAAGGTGCATGAAAATTGATCCGCGAACCAGCCCGGGCCGATAAATAGTGGAACTATATGAGCACAACACGCCGTAACTTCGTCCTGACCAGTGTCGCCGCCATGGCCGCCGCCGGTTGCGCGACCGAAAAAGTATCCAACCTGCCGGGCGTCTACTGGCCCGAACTCGCCCAGCCCGATGCCCCGCAGATCCCGCTCATTCCCGGCCAGCCCCGGCCGGTCACGCCGTTGCCGCCTTCGACTTTGCCCACCGGCCTCGGTACCGCGTCCAACCCGATCCCCCGCGCTCAGTGGACCAGCGCTCAGCCCATCATGGCCGACATCAACCCGATGAACGGCATCGACCGCATCACGATGCACCACGAGGGCTGGCAGCTCGTCGACTTCAGCGACACCGCGACGACCGCCCGCCGCCTCGAACAGATACGCAATTCGCACGTCGGCACCCGCCACTGGTCGGACATCGCCTATCACTATGTCATCGACCGCGCCGGACGTGTGTGGGAAGGCCGAAACATCCGCTTCCAGGGCGCCCACGTGAAGGACAAGAATCCGCACAACCTGGGCGTGATGTGCCTCGGCAATTTCGACATCCAGTCGCCCAGCGATGCGCAGCTCACCTCGCTGCGTGACACCGTCCGCTTCTTCCGCCGCAAGTACAACATTCAGCCGACCAATCTCTTCACCCACCAGGAAATCGGCCACACCTCCTGCCCCGGCAAGAACCTGCAGCCCAAGATCGTGGCCATGCGGAACAACAAGTCGTTCACCTGAGTCGCGGTCGCCGTTATCGGCCCGTTGTGTCGTGGCGTAACGTAGCTGTTTGCCGAGCCATTCGTCATTCCCTCGCGAATTCCCTTTTCGCTCTCCCGCGACGGTGATATATTCACTCCGTTCGAGAAGGAGAGGATCCATGTCAGTCAAGTCCCCGTGGCTTTGCGCGATGGTCGCCGCTTTGGCGATTTCGCGCGCCGCCTCGGCGGGCACCGGCGAAGTCCTCACCACGCCCCTGAACGCATCCGGTTACCAGATCACCAGCGTCGGCGCCGTCACCACGCAGGGCGACGCCGCGATGAATGCCGCCGCCGCACGCTC
This sequence comes from Planctomycetota bacterium, assembly GCA_043788485.1. Lineage (GTDB taxonomy): Bacteria > Planctomycetota > Phycisphaerae > Phycisphaerales > Zrk34 > JAYVTU01. The sequence goes on from JAYVTU010000079.1 coordinate 8,144, forward strand.
CCTCTATGGCCTCACCGGCTCGGGCATCAAGATCGGCGTCATCTCCGATTCCTACAACAGCCTCGGCGGCGCCGCGGCGAACGTCACCAGCGGTGATCTGCCCAGCGGTGTCACAGTCATCAACGACGCGACCGGCACCGACGAGGGCCGCGCCATGCTCCAGATCGTTCACGACGTCGCGCCCGGCGCGCAGCTTCTCTTCCATTCCGCCTTCAACAACACGCAGACCGGTGCGCCCGGCCAGTCCATCGCCGACGCGATCAATGCCCTCCGCGCCGCCGGGGCAAACGTCATCGTGGACGATGTCGCCTACCGCAACGAGCCCTGGTTCCAGGACGGCCCCGCCGCACAGGCCGTCAAAGCCGCGCACGACGCCGGTGTCGCCTACTTCTCGTCCGCGGGAAACTTCGGCACCAACTCCTACCAGGGCGCGTTCACCAACTCCGGCTTCCAGCTCTTCGCCGGCAGCGGCATCATGCAGGACTTCAATCACGCGACCGTCGGCTCCGTCAACGACCTCTTCTTGCGCGTCAGCGTCCCCAACGGCCGGACGCTCATCAGCACTCTCGAGTGGGACGATCCATACAACTCCGTCAGCCCGCTCCACTCGGCCACCGCCGATTACGACATGTACTTCCTGAACACGGCCCACAACACGCTCCTCGCCGTCAGCGGCCGCGACCAGCTCGGCGGTTCTGATCAGGACGGCGATGGCGTGCCCGACTGGGACCCCTACGAAATCGCCGGCTACCAGAACACCACCGGCTCCACGCTCAACATCGACATCGCCGTCACGCTCTACGACGGATCGCCCAATCACATCCTCAAGCTCATCCTCGGCGACGGCATCACCATCAACGACACCGACGCGACCAACTCGCCGACCATCGTCGGCCACGCCGCCGCCGAGGGCGGGATCGCCGTCGCCGCGCAGCCCTATTTCAGCCTCAACTCCGTCGAATCCTTCAGCTCGCGCGGCTCGACCTCCATCCTCTTCAACCCCGATGGCACGCCCACCGACATCCTCCGCAACACACCGCAGCTCATCGGCCCCGATGGCGTCAGCACCACCGGTGTCGGTGCCAACTTCAACAGTTTCTTCGGCACCTCCGCAGCCGCGCCCCACATCGCCGCCGCCGCCGCACTGCTCATGGAACGTGCCAACGACCTCGGCGTCAACCTCTCCGTCGATCAGCTCTACAACATCCTCGAAACCACCGCCATCGACGTCGGCCCCACGGGATACGACACCGCCTCCGGTTACGGCCGCCTCGATCTCGTCGCCGCCGTCGAGGCGATCGCGATCCCCGAACCGTCATCGTTCATGCTGCTCGTGTCGTCCGCGGCGTTCGTCCGATTTCGCCGCCGTGTTTGAACGCGTTATGCTTTGTTCATGTCCGTCGCCTTCGTCTACGACGATCGTTTCCTCACCCACGACACCGGCCTCGGTCACCCCGAGCGGCCCGATCGCCTCCGCGCGATCACCTCGCACTTCCGCGAGACCGGCCTCGCCGCTCGTCTCACACCGCTTGCCCCGCAGCCCATCGATCCGATAGCGCTCGAGCGCATCCACGACCTCTCCTACGTGGGCCAGGTTCAGGCGGCGTGCCGTGATGCTCCCGCGCGGATTGAAGCCGACACCGTCGTCTCTCCCAAGAGCCACGACGTCGCGCTGCTCGCCGCCGGAGCCGCCGTCACCGCCGCCGATGCGATCATGCGTGGCGATATCCTCCGCGCATTCTGCGCCGTCCGTCCTCCCGGCCATCACGCCGAACGCGACCGTGCGATGGGCTTCTGTCTCTTCAACAACATCGCCATCGCCGCCGATCACCTGACGCACGCGCACAATCTGAAGCGCGTCGCCATCGTCGATTTCGACGTCCACCACGGCAACGGCACGCAGCACGCCTTCGAGGATCGCGCCGATGTCCTCTTCATCTCCATCCACGAGGACCCGGTTCACCTCTACCCCGGCACCGGCATCGCCCACGAGATCGGACGCGGCCCCGGCGAGGGCTTCACGCTCAACATCCCCATGCCGCCCGGCAGCACCGATGCCGACTACGCCGCCGCCTTCGACAACACGATCATTCCCCGACTCCGCGAATACCAGCCCGAAATCCTGCTGATCTCCGCGGGTTTCGATGCCTCCGCCGCCGATCCGCTCGCCCATATCAAACTGACTGCCGCCGCGTTCGGCGACATGACCCGCAAGCTCGCGAAAATCGCCGACGAATTCTCCGCCGGCCGAATACTCAGCGTCCTCGAAGGCGGCTACGATCTACACGCCCTCGCCGAAGGCGCCGCAGAGCACGTGCTCGCGCTCCTCGAAAATGCACAGGAACCCCGATGACTGACAAGGCAAAAAGCGAAGAGTGGTACGCCGATGGTCTCCGCTTCACCTGCACGCAATGCGGCAACTGCTGCACCGGCCCGACCGGTTACGTCTGGCTCAATCCCGCGGAGATCCAGGCCTTCGCCGATCATTTCAAACTGCTGCCCCATGAGTTCCTCAGCAAGTACGCCCGCAAACTCGATGGCCGCTGGTCGCTCAACGAAACCCCGCGCGACGGCAAGTTCGACTGCGTCTTCCTCAAGGCCGATCCGAAAACCGGCGGCCGCGGATGCAGCGTCTATCCAGTCCGCCCGTCGCAGTGCCGCACCTGGCCCTTCTGGCCCGACAACCTCCGCTCGCGCAGCGCCTACAACCACACCGCACGCATCTGCCCCGGCACCGCCGCCGGCATGTCGGGCCAAGGCAATTTCTACCCCATCGAAAAAATCCGAATCCTCCGCGACGCCACGCCGGATTCGTAAAACAGCTTGAACCACAACGACACGACACCCTGGCCCGAACTGCTGACGGCCGCCGCGCGCCCGGAAATCGCCGAGGCCCTGCGCAATCTCTTCGCACGCCTCGATGCCGACATCGCCGCGCGAAATCCCACCTGCAGGCTCTCCGGAAAGTGCTGCCACTTCGATTCCTACGGCCACCGACTCTACATCACCGCCCTCGAAGTCGCTTGGCTCATCAACCAAATCGACGCCGAAAGCCGCTTGCGCCTCCGCCTCTCCCCGCTCCCCAATCTCGACGGCTGCCCGTTCCAGATCAACAAACTCTGCTCCGTCCATCTGCTCCGCCCGCTCGGATGCCGCACCTATTTCTGCGACCCCGCCGCACAGGACTGGCAAAACCCCGTCTACGAAAAATTCCTCAGCGATCTCCGCGCCCTGCATGACCGACACGCGCTGCAGTACCGCTACATGGAATGGCGCGCCGCACTGGCGGAAGTGCGCGACGTCGCGCAATAAAACACCCGGACGGTTCACCGTCCGGGCCTTGAGTTGCTTCTGACGCGATTTACTGAATATCACGCGGCGGGGCGGGGCGGTTGCCCTCACCAGGTCCGCCTTGGCCGGGCTGGCCCGGCTGAACGCGGATGCGTATGCGCGTCTGAGCGTCGAGGTGCTTCATTTTTTCAGCGATCTCCGCGGGGATCGCCTTGCGCTGCTCGGGTGTGTTGATCGGGCCGTCGAAAATCTGCTTGCCTTCCTTGTCTTTCGCGGTCAGGTGCCTGTCACCGTTGGTGTTCGTGATCGTGATGGTGTGCTGATCATCGGAGTAGCTCGACGACGAGGTCACGTTCGCATTTGCCGCTCCGTCCCCGGCCTCGGGCTCCACGAGCAGCCCGCGCGCCTCGCCACGGAACTGCCCACGCTGCGGACGATTCTCATCCCCCGGTCCACCCGGACCGCCCGGCGGACGCCGATCGTCGCCACCCGGCTGTCCGGGAGGCGGCCCATCATTGCCGTCACGCGGCGGCGGACGATTGCCATCGGGACCATCCGGACCACCGGGGCCTTCAAAACCCGGGCCACCGGGACCGCCCGGCCTGCGCCCCGGACCACCCGGCCCGCCCGGCTGCATGCCGAAGCGACCCTGCTGAGCCTTCATGCGATCGTTCAATTCGTTGACCTGCCTCTGCATCTGCTCCATGAGCTTCTGCATTTCAGGATCGTCGATCTTGCGATCCTGCATGTGCTTCATGATCTCGTTCATCTGATTGACGCGGTCCTGACCGATCGGCTGGAACTGCATCACCGAACGGACCTCGTGCTCCTCGAGCTTCACCGTCACATCCATCGGCTTGCCGGCGCGGAGGATCGAGAGCTTCACCGTGTCGCCCGCCTTGTGGCTCTGCGCCAGCGTGCGGAACTGCTCGCGGTTGATCAGCACCTGGTCGTCGAGCTTCAGCAGCACGTCGTACTCTTTGATGTCCGCCTTCGCGGCCGGCGAATCCTTCTCAACGTGCATCGCCACCAGCCCCGACTCCTCGGCAAGTCCGAGCTGCGCCCGCAGCGGCGGCGAGACCGGCTCGGTCATCACGCCGATGTAGGTCTTCTTTTCCAGTTTCGCTTCACCACCGAAGATCAGCACGTCACCGCCGCCGACCGCGCCGGGCGGAAATCCCGGCGGCAGCGGCTGCACCTCGGGCCTCTCCTGCGGCTGCCGCGAACCGGGCCGCTGCGGAGGAGCCTGCGTCTCACCCAGCACCACGGTGCCGCCGAGCAGTGTCAGAGCGCCAAAACCAAAAATGGGAATCATGCGTTTCATGTTTGAAATCTCCAAAGAGTCAGAGGTCAGAAGTCAGAGGCCAGAGATCAGCGGGAAGCGACCGGTCTTGCTGACCTCTGATCGCTGACCTCTGACCTCTATTATTTTCAGTCCGCTTCCACCGGCATCATCACGATCTCGTCGCTCGGCTCGGTCCATTCCATCTGGACCTTCTTCTGCGGATCGAAGTAGCGCGTCGTGCGGACCGTGTGCCGGCGGACGGGGCGGTACGCGCCGCTGTCGGAGGTCATCACCACTTCGCCGGGGATCAGCTCCGAGGATTCTTCCTGCGTGCTGTAAGGTTCGGCGATCGGGGTGGCGGTCGCGACCTCGATCGGCGTCGCGGGTGTCACCGCCACGCTGCCGCCGGTCTTCGGGGCGCTCGGCATCGTGCCCATCCGGCTCGCCGTGAAGAACGCCAGCGCCACGCACGCCGCCAGCATCGCCCCGGCCGAGAGCCAGTTGCGCAGACGCAATTGCGTCCCCGGCAGCGGGGCTCCGAAAAGTTCACGCGGCGTCGCGTCCGTTTTGCGCAGCTCCTGCCGCACACGCTCATCGAGCAGCGCCGACGGCTGACGCAGCGTCTGATCCATCAGCAGCTGTTCAAGTTCCTGGGGTGTCATACGAGGCTCTCCACGGTTTCTCGCAGCGCGTCCAGTGCTCTGCGGTATCGGCTTGCGATGGTCGATAGCGGTTCGTTGTTCATGTCCGCGATCTGCTGAAAGGTCAGGCCCGAGTAGAGTCGCAGCACCACGGCCTGTCGCTGTTCCTCGGGAAGCTGAGCCAGCGCGTCTCGCACGATCTTGCTGCGCTCGGTCAGGATCGCGGCGGCCTCGGGGCCCTCTTCCTTGCTGACCGATGAGCCCTCGAAGATCGTCTGCGGATCGACGGTCGCCATCCCGGGCCGGCGCCGCTGATCGAGTGCCGCATTTCGCACAGCCGCGAAAACGTACGACACCGGATCCCCGCTAGGCTTCTCAGCCCGCTGGCACAGCCGCGTGAACGCCTCGTGGACCGCGTCCTCCGCCCGGTGCGGGCTCCCGGCAATCGACAGCGCGAGGGTGTATAGCCCCTGTCGATGCTCGCCGTATATCCGCTCCAGCAGCTGGCGCACGCTCTTGTGCCCTCACGAGTAACACGCCGCAACGCCCCGATTTTACGCATTGTGATGCAACAAAACCGCATCCAAGGCACAAGAACCGGGAAATTCAGCATGTCGCCGTGTTATCGCGGTCGTAATCGCCGGAACAGCGACGCGGGAATCACGGCTACGGCGAGCAGCGCGACGGTCGCCTGGGCGGGTGGCCAGTCGTAGTGGTTGGCGACGATGAATGCGGCGATGGCGATCATCAGCGCCGCGGCGGGGGCGACGAGGAACATCGGGCGGACCTGGCGGCAGAGGTTGCGGGCGATGATGCCGGGCAGGATGAGGCAGCCGAAGGCGTAGATCAGACCGCTGGAGCGCAGGGCGAGGCCGAGGACGAGACCGAGGTACCCGGCCATCGCGTAGCCCCAGAGCGTGACGTTGATGCCGATCGCGGCGGCGGTGGTTTCGTCCATGACGATCATGAGAATGCGGCGGTGCATCAGGATGAGTACTGCGGCGGTGACCGCTGCGAGCGCTGCGAAGAGCGCCACATCGCCGCCCGTCGCGCCGATGATGCTCGATGAGAGCAGGCGGTGCACCTCTTCGAGGCCGTGCGGCGACTTGGTCACCAGAAGCACCGACAGCGCAGCCGACGCGAGAAAGATCCAGCCGGTGACCGACTCGTGGCTCTGGCGTGCCCCGGGCTCCTTGCGTGCGGTGAGGACGGAAGCGACGACGGCGAAGAGCACCGCACTGAACGCGGCGATCGCGTCCTCATCGGGCCAGGCGGCGGGCTGGCCGTCGTGCATGTACTTGATGGACGGCAGCGCGCCGAGGATCACGCCGGAAAAGAGCATGGCCAGCGCGATGCCGAGCGTCGATGCCTGCGCCACGGCCGCGCCGATGAATATCTGATCGCGCGCCACGACGATCACACCGATCATCGCGAGCGTCACGGCGATGAGCCAGCCGCTGAAATAGGAGTTGGCAAAGAGAGAAAAGGTTTCGAGGAATTCGTGGATCATCGGACCACCTCGCCGATCGCCCGGCCGACGCGGAGGCTGACGGCGCCCTCCTCGTGACTAAGAACTTCGATGGGAAGCTGATACGCTTTTTCGAGCAGGTCGGGCTTGAAGACATCGTCGATGCGGCCGGCGACGATGCCGCCGTTCCAGACGAGCGCGGCGTGCGTTCCGAAACGGGCGGCGAGTTCGACGTTGTGGCTGATGAGCAGCATGGTGAGGTTTTCGCGGTGGTTGAGATCGGCCAGCGCACGCATGAGAATGTCCTCGGACGTGAGGTCGAGGCCACTGGAGGGTTCGTCGAGCATGAGAACGGCGGGCTTGCGGACGAGCGCGCGGGCAACGAGCGCACGCTGCCGCTGACCGCCGGAGAGCGACCAGTAATCAGTGTCGATCTTTGGCAGCAGATTGACCTGCTGCAGCGCCCAGTGGAGGCGCGATTCGCGCTCGGCGCGGGAGACGCGCTGGCCGACGGCTCCGAGCGTGACGAATTCTCGGACGGTGGTGGGCATGGCGGGATTGAGATCGCAGCGCTGCGGGACGAATCCGAGGCGGTCGGGCCGCATGAACTCGGGGCTTCGCCAGAGTTGCGCGGGGTGGGCGGGAAGCAGGCCGAGGAGGCCGCGCATCAGCGTGGTTTTTCCCTGGCCGTTGGGCCCGACAATGAACCACCGCTCGCCGCGGCGGATTTCGAAATTGGCGCCGGTGAAGATCGGTTTTCCGCCGTAGCCGAGGCCGAGGTTCGTGGCGCGGAGGACGAGGTCGTCGGTCATTTTGAAGCTCCTGAATGGGGTGCCACTGGTCGGCGGTTCCTCCGCAGACCAGTGTGCCTTGGCGGCCTGCGCGTCGAAGAGCACTGGTCTGCGAGGACGCCGACCAGTGGCACCCCGTATGACATCACTTTGCCGCGGTCCCGCCCAGCGCCGCGGCGAGTTGGCTGACGTTGTAATCCACCATCGACAGGTAATCGTCGGTGCCGGGGCGGGCGCCGGTCTGGTGGGCGAGCGCGGCGATCTTGGCGCCGGTTTTCTGTGCGACGAACTCGGCGTGACGCGCGTCGAAGTAGACGTTGGAGAAAATCACCTTGATGTTCTGCTTTTGCATCGTGTCGATGACCTCGGCGAGGTGACGCGTCGTCGGCGAGATGCCGGGCTTGGGCTCGAGATGCTCGACGACCTTGAGTCCAAAAGTGTTGGTGAGATACGACCACGCGGCGTGGTCGTCGACGACGGCCGTGCCGTAATATTTGTGCAACTGCCCCAGCCATCCGCCGAGTTTGTCAGCCTGATTAGTCTTGCCCAGAAAGTCGTCGAGCTTGCCGATCTGATAAATCTTCGCGAGCTTTTCCACGTCGTACTTGCCCGCGAGTTCCTTACCGACCATCTTCTCGGCGATGGTCTGGCGGAACTGCTGGAAGTTGCGATCAAACGTGGCCTTGGCGGCGGGTCGCAGCTCGGTGAGCTTGTCACGGATCGCCGCGGCGACGAGCAGGCCGTTCATCGGGTCGAGCATGTAGTGCGGATTTCCCGCGGCGTGGACATCACCGGCGGACCGATCGATCGGACCGCTGGGGATTTCGAGCGGCTTGATCGCGGACGACGCATCGAGATGCCCCGCGGCTCCGGATTGCACGGCGGTGTTGCGGCAATTTTTCTGCAGCACCGGCGCCCAGCCGATCTCCAGTTCGAGTCCCTGCTCGATGAAGAGGTCGGCGTGGCTGAGCGTTTTGACGAAACTCGGCCGGGCCTCGATGAAGTGCGGGTCCTCGGCCCCTTTGCCGAAGGTGGTGACCTCGACCTGATCGCCGCCGATCGTCTGGGCGATGCTGCCGAGGTCGGGGAGCGTGGCGCAGACTTTGAGCGGGTCGGCGTGGGCGGAGGCGGCGAAGGTTGCAAGCAGTGCGAGGGTGAACAGTGAGAGCGATTTGATATTCATGGTGGTTTCCGATGTGCGTTCGGGTGTTTTGGATTCACCTCTCCCTTCAAGGGAGAGGTCGGCG
>JAYVTU010000080.1:0-25864 GCA_043788485.1 Planctomycetota bacterium
CTCGGGACTGTGACGCTTCCGCTTCATCGAGAATCTCCTGGGCCAGCGGCCCGGTAGAGACTCTCATAGCATCTGGATCAGTTTTTGGGGAGCAGGCCACTTCCACACCCACCGACGTTGCTTGGATTCGTTTTCCAATCATTTCTCTACGGGACGCTTGCATATCCGGGCGTGTATCTGTTTTGCATGGCATTCGCGATTGGCAAAATTAAAACGAATCGCGCGAATAACCTAACGATTTGGATCAGTGGTATTCCGTTAGTTTACTTGGCTCGTCTCGCGATCATGCTTTTCATCATGAGCGCTAACCCGTGAGTTGTTCGTTTGGCATCCCTACTTCAACACCTTCGCCGCGTGGTCGATCAGTGGGCGCAGCGTTGTGTGCGTCACGAGGCAGAGCGGGTTGAAGGTCTTCGTGCCGATTGCGACGTGTTTGACGCCGGCGGCGATGTAGTCGTCGATATCCTGCGGCGTCGTGATGCCGCCGCCGCCGATGATTTGGAGGTCGGGAGCGAGCGTCGGGGAGATTTGCGGGGCGAGGTGGTTGATCACGTCGCGGATGCACTGGAGGGCGACGGGTTTGAGGGGTTTGCCGCTGACGCCGCCGGCGGGGACGGGGAGTGTGTTGCAGCAGTGGAACGCGCGGACGCCGGCGACGGCGGCCTGGCGGAACATCTCTTCGTAGTTCACCGGCGGGAGCTTGACGATGATCGGCGCGCCGGTGGCGACGGCGCGAGTAAACAAATCGGCGGGCCACTCGATGCAGCCGACGTTGGGGCAGGACATGTTGAGCTCGATGGCCAGCGGGCCGATCGCGGCGGTGCGGTCGAGGAGCGTGTGCCAGTCGGCCTCGGTGAAGCCGTGGATGCTGACGATGTTGTGGGAGACGTCGATGCGGCCGAGCTGGACGCGCTGGGCGAGGGAGGCGATGCCGGGATTGCGCAGGCCGATCTTGTTGACCCAAGCTTTGAGGCGTGGGTAGTAGCGGACGGTTTTGAGGATTCGCCAGAGCCGGCCGGGGCGCGGTGCGGCGGTGAAGGTGCCGAGCGTGGCGGTGGCGCCGGCCGGCTGAATGTAGTTGCCGAACGGCGCGGAGACGATGAGCTTCTGGAGCGGGACGATGGGCATAAGTGGGGAGAAAGTATAGGGGATTCCGTGTGCGGATGCGTGGTTTGCCGCTTGCGGCTTAGCGCTCTGGATGGCTTGTGGGTTCAGGGTTCGGGGTTCAGGACGGAATAGGAACAAGACAGGGTGCGGCGAGCGTGATTCCTTTATCCCCTGTCTTTCCCTAACACCTAGCCCCCAACCCCTAGCCCCCTCGCTCACGCTACAATTGAGACCAATGATACGAACACATCGCATTTACGCGGCTGCGCTCTTGGCGGGCCTCTGCACGGGAATCGCTCACGCTGATGATGCGCAGCAGACCTATCAGAAGCTCTTCGGCGCTGACGAGACGAAAGCATTGCAGTCGCCGGGCGGGACGGATGATGTGTCGCTGGCGCAGGTGCTGCTCAAAGCGGGGCGCGAGACGGATGCGGACATCGAGACACGGGCGTTTTACGCGGCCAAGGCGTACGACCTGGCGGCGCGGTTCCCGGAAGGGACGGCGACCGCGGTCGAGGCGGGGAAGCTGCAGATCGAGCTGAAGCCCGAACAGGCGGAGGCGGCACACGTCAAGATCATCGCGGTGCTACAGAAGGCGTACACCATCGCGCGAGGCACGGCGAAGAACGATGCGGGCGATGCGCTGGTCGATGCGATGGTCGCCGCGGCCGAGGCGCAGGTGGCTTCACACGATCTGATCGGGGCGATCGAGATCTACCGGCGCGCCCAGCCGATCGCGGCGGCGACGCACTCGATGAAGCAGGATGTGATCCGCACGGGCCTGGAGGATTGCCGGAGCCAGGCGGTCGTACAGAAGCAGATGGAATCGCTCAAGGCCCAGATCAAGGCCAAGCCCGATGATCACGCGGCGGGCAACAGCCTGCTGCTGCTGTGCATCACCGAACTCGACGACCCTGCGACGGCAATGCTTTACACGTTCGTCGCGGACGACGCGACGCTGATCAGCTCCGTGAAGCTCGCGGCGGTCGATGCGACGCAGTTGGAGCCGGCGCAGATGCTCACGCTGGGCGACTGGTACCGAGGGCTGAGCGAGAAGACATCGGTCGGCTCGCGCATCAAGATGCTGCAGCGGGCGCAGGGGTATTACAACGCGTTCCTGACTTCGACGTCACCGGATAAGGATGCAGCGCAGAAGCCGCGCGTGGAATTTGCGATCAAGAACATTGATGACCTGATCGCGAAGCTCGGGACGTCCCAGCCGCGAGCGGTCGAGAGCTTCGCGCAGTTCAGCAAGCGGTTGAAGGTGCACTCGGCGGGGCTGGATCACGGTAACGATGTGCGGATCGCGGTGGAGTCGAAGGTGATCGTCGAGGGCAAGGGATTCGACCGTGACAAGAACAAGGCGAATCGGCGCGGGCTCAACGTGGTGGCGTGGCACAAAGGCAAGATCGTGCTCAGCGAAGTGTTCGACACATACGCCAGCAAGGATGCGTCGGAGCGTTTTGCGAAGGCGATCGGCGACCTGCCCCGTGATGCGTACGTGGTGATCGCGGCGTGCGACGAGCCGATGCAGAATTTCACGGACGCAGCGCAGACGGCGCTGGGGCAGATCGGCGCGAAGACGGGCCTGAGCGGCCAGCCGGCGCACACGGCGTACATCCTGATCGGCGTCAAGGGCATGGCAGAGGGCAAGGCGATCGAGGTGATCGGGCCGACGAGCGTGGATTACCCGGTTGTCGAGAAGCCGGCCGAGGCGGACGCGAATAAGCCGGCGAATAGTGCGGGAAACAATGGGAACGTGAACGGCGGCGGCGGTCGCGGTTTTGGTGGCGGCGGCGGCGGTGGCAATAACAATGGGGGCGGCGGTAACAACGGCGGCGGCAACACGCCCAAGCCGGCACCGGGCGGCGGGCGTCCCCCTGGCGGCGGTGGTGGCGGTGGCGGCGGCGGTGGTCACCGTCCCAAATGATTCCCAGCCCCGAGCCACAGCCCGAGCCCGATCCCGTCAACAGTGAAGAGCGGCGGCTTTTTGACGGGTTGTTTGACGATGTGATGGCGGAGATGCCGCCGCAGATCCGCGAATTGCTCGAAGAAGTGCCGCTGATTGTCGAGGATTATCCGTCCCAGGATGTGCTGGAGGCGATGGACATCGAATACATCGACGAGCTGTGCGGCCTGCACGACGGCGTGCCGCTGACCGAGCGCGGCACGGGCCACTCGGGTGTGATGCCCGAGGCGATTTATTTATTTCGCGAGGGCCTGCTCACGCTCTCGATGGACGATGAGGGCTACGTCGATGAGGACGAACTCAAGAAGCAGATCCGCATCACGGTGCTGCACGAGATCGGGCACCACTTCGGGCTTGAAGAGGATGATTTGAAGAAACTGGGGTATGCGTAAAGCGCGCGATATTTAGCCGCCGAGCTTGCTCGGCGTCCGATGCGGCGAGCGAGCTCGCCGACTAAATAATTAAAGACGATCACAGCTGCGACGCATCGAGCGACTTGATGACTTTGCCGTCCATGTGGATTCCGCACTCGGCTTTCATGCCGCCCCACCGGCCGGAGCGCGGGTCTTCGCCGGGCTTGACGGGGCGCGTGCAGATGGGCGTGTTGCATCCGATGCTCGGGTAGCCCTGATCGTAGAGCGGGTTGTACGGCACATCATTGGCGCGGATGTAGGCCCACATCGTCGCGTCATCGAATGCGGCGACGGGATTGATCTTCGCGACGTTGTGCTTGTGGTCCCACATCACGACCGGCACATCGGCGCGCGTTTTCGCATGCGAGCGGCGGAGGCCGGTGATCCATGCGCTCTTGCCCGCCAGATAATTCTTCGTGGGGATGTTCTTGCGGATCTTGCAGCACTGATTGACGCCCTCGAGCCCGCGCTCGAAGAGGTGCCCGCCGTACTGCGCCTGCTGCTGCTCCCAGGAGAGCTCGGGCGCGACGCGCGTGGCGCGGAAACCGTACTTCGCCTGGATGCGGAGGCGGGTCTGGTGCGTCTGCGGAAAGAGCACGCCGGTGTCGCCGTAGAAGACCTCGATCTTCCGCAGCAGGCCGGCCTGGTGGAGCATGTCGATGCAGGCGACGGATTGGAGCCCGAAGGAGCAGGCGAGGACGACGCCGGGGCTGAAGCGGTCGATGGCCCAGGCGAGAATCTCCTGTGGCGGCGCGGACTCCAGCTTCTCGGCAGCGACTTCGAGCTCGCGCACGATCTGGTCAACGTCAATGGCTTCGGCGGTCGTCATGGTCGGTCAATCTCGGGACGCGGAAGGATCGGGTGACATTTCGACGCGCAAAGATTGCGGGGTGGGGAAACGGGGAAATGGGAACCAACGCGCGCCACGCTCAGGTCAACGGCGGCAACAACAGCCCACCGGAGCCATCGGATCCATCAGCGGCGTGCGTGTGAGATTCATGCGAAGCATGGTAGTGCTCATGGGCGGAAACGTCAATTATTCGCGGCGTTTTCCGCTGTTTACCCGCCGGCGATGGCGGGGATGATCGACAACTCGTCGCCGTCCTTGACTGGCGTCTCGGGGCCGTTGGCGAAGCGGATGTCCTCGCCATTGAGGAACACGTTGACGAAACGGCGGAGCGTGCCGTTGGCGTCGCAGAGGCGTTCCTTGAGGCCGGGGAACTCGGTCTGCACCTGGTCGAGCACAGCCTTAACGGTCGCGCCGCTAGCGGCGACGGTTTCCTGGTTCTTCGTGAGGTTGCGGAGCGGAGTCGGGATGCGGACGGTGACGGGCATGGTGGGATCCTCGATAGCGTGTTTCAGATTTCAGATTCGGTTTCGCATCACACCGGCACGGCCGCGCGGGCGGTGACGATCGTCGGCGGCGTCGGCAGTTCCTGCATCACGGAGTCGAAGCTCGCGAGCGTCGGCTTGATCTTGCTGATCGCCTTGAACTCGCCCTCGATGGCCTCCTTGGTCTTGAGGCCGTGGCCGGTGATGCAGAGCACGAGCGAGCCGTTCTTGTCGATGTGGCCGGACTTGACGAGCCGCTTGGCCGCCGCGACGGTGACACCGCCGGCCGTCTCCGCGAAGATGCCCTCGCACTCGGCGAGCAGACGGATCCCGGCGATCGTCTCTTCGTCCGTCGGATTCTCGCCGTAGCCGCCGGTGCTCTTCATCACGCCCGCGGCGTACACGCCGTCGGCCGGATCGCCGATCGCCAGGCTCTTGACGATCGTGTTCGGCGTGCGGATCGGCTTGATCCAGTCGGCGCCGCTCTGAACCATGTTGACGACCGGGCTGCAGCCCGCAGCCTGTGCCCCGAAGAATTTCGTGGCGTGGCTCTCGACGAGGCCGAGTTTCGTCAACTCATCAAAGCTCTTCTTGAGCTTCGTGATCAGCGACGCACCGGCCATCGGGCTGACGATCTGATCGGGCAGCTTCCAGCCGAGTTGCTCGGCGATCTCGTAGCCCATGCTCTTGGAGCCCTCGGCGTAATAGGGCCGGAGGTTCACGTTCACAAAGGCCCAGCCATACCGGCCGGCGATCTCGGCGCACAGGCGGTTGACCTGGTCATACGTGCCCTCGACGCCCACGACGTGCGCCCCGTAGATCAGCGAGCCGATGATCTTGCCGACCTCGAGGTCGGCGGGAATGATCACGTAGCTCGTCATGCCCGCGGCGGCGGCGTTGGCGGCGACGGAGTTGGCGAGATTGCCGGTGCTCGCGCAGCCGACGATCTCGTGGCCCAGTTCACGGGCGCGCGTCAGTGCCACGCTCACCACGCGATCCTTGAAGCTCAGCGTCGGATAGTTGACCGTGTCGTTCTTCACGTAGCACTCGCCGACGCCCAGCGCCTTGGCCAGGCGGTCCGCCTTGACCAGCGGCGTGAAGCCGACGTCGCGGCCCACCGTCGGCTCGCCGGCGATCGGCAGAAGCTCACGGTAGCGCCACATGTTCTTGCCACGCGACTCGATGACCTTGCGGCTGAGCACGCGATGGATCGCATCGTAGTCGTAGTCGACTTCGAGCGGTCCGAAGCACTCGCTGCAGACGTAGCGCACGTCGGCGGGGTAAGCCGTGCCGCACTCGCGACACTTGAGGCCCTTGAAGAAAGTCTTGGTCGTTGTCATCGGTCGAATCCCTTGATTCAGAGGTCAGAGGTCAGAGGTCAGAATTTTAGAGCGCGAGGCCTAGGCACTTCAGTGCCGATGAAGTCCATGAAAAAAGCCTCCCGTGGTCCGCCTCATCCCAAATCGGGAGGGGGCAAACCAGAGGAGGCTTCGTCTATAGCGGTGAGAAGGCCTTTCCCCCTTATCTGCCCCCGCCACCGTTTAACCGGTTGCGAGGCTGGAGTTAGCACCTGCCCCCCTTGCCACCGAAATCCGCCGTTTTCACGGGATTTCCAGCCACAAAGGTCGGTTGCCGCGGCTTCACAGGGCCAGTCCCTCCGCCGCTCTTGATAAGAAGATGCGATAGCTATTCACTTGTCGAGCCGCAGAAGTATACCCAATTGTGCCAAACGGGTCAACGGTTTTCCGCTCCACCGCTTGCGGCGAAAAATCAATTGCCCGGAGCCTTCGTGTAGCGCAGATAGGGCTTGACCGTGCGGTACCCGGGGAACAGTTTCGCCGCTTCATCATCCTTGACCGCCGGGACGATGATCGCGTCCTCGCCGACTTTCCAGTTGCCGGGCGTCGCGAGCTTGTGCTTCGCGGTCAGCTGCAGCGAGTCGATCACGCGGAGCAGTTCATCGAAGTTGCGACCCGTGCTCGCGGGGTAGGTGAGCGTCAGTTTGATCTTCTTGTCGGGCCCGATGATGAACACGCTGCGCACCGTCGCCTTCTCGCTGGCGTTGGGGTGGATCATGTCGTAGAGCAGCGCGACCTTGCGGTCCGGGTCGGCGATCAGCGGGTAGGTCACGTTGCAGTGCTGCGTCTCGTTGATGTCCGCGATCCAGCTCTTGTGCGACTCGAGCGGATCGACGCTGATGGCGATCATCTTGACGCCACGCTTGTCGAACTCGCCCTTGAGCTTCGCGGCGAGCCCCAACTCGGTCGTGCAGACCGGTGTGTAATCGGCGGGGTGCGAGAACAGGATGCCCCAGCCGCTGCCGAGCCATTCGTGAAACTTGATGGGGCCCGCGGTCGTGTCGGCTTCGAAGTCGGGTGCGACGTCGCCAAGTCGGAGTGCCATTTGAAAGCTCCTACGAATGAAGTTCTTGGATGAATTGAATCATGCCGCGAGAGTCTGGTCAATCCACGCATCGAGCTGAGTCTTGGAGAGCAGGCCCGTGCGCGCGCCGATCCTCTGGCCGCCTTTGAAGAGGATCAACGTCGGCACGGCCCGGATACCGTATTGCACCCCAAGATCAAAGTTTTCCGACGCATCAATTTTTACGATCTTCACGACACCATCCCGTGAAGAGCATAATTGCTCGAGCGTCGGCGCGATCATCTTGCACGGGCCACACTCGGGTGTAAAAAAGTCGACGAGCACGGTGCCGCTGTGCTGAAGCACTTCGGCTTCAAACGCGCCCTGATCAATCTGACGAACGCAGGTTCCCATGGCAAATCCTTTCAATACTTCGGCATGCTCGGGTCAATCGTGTCCGCCCAGTGCAGCACGCCGCCCTGGAGGTTCCACGCGTTTTTGAAGCCCGCTTCGCGCATCGCATTCACGGCCTTCGCCGAGCGCCCGCCGCTGCGGCAGTGCACCACGATGTGCGCATCCTTATCAAGCTCGCCGAGCCGGCCACCCAGCGTGCCGAGCGGGATCAGCTTCCCACCGAGATTGCATATCTGATACTCGTGCGGCTCGCGGCAGTCGATCAGCTCGAACTTCGCCTTCGAGTCCATCAGCTTCTTGAGGTCATGGGTCGTGATGTCCCAGTTGCTCTGCTTGGGCAGCTTCGATTCGTGCTCCACGCTCTTCTCGACCGACGGCGTCCCGCAGAACTGGTTGTAGTCGATGAGCTCCTTGATCGTCGGATTGTCGCCGCAGATCGGGCACTGCGGGTCTCGCCGGATCTTCATCTCGCGGAACTTCATCGCCAGCGCGTCGAACATCATCAGCCGGCCCGAGAGCGTGGTGCCCTGGCCGAGGATGATCTTGATCGCCTCCGTCGCCTGGATAAGACCGATGATGCCCGGTAGCACGCCCAGCACACCGCCCTCCGCGCAGCTCGGCACGAGGCCCGGGTCCGGCGGCTCGGGATAGAGGCAGCGGTAGCAAGGCCCGCCCTGATACGCGAACACCGAAGCCTGCCCGTCAAAGCGGAAGATCGCGCCGTACACGTTGGGCTTCTTGAGCATGACGGAGACGTCGTTGACGAGGTAACGCGTCGGGAAATTGTCCGTGCCGTCGATGATGATGTCGTAATCCTTGGCGATGCGGAATGCATTTTCGCTCGTGAAGGCTTCCTCGTAGAGGTCGAGTTTCACGTTCGGGTTGATGTCCTTGATCCGGGCCTCGGCGCTCTTGATCTTGGGCTTGCCGACGCTCGATGTGCCGTGGATGACCTGGCGCTGGAGGTTCGAGAAATCGACGACGTCGAAATCGACGAGGCCCAGCCGGCCGATTCCCGCCGCGGCGAGGTACATGCCCAGCGGCGCGCCGAGCCCGCCGGTGCCGATGAGCAAAATGCTCGCGGCCTTGAGCTTCTTCTGGCCGTCCATGCCCACCTCGGGCAGGATCAGGTGCCGGCTGTAACGCTGCACCTCTTCATTGGACAGCTCGACGGGCGGCTGCGTCACGACCGGATTGCCGCCGGCGACAGCGGGAACGATCGCCAGTTCATCGCCGGCCTTGACGAGCGTGGCCCCCTGCTGCTTGTCGCGGATGTTCTCATCGTTGACGAAGACGTTGACGAAGCTGCGCAGCTCGCCGGTGGCCGAGAAGAGGTGCGCGGTGAGCTTCGGGTATTTCGCGGCGAGCGCTTTGAGCACATCGCCGACGCTCGCGCCGTCGAGCTGCACTTTTTCGGCGCCATCGGCGTAGGTGCGAAGCGCGGTGGGGATCATCACGGTGACAGACATCGAGAAGCTCCTGAGTTTCAACCGGCGTTTGCCGGAACCATCAGTATAGGGACGGGGTCAAAGGTTGTGCGATCCTCGGCCAGATTCCAGCAGGTCACGTTCGCCGCCTTCGCCTGCATCACCGAGACGATCGCGAAGGCGTAGCCGGGCCAGGTCGCGCTCTCCAGGTCGCTCTCGGCGAAGCCCGATGAGGGCCGGGCCGGGCAATCGGGGTGCGAGTGGTAGTGGCCGACGATCGTCAGGCCGCGACGCCGCGCTTCCTTCTCGGCCCGGAGCGACGCTTCGGGCGTGATGACGAAGCGGTTGTGCCGCTCCTCTTCGCCGCGGTCGTTGGCCGCGGGGATGGCGGCGGCGACCTGCCACAGCGAAGGCCCGAGCAGGAACCCGCAGCACTCGTGCGGATAGATGCGCTCGGCGTGGGCCTTCATCGCATCGAGCTGCTCGGTTGTGATCTGCAGTTCCGGCATGGCGTGGCTCAGACGTTCTGGAACGTGTGGTCGAGGTATTTGCTGGCGTTGTCGGCGAAGACGGTGACGACCGTTCCTTCGCTCAGTTCACGCGCCACGTCGCACGCCGCAGCCAGCGCTGCGCCGGCCGACGGGCTGATGAGCAGGCCCTCGAGCCGCGCGACGCGCTTCATCATCTCGAACGCCGCTTCGGTCGTGATCTCGCGATTCTCATCGGCGAGCGATTCATCGTAGAAGCCGGGCTTGATCGACGTCGCCATGTGCTTCCAGCCCTCGAGGGCGTGCAGCGGCGTGTCGGGCTGGACGGAGATGCATTTGACGTGCGGCAACTCCTGCTTGAGGCGGCGCGTCGTGCCGGTGAACGTGCCGCTCGTGCCGAGGCCCGCGACGAAGTGCGTGATCTCGCGCTGGGTCTGCTGCAGGATCTCGACGGCGGTGCCGTTGAAATGGGCCTGCCAGTTGGCATCGTTGTTGTACTGATCGGGATAGAAATATTGGCCGGGGTCCGCGGAGTAAATCCGTATCGCCTCTTCGATCGCGCCGTCGGAGCCCTTGCTCGCGGGCGTCATTACCAGTTCTGCGCCGTAAGCGCGAAGGATGCGCTGGTGCAGCTTGCCGGCGGAGTTCGGCAGAGTCAGCTTCACACGGTAGCCGAGCGCCGCGCCGAACATGGCGTAGGCGATGCCTGTGTTGCCGCTGGTGGCATCGATGAGCGTCTTGTCGGGTGTGAGTTTCCCCTCACGTTCACCGCGGAGGATCATGTTCAGGGCCGCGCGATCCTTCACGGACCCGCCGGGGTTGAACCACTCGGCCTTGGCGAAGATGCGCACTGGCGCGAACTCCGCGGCGATCGCCTTGAGTTCGATCAGCGGCGTGTTGCCAACAAGTTCGATCAGGCGGTGGCGCTGATCGACGGCCGGAGATGCAGCTCCGCGCACGGTGCTCGGTGTGGTATTACTCATCGTCGGGATGGTCGCCATGCTGTCCATGGTTGGATCCCCGCTCCTGATTACCGCGAGGCGCCGACGGCGGCGCGGCTGAGCAGCTTGGCGAGATCGCCCTGACCGCCGGTCACGCGGAACGTCAGCGGGTTGCGTGCATCCATGGACGCACGTTCGGTCTTGACCGGCGAGCCGTAGAACTCGGCGAGCACGGCTTCAACATCTCCGCGGAGAGCCGCGAAGTTCGCTTCGGTGTTGGCGGCCTGGCGGCGATCCTGGATCGCGACCTCGATGTCGCTCACGCCGAACTGCAGCTTGCCGGCCAGTGTCTTCTCGGCCTGCAATTTTTCAGCGGCGATGAGCGTCTCGCGGAGTGTGTCACGCACGCAATCGCTGAGCCCCGCGCCGTCGGCGAAGCCGCGCTTGCGGGTGTGCAGCATGCCCAGGCGTCCCCCGCCGCTGTCCAGACCGTAGTCGCCCTCGTGACCGATGATCACGATGCCCGGGCCATCCGGCACGTGCTTGTAATCGGCGACGTCGATGAGGAGGCCGCCCAGTACGTGGTCGCGGATCCACTGGTGGAAGATGGGTGTGACGGGCGCGAGGTCGAGGCCCGGCGCGGCGTTGGCGAATACTTTGACTGCGATGCGATGCGGTTGCATGTTGATCTCGGATTAACGGTTTCAGATTTTGACAGGAGCGGGAGCTTCGGCGGAGCCCTTCTGGTCCGCGGCGTGGCACGCCTCGATGAAGAGCGACGCCTCTTCGCAGAGGTGCTTGGCCTTGTTGCGGTCCACATTCGCCGGCGCGTGCTCGTGACGCGTGAAGAGGTATTCAGCAAACTTCGAGTTGGCGTACTTGTCCCAGAAGATCTTCGTATCGACGAAGCGCTCCCGGAACTGCTTGACGATGTCATTGGCATCGAAGCTCACGTCGATAAACTTCGTGCGCGTCAGCGCCCGCGCCGCCGAGAGCATCGCCTGATACGCCATCGCGTCGGCCTTCTTGAAGTCGCCCTCGTCGATGGCGACCTGCGCCTCGAAGAGTTCGCCCTCTGCCCTGAGAATTTCGATGTTGAACAGCGACACCATCTCGCCGGCGCATTCGCCGACGCCCATGTCGCCGATCGTGTACTCACGCGGGTCGCCCCAGTCGGTGTAGAAGCCGGGGTCTTCGGTGTAGTCGGGCACCTTCATGAAGGGCTCAAGCATGGAGCGCACGCCCTTCTTGCCGAGGCGCTCGATCCACGCCTGGAAGCTCTCATCACCGTTGCGCTCCGCGACGAAGCGGCTGGTGATCGTCTCGAGCACGGCGGGAACGGCCTTGCTGGGCACCGAGCCCGAGGCCATGCCGTAGCTGCCGCCGTTTTCGGTCCACTGACCGCCGAGCACCACCTGGAAGTGCGGCACGGTGCGGTTGCCGATCTTGCGGCTGTTGCCATAGAAGCCGATCTCCGCGACGTGATGCTGGCCGCAGCTATTAAAGCAGCCGGACATCTTCACGCGCAGGTTGCGCACCGCATCGGGGTACTGTTCGCGCTTGGCCAGCAGGCGTGTGCGAAGCTCACCGGCAAGGCCGCGCGATGAAGCGATGCCCAGCTTGCATGTGTCGGTGCCGGGGCACGAGACGACGTCGAGGATCGTCCCCGCGCCGGCCTGGGCCAGGCCGATCTTCTTGAGTTCGCCGTACACCGCGGGCAGGTCCGCCTCGCTGATGTAGCGGAGCACGAGGTTCTGCTCGACGGTCGTGCGGAGCGTGTCACCGGTGTACTTGCGGGCGATGTCTGCGAGCTTGCGCGACTGATCGCTGGTGATGTCGCCGAGCGGCAGCGTGATCGTCGCTACGGCGTAACCGGCCTGTTTCTGGGCGTAAACGTTGCTGCGGTGCCACGCCTCGAAGCCCTCGGGAGCATTGGCGGAGATCTTCAGCGACACCGCATTCTTGATCGGCGTCTCTTTGTAGTTCGGAATGTCTTTCAGGAAGGATGTCCAGCGCTCATCGTGCGGCAGCGTCTTGCGTTCCTCGAACACGAGCTTGCGGAACTCCTCAATGCCCAGCTTGGCGACGAGGAACTTCACGCGGGCCTTGTTGCGGTTCTTCTTCTCGCCGAGGCGTGCAAAGACGCGGGCGACGGCCTGCGTCAGCGGCAGCAATTCCTCTTCGGGGCAGAAGTCGGTGAGGATCTGCGCATCCATCGGCACAGCGCCCAGGCCCCCGCCGACGTAGAACGCGAAGCCGCGCTTGCCGTCCTTCATCTTCGTGAGGTAGCCCGAGTCGTGCATGTTCAGCAGGCCGCAGGCCTCGTGCTCGCAGCCGCTGAATGCGGGCTTGAACTTGCGGCCGAAGTCCTGCACATCGGGATGGCCGAGCAGGAATTCCATCAGCGCTTTCGCATAGGGCGAGAAGTCGAACGTCTCCGTGCGGCAGACACCGGCCAGCGGGCAGCCGGTGATGTTGCGCACGCTGTTGCCGCACGCCTCGCGCGTCGTGATGCCGACGGCGGCGAGGCGGCGCATCATGTCCGGCGTGTCGTTGATGTGCACGTAGTGAAGCTGGACATCCTGACGCGTCGTGATGTGCAGGATGCAATCGGAGTATTCATCGGCGCAGTCGGCCAGCACATCGAGCTGCTCGCAGGTCAGACCGCCGAACGGGATCTTGATGCGGCACATGCCGGGCGCATCCCACACGGTCTCGTGGCCCTTGGTGGGCACAGCGGGATAGGGCAGCGCCTGCGTCTTGGCGCCGTCGTGGCGCTGGCCGTTGTCGTAACGCTGGCCGTACGCGCCGCGGCGGAGACGGGTCTCGGCGAAGACTTTCTCGTCGATCTTGCCTTGCTTGCGGAGCTCCATCTGGGCCTCAAAGGCGTCGATCTCGCCGATGAGCTTTTCGGGCATCTTGTCTTTGAGCTGCTGCTTCCAGGAGGCGGCGGTCATGTCGAGGTTCCTCGAGTCAGTTGGCGTTTGCGGTGCGATACGGTGCGTTTCAGCGGGTCGATGAGCCGGTCGATTCCAAGCCCGTCATGTTAGCATGTTTATGCGATTTTTGGAGCGTTTTTGAGGGGCATTTTCGCGGGCTGGCCGCAAGCCGAGCGGGGGCGAAAACGAGCGAGGAGCGGAGATTCTGTTTTGTGTGGAGATCGGAGCCGGGACGCCGCTTACCGACAACAGGCGACCCGGGCAGCCTGAACAGGCCCCGCCCCGGTCATAAAGAGACAACAAGCTTTTGCGGCGAACATTGCCATACACTCGGAAGTGTAGGGCATGAGCGAGGCGAGTGTCAATCGCTTTCCCAAAATCACGGCTTCAACGCCGCCACATAATCGCGCCAACCGTTTTCCACCTCGGCCACCGGCCCGAACGCCGCCTCGAAATCGCGCAGCATCGTCGCCACATCGACGGGACCGTTGCGCTCGCCCTGCTGCTGCAGATACGTCCGCAACGCCGCGAGCCGCTTCGTGTAGAGATATTGGAAGAGGCTCCACGACTCGGCATACACATCGAGCTTTCGGTCCATCGTCGCGTCGTTCAACTCCGTGAGCGCGATCAGCTCACGCAGCGGCGCGAATGCCCTGCGTTTGCCGATCGCCGTCAGCCGCTGCTGACGATTCGGGTTCCGCTCTCCCGGGCCGAACTGCACCGCGGGGTTGATAGTCTCGAAACTCGTGGCCAGGCCTTCGCTGAGCCACAGCGGATACACCACACCCCGCCGCTGCACACCGCTGTTGAACGCGAACTGATGCGTCGCCTCATGAAACGTCTGCGCGATGTCGCTCAACCCCGCTGAAGTGGAATGCCGGCGATGCAGTTCAATCAGCTTCTGTGCCACATCGCCGCGCTGGTTGCGCAGCGTGGCGACGCGCTGCGCATCCCCGTCGCGGCCCGCCTGTTCGATCGTGTTATCAAGCTCCGCGATCGTGCGGCTCAATAGTTCCATGTCCACGCCGATCTCCGCGAGATTCGGATTGCTGCGGTTGTCGAAGATGGCGATGCGATTGGTGTTCGCAGCGTAGTAGCCGCCGGTGCCAGAGACGCCGACCGCCCCGGTCCGCTGCGAGTAGGCGATGTAGTCGGTGTAATTCTTGAAGAGGATGCAGACGAGCCGATTCGCGGGCGGCTTGGGATCGAAACCGTCGCGCGTGAACTGATTGAAGAATGCGGTGCGCACCATCTCCAGCAGCCGAACGCGGCTGCTGACAAACGCATCGGGCACATCGTAGACAATCAGGAAATGCGGCGTTACACGCAGTGAAGTCCCGCTGGGAAATTCGCGGCCCAGCGCTTCGAGTTGCTGCCTGTCGGCGTCACTGAGCGGCGCTTCGGCCGCTCTGGCTACGCCACAGGCCAGCACACAACCCATCATCGCGAACAATGAGACACGGGCGGACATGTATGGGCCGATCGTGATCGAACCGGCAACACCGGCTTGCAAAGGTGCGAGGGCCGCACGCAAGCGGCGAATTCGCAGTGCCGCTACGGTCGGCGCCGCGAATGCCTGTGCCGATGATCGCACCATTTTACCGGAAACGGAACACGTCGGATGCCTCGCCGAGGTTCTGCGGACACTCACACGCCTCCGCCACCCGCAATTCCCCTAGGCGCCGCTCAGGTGTTTTCCAGTAAAGGATCGGAAATTGCCCCCATCGTCGCCCACCATCGGAAGGCACATACTCTGCAGACCAACTCTTCAAAGGGAACTGAACATGACAATCAAAGATTTGGCAACTTGTCTGGTGGTGGCTTTGGCCACGCTCTCGGCAGCGCAAGTGGATGCGGGCACGGTCGTCTTCGACAACCTCGGCTCGGGATATGAACCTTACGGCAACTGGGTCGGCACCGTGTATTTTCCGGATCCGGGCCTGGATGTCACCGCGATCTGTGCGACCGATTTCACGCCCACGCATAGCGGAAAGCTCTCAGCCATCTGGGCGGCCCTGGTTCTCGAGAGCGGCCAGAACACGTTCACTTTGTCGCTGCTGGCCGACAACGCCAATGAACCCGGCACCGTACTTTGGAGCCAGACTTTCCAGAACCGCCTGAGTGTCGTTCTGGGAAGCGTCTTCCATGCTGGAAACGGAAGCGTGCCGATCGTCAATGCCCCCGACCTGGTTGCCGGCACACGCTATTGGCTTCAGGCCGAAGCGCCGGTGCAGACAGGCCAGGTCGTCAACTGGTACACCAACTCCGCTGGAGATTTGGGCTCCACAGGGATCTTGTTCTCCGACATCGGGAGTTGGCAGATGTACAACAACGATACGCGCCCGGGCTTCACCGTCGAGGTTCTCCCCGCGCCGGCGGCGCTGCCGGCTGGCCTGGCTCTGATGGGTTTCATGGGGCTGCGCCGCCGCAGGGCGTGATTCACGACTATGGACATCCGGACTACACCACCAAGTCCCGGCGCGATGCCGGGTTTTTCATGCGCTCGATGGCGGGAACCGTGGGGCGAAACGCCTGCTCATCACGCCAGACGTCCATTACGAGTGACCGAGGCGATCCAGAACACCGAGTACTTCTGTATCAAATGGAGCCGACCGGGATCGAACCGGCAACCCCTAGCTTGCAAAGCTGCGGGGGCCGCATGGAAGCGGCGCATTCGCAAGCCGTTACAAACGGCACCGCGAACGCTTGTACCAATGCTTGTACCAGTTTACCGGAAACCGAGCACGGCGGACGCTTCGCCGAGGCTCTGCTGATGCTCACACGGCTGCCGCTGACCGACGCCGAACGGGCCGAGGCCGTCCGCCGCCTGCTGGCGTCGCAAGCCGAAGCGACCGCCGCGAAGGGGGCGAAACGATGAACGCTCAACCGTCAACAAACGGACCCAACGGCGGACGCTCACCCGATGGCACCTTCGCCAAGGGCAACGCCGGCGGACCCGGCAACCCGCACGCTCGCCGCGTCGCCGCTCTGCGGGCCGCAATGCTCGAAGCCGTGACCGAGGACGACCTGCGGGTAATCATCGGCGAGCTTGTCGATCAAGCGAGGGCTGGCAACTTGGCCGCGATCAAGGAACTGCTCGACCGCATCATCGGGCGAGCCGTGCCACCTTCGCCGATCGCCGAATCGGGCGACGCTGGCGAATCGAAAGTGATGACGCTGGCTTTTGACGAATGACGCACCGACCCGGGGGGGCATCAAAATCCTTCACGCGCTCACCCACCTAGACCATCCCGCCGCCATGAAAGACGCGCCCGCAAATTTGAGCTAAGTGGGTTAGCTTCGGGACTGTTGGTAAAATCACGCAATCGGGCCGCCGGCTGATCCCCGGCGGAAGGCGGGCCGGGCGCTGCGTCGATCGACCTTGACGCATCGCCCGCTCGCCGCCCGAGCTTTTGAAAGGTCGAATCATGGCGAAGCTCAAAGCGGCGCAACACGTTCGCGAACTCTTGCCGAAGATGGCCGACAACGCGGACACCTTCACGGCGAAATTGATCTATGTGTGCGATGAACTCGAAATTAAAAGCGTTGACAAGCGCGGCGACTTTAACGGCTTGACCGCCTATCTGTGCGCCGAGCACGGGATGACTGCAAAACAAGCCGGCGATCTGACACCTGGGCAGGTCTACAAGATTCTCAAAGCCGACGTGGACCGACGGCGCGGCTCTGCGGTAAGTGTAAAGACGCCGGCGGCTGCTCATGCCGTGACGAAAAACGAAGCGGCGAACCTGATCGACCAATTTATCAAGCACGTCGGGAACTATTTTTCGTGGAACAATCTGCTGAACATCCAAGCCGGCACCAACCTGAGCCGCGCTAAGAAGGGCGAGATTCTCACGGACGCGGATACAGAAAGAACAATCGCGACGGATGAGAGGTACCAACAAGCGTATGGCGACTTGCTCCGCATAGGCCGTCAACTCACCGGGCCGTTGCGCGGCTTCGACATCGACGTGAAGGGATTACTCGGCGTGATGAACGCTGCGGACGGCGGGGGCGGACCCGCGGCTGTATGGGCGCTATGGCCGGCGGTGAAGGTCCAACTACAAGACGCAGCGATGGGGCTGCGGGCGGCACCGCCGGCGGCTGCTGAGGCCGGGGCCGGGGCGACACCGCCGAAAACAATCGCGAAGCCGAAGCGAAAAGGCGGGCGTCCGGGGCTGAGCGCGAAGGAACAAAACAAGCGGCTGGCGGCAGTGAAGGCGTGGAACAAAGCAAAAGATTCCGGCGAAACCATGAAGGTATTTTGTCAACGCCAGAGTGAGTACGGCTTGCGGTATCTCGAAAAGGCCGTGAATTGGTGCTCCCAACAACGCCGCCGACAAAAATAAATACCGAGGCTCACACCCATCGTGCGGCATCGGTTTGTCACGAAGAAATGTAGTTGCTGACTTGCTGCGGCAATTCGAGGCGATTCGCTGCGCACGCTGTCACGTTCTTCGTGACAAACCCTTTTCGTGTCATTTCGTCCTTTCAGATTCTCGGAGCGGACGAACGTAGGCACACCGCCGACGCCGACCCGCTGCGAGGGCCGTCACATGACGACCACCTTGAATAACGCCGCCGGCGAGCGCATCGCCGGGCCGGATCGTGCAACGGCTGAGCTGCTCGACGTTACCACCGTGGCCGCGATGCTCGATTGCTCGCCGCGCCACGTCTACCGCATGGCCGACGCCGGCAAATTACCGCGCCCGCTGCGGCTCGGATCGCTGGTGCGGTGGCGCGCCGTCGAGCTTCGCGCATGGATCGCCGGCGGCTGCTCTGCGGTGCGATCCGTGAAAGGCGGTGGCGCGTGATTGCGTTACCCAACTTCAACGGGCGGGCCGATGGCGAGCGCCGCAAGCTCGGCGCGCATGCCGTGCTCGAAGCACACCGCGAAGCAATCATCCTTCGAGGCCGGCGGGCGCTGCTCGACGCTCTGCTGACCCGCGACACGGCAAGCGCCGACGACGTGCGGGCCGGCGTCGAGCTTCCCGCCGGCATCGATCCCGTGTGCCTGGGCGCGGTGCCGGGGCCGCTGGCGCGGGCGCGGATCATCCGTGCCGACGGCTTCGCCAAAACGTGCCGCGCCATCGGACACGCTCGACCCGTCACACGCTGGGCATTGCTCGACCGCACCGCCGCGATCGCGTGGCTGCGGGATCATCCCGACAAGCCGGACCCGGACAACGCCGAAGCGTGCGACACACCCGGCTCACTGTTCACCGAAACCAACCCCAACAAAAAAACCGGCGCGTCAACGCCGGCTCACTGAGGACTCTCGACCATGGATTCTAACACACCGCGCAAAAGACTGACCGACATTCTCAACGGCGGGACCGATTCGCTCCGCTCGCAATGGGCCGCGACCGAGGCCGCCGGCGACTTCAAGCCGTTGCCGGGCGGCACCTACACCGCTCGCATCATCTCCGGCGAACTGAGCAAGGCCAAGACCGGCACGCCGGGCTACAAGCTCGCCTTCAGGGTGCTCGACGGTGCGCACACGGGGCGGCAATTCTGGCACGACATCTGGCTGACGCCGGCGGCGCTGCCGATGGCGAAGCGCGACCTTGCCAAGATCGGCGTCCAGACGCTCGACCAACTCGAAGGGCCGATCCCGCCGGGAATCCGCTGCGCCGTGAAGCTCACACTCCGCAAAGAGGATGACGGCACGGAACACAACAAGGTTAAGAGCTTCACCGTGCTCGGCATCGACACCGATCCGACCGCCGATCCCGACTTCGCGCCGGAGCCGGCAACGCAATCAGACGGTGCGGCGATGAAACCGCCGACACCGAAGGTGACGCAATCCGACGCGCTCGACGACGGCAACGCCGCCGGCGACGGATCGCTGCTGCCGCCGGTCGATCCCCCTTCACCCATGGAGGCGGGACAATGAGCACCTACGGCTTTCGGATCGTCGGACCTTGCACCGCGGAGCGGCGCGCCATCGACTGGCGCGCCGCCTTCGCGGCATACGCCGCTTGTGACACACGCGCCGGCGTCGAGCGTGAAGCGTATCTATCGGCGTTCACCTTCGGCGACGACTTCCGCGACCACCTGAGCGGCACCGGCACGACAAAGGGCTACGCCGGGCCGTGCGGCTCGCTGTGGCTCTGGCTCGACCTGGACCGCGATGAGGCCGCCGGCGGCGTCGAGGCGGCACGGCGGGACGCGGCGACGCTCTGCGTGCAAGTGTGTGAGCGGTTCGCACTGGACGCCGATTCGCTGCTGGCGTTCTACTCCGGCTCGAAGGGGTTTCACGTCGGCTTGCCGCTGACGGGATTCGAGCCGGAGCCGGGGCCGATGTTTCACCGAATCGCGCGGCGCTTCGCTGAGGAACTGGCCGGGGCCGCCGACGTGGTGATCGACGCCGGCGTTTATGACAAGGTGCGCGCCTTCCGCGCACCCAATAGCCGACACCCAAAGACGGGGCGGCACAAACGGCGGCTGACGGTCGAGGAACTGCTGAGCTTGAGCGGAAGCCGGATCGTCGAGCTTGCGGCGACGCCGGAGCCGTTCGACACGCCGAGCGATGCGCGGTGCGGCGCGGAGCTTCCGGCGGCGTGGTGCCGCGCTGCTGAGCTTGTGAGGCTCGAAGCGGAAGCCGTGACCGAGCGGCGGGCCAGCGTTGCGAGCGGCGACACGGCGGGACGGCTCAACCGGAGCACCCGCGACTTTATCCGCGATGGCGCGACGACCGGGGATCGGCACCGGCTGCTATTCAGTGCGGCGGCAAACCTTGCCGAGCTTGCCGCGCCGCTGGCGCTGGTGCTGGAACTGCTGACCGATCCGGGCCGCGACTCGGGGCTGACGCCGGCGGAAGTCGAGCGGCAGATTCGGTGCGGCTTCGAGCACGTCGGCAAAGGCGGTGCGGTATGACCACCGGAAACTACACGACCGCCGGCGACGTGCTCGACGGCTGGCGCGACGACCTGCTGACCGGCAAGCCGCCGACGTTCTACCCGATCGGCACCGGCGAGCTTGCACGGCTCGAAGTCGGGCCGGGGCTGGTGACGCTGATCGGCGGCGCACCGGGGGCCGGCAAGACCGCCTTCACGATGCAAGCCGTGCTCGACGCGCTTCGGCTCACGCCGACGCTGCGGGCGCTGGTCTGCAATATCGAAATGCCGCCGGCGGTGCTGCTCGATAGGCAACTGGCGCGGCTGAGCGGTGTAGACCTGACCGCGATCCGCTACCGCAAGCTCGAAGCCGAGCACGCCGACCGCATCGACCAAGGGCTGCACACCTTGGCGAGCGTGGCGGATCGTCTCTGCTTTGTGCGCCCGCCGTTCGACCTGGGCAACGTCGCCGCCGTCGCCGATGCGTGGAGCGCCGGCGGGCCGCTGCTGCTGGTGCTCGACTACATCCAGCGCATCGCACCGCCCGGGGACCACGAACACGACCGGGGCCGCGTCAATCGGTCAATGGATTACCTGCGCCAATTCGCCGACGCCGGCGTTGCGGTGATCGTGATAAGCGCCGTCGGGCGCTCGAAGGATAAGGCGGGGCGATCAAGCTACGCCGGCGAAGGGCTGAATCTGGCGAGCTTCCGCGAATCATCGGAGCTTGAGTTTGGGGCCGATGATGCTTTCATCCTTCACCCGGACGGCGATGAGGCCGAGGGCGATATAGTGCGGCTGAAACACCTGAAAAGCCGTCACGGTGAATGTCGCGACGTGCTGCTGCGGTTTGACCGCGCCCGGCAGAGCTTCACACCCGAGGCCGCCGACGCCGCCGAACCGCGTCCGAAGGCCGACCGCCGCAAACTCGGCTCGGCGCTGGCAGCACTGTGGAACCGGACGCCGCCGGCGGAAGGCGGCGACGATGACCAATGAGCCGCACATACTGCCGGGATGCTCTGTGCTGCCGCCGCTGGACGACCGCCGCACACACCCGGAGCACACCGAAGCGGACGCCAGCAAGGGCAAGCGGCACCGGGGCCGGACGCGGGATCGCTTCGCTGTGCTCAACGGCTTTGTCGATGCGGGCATGGCGGGGCTGAGCCGTGCGGAGCTTGCCGCGTGGCTGGCGCTCTACCGCGACACCCGCAACGGCACGGCTCGCACGAGCGCCGGTGACATAGCACGGCGGGCCGGTCTGAGCCGCCGGGCCGTGGTCGATGCTCTGGCTGCTCTACGTCGCCGGCGGCTGGTGACGCTTGTTTACCGTGGAGGTTTGAACCGGGGGGCGAGCGTCTACCGCGTTCATCCCGTGCCGCCGTAGCCGGGCCGCACTGGTGAAGCTGGCTTCACACGCACTGGTGCAAAATCGCGTGTCCCACTGGTGAAGCTGGCTTCACATATCCCATAAGGGACCATAAGCGGCGTGCGCACACACGCGACGCCGCACAGAAAAGCAAAGATAAAGATTGACGGCGAGGCGAAACTGTGGGACATTTCACCCATGGCAACAAAGGCACGCACAATGACCGACCTACTCCGCAAAGCTCTGACCGACTCCGAATCCCTGCGCCGCGTGTCGATCGACACCGGGCTAGATCGGGCGTCGATAAGGCGCTTCCGTGACGGCGAGGCATCGCTTCGGCTCGACCTGGCGGACAAGCTCGCCGCGTACTTCGGGATCGAATCAACCCGGAAAGGCAAGTGACCTATGGCAACCGTTTACCGCTCCACCTTCACAAAGCCGCTGCCGCCTGACGCCGAAGTATTCACCCGCAAGGGCGAGCGGCTGGCACGCTGGACGGATCGCAAAGGCCGGAAGCAAACCGCGAAGGTGACGACCACCGCCGCCGGCGAGCGGCTGCTGATCGTGGCCGGCACCTTCACCGCAAAATATCGCACCGGCTCGGGGCTGCTGGTGAAAACGGCGACGGGCTGCCGCTCACTCGACGCCGCGAAGGCCGTGCTCGGCGAACTGACGGCACGGGCCGACCGGGTGCGGAGCGGCATCACCACCGCCGCTGAGGATTCGGTGCTCGACCACCGGAGCACGTCGATCGCCGCACACGCCGCCGCATATATCGAGCACCTGCGCGGTAAGCATGGCAAAGGCGGCAAGGCGCGTGTATCGAAGGTTCACGCGGACAACGTGAAACGGAGCTTGGACCGCATCATGGTCGGCTGTGGATTCGGGACGCTACGGGACTTGAACCGCCGGGCCGTCGAGCGTTGGGTATCGACGCAATCGAAGATCGCACCCGACGATGGCGGCATATCGGCGCGGACGATCAACGCACACGTCGCCGCCGTGACCGCCTTCGGGAATTGGTGCCTTGAAACATCCCGGCTGACGGTCAACCCGTTCGCACGGATCGCCAAGCAAGACGAAAAGGCCGACCGCCGCCGGCAACGTCGGGCGCTGACCGAGGCCGAACTGATCTGGCTGCTGGACGCGGCACGCCGCCGCCCGCTCGCCGAGTACGGGCGGGAATCGGAGCCGCTGCCGGCGGACAAGCGACAAGGCCGGCGGACGTGGACAAAGGCGGACCTGACGCCGGCGACGCTCGCCGCCGCCGAGGGCCGCGCCCGTGACATGCTGAAAGACCATCCCAACCGCATCGCCGAGCTTGACCGCATCGGGCGGAAGCGGGCGCTGACCTACAAGGTGCTGACGCTGACCGGGCTTCGCAAAGCCGAGCTTGCATCACTGACCGTCGGGAGCGTCGAGTTTGCCGGGCTGGCGGGCGTGTCCTACCTGACGCTTGCCGCCGCCGATGAAAAGGCCGGGCGCGGGGCCGACGTGCCGCTACGGCGCGACTTGGCCGATGACCTGCGGGCGTGGCTCGCCGAGCGGCTGGACGCCGCCAGAGCGGACGCACGGGCCAAGGGCGACCCGATACCGGCGGCGCTGCCGGCGGGCGCTCCGCTGCTCAACGTGCCGGCGGGGCTGGTGCGGATTCTCGACCGCGACATTGCCGCCGCCGGTATCCCGAAGCGCGACGACCGGGGCCGCACCGTTGACGTTCACGCACTGCGTCACACCTTCGGCACGCACCTGAGCAAAGGCGGGATCGCACCGCGCACCGCTCAATCGGCGATGCGCCATAGCTCGCTGGAAATGACGATGAACGTCTACACCGATCCGCGCCTGCTCGACGTGGCCGGCGCTCTGGACGTGCTGCCGGCGCTGCCGCTGGATGGCGGGCCGCACGTCGCGATTGCGACCGGGACCGATGCGCGAACGCTTGTACCAACGCTTGTACCAACTGCGGGCAATCTGAGCACAAACGGGGCAACGGCTGGCAAAACGACCGCCGGCGACGGCGCGGCGGTGCTCGCTGCAAATGGCTTGTTTTTCCCTGCGGATCAACGCATGTCAACGGCTGACGGAATGGAGCCGACCGGGATCGAACCGGCAACCCCTAGCTTGCAAAGCTAGTGCTCTCCCAATTGAGCTACGGCCCCGTGGGAACAAGATTATTTCGCGCCGACCTTTTCTTCGTTGGCGATCAGATCATAGATCGTCTGCGCATCGGGCGCGGTGAGGACAGCGTTGCGGAAGTCGGGCCTGGTCATCAGGCGGCTGATGCGTGCGAGCACCTGGATGTGCGGGCCGGTCTGATCCGGTGCGCTGGCCAGCAGGAAGATCAGGCTGACGGGACGGTTGTCGATGGACTGGAATTCGATGGGCGTCGCGGGCTTGCCGATCGCCATGATCAGTTCGCCGCAGCACGCCGCCTTGCCGTGCGGGATCGCCAGGCCGTGGCCGATGCCGGTGGTGCGCGTCGACTCGCGCTGCCAGACCGCGACGCGGAGCGCCTCGCCGTCGCTGATGCGTCCGCGATCGACGAGCACCTGGATCAATTCATCAATCGCACCGCGCTTGTCCTTGCTGACGAGCGGCACCTTGATGCAATCGGGTTTGAGGACGTCGGTCAGGTTCATGTGTACGAGGCTCGGCGGTTTCGAGTCCGGTGATAATACGCCGGTCGCTGGATGCCAGCAACCTGATTGTATCGTGGCGCGCGTGATTGCCGCGCCATGTTCCTTCATCGGTCAATCGGCGGACCCGCTGAAGCACGCGCCGGGTCGCCATGCGCCGCCTTTGGTACGATACGCCGATGGGCAGACGGGCATCGAAAATCGTCTGGGCGTTGCAGCTGGCGCGGGTCGGCCTGGTGTTCACCGCCGTATCAAACAGCTGGCTCGTCGTGCTGCTCAGCCGCAGTCTGCCCGGACAGATCCCCGCGGATCATCCGGTCATGGCGCTGCCGCTCTGGGCCGTGATGCTCTGCACCGCCGTCGTTTCCGCCGGTCTCTACACGTTCGGCATGTCGCTCAACGACGTCATGGACGCCCGCCGCGACCGCACCTTCGCACCCGATCGCCCCATCCCCGCAGGCCTCATCGGCATGGGAGCCGCCACCGCACAGGCCGTCACCGCCCTCCTCTTCGCCGTCGCCGCCAGCGTCCCCCTCGGCGCCGGCTCCACGCTCCTCTGCCTCCTCTGCGCCGCACTCATCCTCTTCTACGACGGCCTCGGCAAGCACGTCCCCGGCCTCGGCATCCTCACACTCGGCCTCATCCGACTCCTCAACATGCTCATCCCCAATCCCTGGATGCTCTACTGCTGGCCCATCTGGCTCACCATGTCGCACGTCACCACCATCTCCGCCATCAGCCACCGCCTCGAAGGCAAGCGACCGATCCTCGACGGCAAACAGGTGTGGATCGTCACCGGAGGCTGGGCATTCCTCTCCATCGCCATCATCGGCTGGATGAGCGCCCGCGACGGCCTCGTCATCCACGCACAGCCCTGGCTCCCGCTCGGCGCCGTGATCGCAGTCATCCTCTTCGCACTCTGGACTCCCATCATGATCGGCCGCGCTCCCAGCCCCCGCGCCGCCGGCGGCATCCTCATGAAGAACGGCCTGCTCTGGCTCATGGTCTACGATGCCGCCTGGCTCGCCGGCGCCCAGCTCTGGTGGCAGGCCGCCCTCATCGCCGCACTGATCCCCACCGCCATGCTCGCCATGTCACTCATGCGCACCCTCAAAGCCCTCGTCGCCGAGCCGCCCAAGTTCCAGCGAGACAAGTGAAGCGGCAACGGGTTCAGGGTCCCGCCGCTTGCGGCTTCGCGGCAAACGGCACTCCCAATCTTCACCCAACCACTTTCCCCCCAAGCCCGGGGATGAGAATTCCTCCAAATCCCCAGGGTCGCCGGAGGTCACCCCCCGTGCGCACAAGCCCGTCGACCGGACATATTCACCCCCTCCCCCTGCCCCCCGATTCCGCGCCTTAAGCCCTCGAATCCCATCACTTGCATAAAACCATCCGGGAAACCACCCGGACGTCCGGTTTCAGCACCACATCCGTGCGCGCTCCGACCGCCTCTCCCTCGGGGAGAGTCCGGCGAGTTCCGCGAGCCGGGTGAGGGTGCATCAAGATGTTCAACGTGCGTCCGCGCCCAACTTCCCCCTCCCCGAGGCCCGGGCACTTCTATGAGTTCGGTCTGCCTGTCAAGCGGGTGGCGGTTCGGGTCAGCGGACGGTTCAGACTTCTATTGCGGGTCGG
>JAYVTU010000081.1:0-3423 GCA_043788485.1 Planctomycetota bacterium
GACAACCGCCAGCCGTGTGAAGGTCCTGTCCTTGGGCGATGCTCCGTCGAAGCCCGGCGAGTCCTCTACGGGCATACTCCGCGTCAATCCCAACGTCGACCGGGTCATGTTCAAAGGCGAAGACAACGCCCTGCGCAGCTACGACACGTATGTCCAATCGCAAATTCAGCTCGTGCAAAGCGACGGCACTCTCCGCGCGGCACTCGAGAACGACGCCATCAAGAAGCTGCAAGAACGGGGCGTCAAGATCGACGCGGACAAGCTGCGCAACAATCTGAGCGTCGAACACCCCAAGAGCACCGAAGTGGTTCTCGTCCAGTACAAGGACGCCGACCCCGAGGTTTCCCGCGCCGTGGTGAAGGCCGTGGTCGACAGCTACAGTTCAATCTACCTTGAGGGCGAGGCCAAGAAGGAAGCCGAGACGATCGCCGCGGTCGAAGCCCGGCGCAACGTGCTGCTCGAACAACAAGCCAAGCTGCGCCAGCAGCGGCAGGATGTGCAGAACGCCGCCCCCGCCGAACCCGACGCCGCCCTGCCCGCCGCGGCGATGTTCAAGGCTTTGCCGGTCAATCCCTTCGTGATGACCGCCGGCGATCGGCTGTCCACGTTCGGGCTCGACACGGACACGGCGAGCTACAGCCTTTCGCGGCGCTACATCCGCAGCGGATTCCTGCCGCCCGCCGGCGCGGTGCGCACGGAGGAGTTCGTCAACACGTTCGACTACAACTACGAGAACAAGTCGGCCGGCACTTTTGCGCTGCACGCCGAGGCGGTGCCGCATCCCTACCGCGAGGCGGGGGCGAACCTGATGCTGCTCAAGGTGGGCGTGAAGGCGAAGACGGTCGGCCGCGAGGGCCGCAAGCCCGCGCACCTCGTCTTCGTGATCGATGCGTCGGGCTCGATGGACAAGCCCGACCGGCTGCCGCTGGTGCAGTACGCCGTCAAGTCGCTCGCTTCGCAGCTCGATCCGCGCGACCGGGTGACGATCGTGACCTACAACACGCACGCGCAGCTCCTGATCGACGACGCCCCAGCCAGCGAGCCCCAGAAGCTCGCCTCGGCCGTCGAGCAGATCCAGACGGGCGGGACGACGAACCTCGTCGAGGGGCTGGCGCTGGGGTACGACCTGGCGCGGCGGCACTTCGAGCCGGGGGCGGTCAACCGCGTGATCCTCTGCTCGGACGGCGTGGCGAACATCGGCGAAAGCGAGGGGCAGGCGATCCTCGGCAAGATCGCAAGCCACCGGCAGGAGGGCATCACGCTGACCGCCGCGGGCTTCGGGCTCGGGGCGTACAACGATGCGGTGATGCAGCAACTGGCCGACAAGGGCGACGGGAACTACGTCTTCATCGACAGCCGCGAGGAGGCGAAGCGGGTGTTCGTGACGAACCTGGCGAGCACGCTGCAAACCGTCGCGCGCGACGCGAAGATCCAGGTGGAGTTCGACCCGGCCGTCGTCCGGCGCTACCGGCTGCTGGGCTACGAGAAGCGCGAGATCGCCGACAAGGATTTCCGCAACGACGCGATCGATGCCGGCGAAATCGGCTCGGGCCAGTCGGCGACGGCGATGTACGAGGTCGAGCTGGCCGATCCCGCCGCGATCCACGGCGACAATCCGCCGGACCTCGGCGTCGTCCATGTGCGCTGGAAGGAAATCGACACGGGCAAGGTGCAGGAGATCAGCTACCGCATGGCCGGTTCGATGGTCCGGCCGCACACGGTCTCGGAGAATCCCCGGCTGTATCTCGCCGCGTCGGCCATGCAATTCGCGGAGATTCTGCGTCACTCGCCCTACTCGCGCGGCGTGGAACTGCCGGCGATCGAGCGCGTGATGACCGACGTCGCCGGGCGCCTCCCGCTCGACAAACAGGCGGCAGAGCTGCTGGAACTGGTCCGCGCGGCGAAGGGGCTGCCGGCGGCACCGTGAAGCTTCGAGGCCCCCGAAAACCCGCGACGCCATGGCGCCGCTGATGGAGGAATCCCGATGAAACGAATCGCCCCGTACCTTGCCGCGATCATCCTCTGCGCCACGTGCTCGGCCGTGTATGCGCTGTATGGCGTCAATGATGAAGGACAGTGGCCCGCAAGCTGGCCCAAGGAATTGGAGCCGTTGCGGAAGCAATCGCGCACCTTGAATGGCCCGATGGAGCCGACCAATCACTACGCCATCCCCTTCACCGCGCGCGAGCAGTTCGAGGCCGCCTGGCCGCATCTTCTGAAGGTCAAAGGCAAAAGCACTCCGATCCGCCTCAAGCGGGGTCCGAATTTTTTCCTTGGTGGCAAGCAACTCGCGGGTGTAGTCGTCCACATGTCACCGACCGGCACCGTGCCTGAAACCCCGATCTCCATCGACTTGATCGTCGACGGAGCCATCATCGATTTGAACCGCATCCCCCTGCCGGCCGACACTTCGATCATCGATGAGCGGTTCAAAGACGACGACAAGAACAAGGCCGGTGGAAAAACGCCCGGTGGCAGCGGCGGAAACACCGCATCCCCGTCTCAGCCCGCGGCGCCGTGATCGCGATTTCATTTTGCCCTCCGGAAGCCCAGGGGCGCGGGTCCCTGGGCTTTTTCATTTGAGTAGTGACGAAATTGTTACGAACGCCGAGCCGTGCGCGTCGTCCTATTGGGAGAGGACGTTTCGTCCGTTTCATCCAAGGAGCGCGCCATGTCCATTTCCCGGGTTGCGATGGGTTGTCTGACGCTGATGCTTCTGGCCGCCGCGGCGATCGGCGCCGAGCCGCGCGACCGCGGGGTGATCGATCAACTGCTCGTCGAGGGCGCGATCGAGGGGCCGAACATCAGCTTCGCGCTGGATTACGAAATCCTCGACGCCGAGCGCGAGCACGTTTATCCATTGATCACCGGCGATGCGGTGCTGCGGAAGATCGACGCCGGGGCCGGGCACCGCGCGACATTCGATCCGGCGGGCAAGAGCTACAGCGTGCGCTGGACGGAGGCGGGGAGCCACAAGGTGCACGCCGATTTCGCGGTGCGTCCCACCGCGGTCGTCGAGGGCGGGGCGACGGGGTGGCGCGAGGCGGTGCTGAGCGTGCCGGCGTCCCGGCTGCGGAATCTGCGGATCGTCTGCGACCGGGCGGACCTCGAGGTGCAGTTCCCCGAGGCGCTGCGGCTGGAGCGCGCGACGGATGCGGGCGGCAAGCTGGTCGTGACGGCGATCCTCGGGCCCGGAAAGCCGGTCGTCGTGCGCTGGAAGCCGCAGGTCCAGAAGCTCGAGGCGGAGCTGATGTACTCGGCGCAGTTGAACACGATCGCGCGCGTCAGCGCCGGGGCGCTGCGGCTCGACACGCTCGTGGGCCTGAACATCTCGCAGGGGAAATTGAGCGAAATCAGCTTCGAAGTCCCGGCGGGGCTGAGCATCACGCAGGTGCGCGGCGAACACATCCGCGACTGGCGACT
>JAYVTU010000082.1:0-5675 GCA_043788485.1 Planctomycetota bacterium
GGTGCCACTGGTCGGCGGTTCCTCCGCAGACCAGTGCGTCTCGAGCGGGGACACTGGTCTGCGGAGGAACCGCCGACCAGTGGCACCCGAGATTTGTCAGTGAACGCTCAGCGTCGGCGCGGCGGAGTCCGTGGCGTGCGCTTCGATCTCCTCCATCGTGCGCTCGACCATCGCATTGAGCGCGGCGGCGAGCGGGGCGGCGCCCTTGAAGTTCGCTGTGGGATCGCCACCGTCGGAGTTGACGCGGAGGGCCATCGTCAGCGGGACCTGCGCCAGCAGCGGCAGGCCCAGGTGCTCGGCCATCTTCGCCGCGCCGCCCTTGCCGAAGATGTCGTATTCCTTGCCGTCGTCGCCGATGAAGTAGCTCATGTTTT
Organism: Planctomycetota bacterium; assembly: GCA_043788485.1. Taxonomy (GTDB): domain Bacteria; phylum Planctomycetota; class Phycisphaerae; order Phycisphaerales; family Zrk34; genus JAYVTU01. Next base: position 375 of record JAYVTU010000082.1, read on the forward strand.
CGACGATGCCCAGCACGGGGATGTCCAGCTGCTTGAACATCGCCGCGGCGCGGACCGCATCGTCCTGCGCGACCTTCTGCGGCGTGCACACAATCACCGCGCCGCTCAGCGGCAGCATCTGCGACATCGTCAGCGGCACGTCGCCGGTGCCGGGCGGCAGATCGATGATCAGATAATCGAGGTCGCCCCAGTCGGTCTGCACAGCGAGCTGGCGGAATGCCCCGTGCGCCATCGGCCCGCGCCAGATCAGCGGCTTCTCGGGCTCGACGAGCTTGCCGATCGTCATCGCCTTGATGCCGTGCACCTCGAAGGGGTAGAGGATCTGCTGCGTGCCGTTGACGGGGAGTTCAGCGAGGCCGAGCAGCGTCGGCGCGCTGGGGCCGTAGATGTCACCGTCGAGCAGCCCGACCTTCAGGCCCCGCCGCGCGAGCCCCACGGCGAGATTCACCGCGACCGTGCTCTTGCCCACGCCACCCTTGCCGGCGCCGACGGCGATGATGCGCTTGACGAGCGGCAGCGGATTGTTGCTGCGGGCCTGCGTCTGCGGCGACGATGCGGCGGGCGGCGGCGTTGCGGCCGGGCGCTGCGACGGTGCCGATGGCTTGGCAGCCGCCGCGGCGACATCCTGCGACGTCGGCGCGGTGTCGCCGATCTCGACGGTCACCTTCACAATCTCATCGCCGAGCTTGAGCACGGCGGAGGTGATCGCGCGGCGGAGCGAATCCTTCGTATGAGCCGCGGCGTCCAGCGGCGTGACCCGCACGATGACGACCCCGTCACAAGCCGCGATGCTGCGCACCTGATTGAGCGTGACAATATCCGCCCCGCGCTGCGGGTCGGCGACGGTCTTGAGGGCCTGCCAGATCTGATCCTTGGTCACGGGCATTGAGCGTCCTTCCATGTGGCGGAACACGAGTCGAGCGACGCATTCTACCACGGCGGCGCGGAGAGGAGCGCTAAGCCGCAAGCGGCAAGGCAAAAGACCCGCCGGCTTCCGCCTGCGGCTACAAAGGAAAAAATTCATTGATAGCCGCAGGCGGGAGCCGGCGGGTCTCATTCATTTCGAGTTGACGAGATTCACGCCGCGGTTGCCGGTGATGGGGAGGAGGACGACGTCTTTGGTGTCGGCGGCGTCGTGGTGGCTGAGCGTCGGGGAGGAGCCGGCGCGGGTGGGGCTGTTGGGGTGGATTTCGTGGGCGTAGATGTTGTCGTTTGCGGGGCCTTGGAAGGGGTCGTTGGCGAAACCGGCGTGGCCGTCGCCGTAGAGGACGTTTTGGCCTTCGGTTTTGTGGTGGGTGTTGTTTTCTTCGGCGTTGATGAGGGAGGGGGTGTTGGTGGCCAGGCCTTTGTAGCGGACGTGGCCGGCGGGGGAGTCGTTGTTGTTGTCATCGGCGAGGAAGACCCAGTCGGAGCCGGAGTTGTTGTTCCAGCTGACGCGGGTGGTGTCGTCGTACATGTCGGTGACGGAGTAGGAGAGGCTTGGGGCGCGGGAGGGGCCGATGAGGTTGAAGTCCCAAGTGGCGCGGTAGTAGGTGACCGGGGTGCCGGTGGGGTCGAGCAAGGTGTCTTCGCGGACGTTGGTGTCGAATGGGCAGAGGAAGGTTTTGCGGCCGGTGGAGCCGTCGCGGACGATCGCCCAGAGCGGGGCGGTGACGGAGTCGGCGATTTCGGCGGCGACGACGGGGGTGTAGGTGGAGTCGAGGCGCTGGGTGTAGCGGAACCCGCGGGCGCGGTGGGTTGGGGTGGAGGTGTAGAGGGGGTATTGGTCCTGGTAGCCGGCGGCGTAGGTGGTGAGGGCTTTGTAGATGCCGGCGATCCGGGAGGAGCAGACGGTGCGGCCGCCTAGCGTACTGACATGACGTGGCATCAAAATGAACACGGTCATTGCGACCAAGGCGATGACGGCGGCGGCGACGACGGCTTCGACGGCGGTGAAACCGGAGCGGTGGCGCATGGCGGACTCCTTGGCACGGCGACGGCGGACTGGGGAACGCTGTGGTTGATACTGTGCGGCGGGCGGGGTGGTTCGGGTGGATGTGGAAAATCGTGCACGTGCACGTGACACGTGCACGGGGTTTATTGGGCGAGCGGCGCACGTTGAAAATCCCGGCGCACCCTCACCCGGCTCGCGGGCTCGCCGGCCTCTCCCCGGGGGAGAGGCGGTGGAGCGCGCACAGATGTGGCACGAAAACCGGACGTCCGGGTGGTTTCCCGGAGGTGCGGATGACGTGATTGGGATTCACAGCGTTAAGTGGTGGAATCGGCGGTGTGTTAAAACGGGAGTTTCGCCGGGAGCGGTGTGAAAAAGCGCGCGGGGGGAGGGGGGTGAAAATGTCCGGTCGACGGGTTTGTGCGCACGGGCGGTGACCTCGGGGATTCGGAGGAGCTCGTTGCCGGCTTGGGGGAGATGGATGGAGTTGTGTGGAGGTTGGGAGGTCCGCTTGCCGCGAAGCCGCAAGCGGCGGAATTCAATAATCGGATTGGAGTTCGAGACAGGCGATTTCGGCGGGGCATCGGAAGCGGAGTGGGAACCAGGAGCCGACGCCGGAGGTGACGTAGAGGCGGTGCGGGCCTCGGGAGTAGAGGCCGCGAGTGTATCGGAAGGCGAGATTGGCCAGGCCGATGGAGCCCTTCTTGCTGCGGTGGTTGGAGAAGAGGATTTGTCCGCCGTGCGTGTGGCCGGAGAGGGTAAGGTCGATGCGGGATTGGCAGGCGGTGTCGAAGGCGTGGGGATGATGTGCGAGGAGGATGGAGAGATCGGCGGACTTCATGGTGTGGGAGACGGAGCGGACGTGGCGCGTGAGGTCTGCGGGCTGTTCGCACCAGTCGACGCCGGCGAGGGCGATGACGCGGCCGCGGTGGCCGAGGCGGATGGACTGGTTGAGGAGGAGATTGAGGTTGGCGACCTGGAAGGCCCGCTTGAGGGCATCGGGATTGTCGAGGTAGTCGTGGTTGCCGAGGACGAACCAGGCGCCGAGCGGGGCGCGGAGCTCGGCGAGTGCGGCGACGATGTCGGGGAGGAATGCGTTAGAGAAGTCGATGAAGTCGCCGGTGACAGCGATGAGGTCGGAGCGGAGGTCGTTGGCAGCCTGGACGATGTGCGGGAGATGCGCGGGGGTGATGAGCTCGCCGATGTGGGGATCGGAGATGTGTGTAATGCGGAGGCCGCAGAGCTCATCGGGGAGATTGGGGAGATGAATGGTGCGATGCGTGAGCTTGAAGTTCTTGCCGGGGCGGACACGAGCGAGGAGGCCGCGGGTCAGGCGGACGGGTGCGCGGGTGAAGAGAGCGTGGCGGAATGCGGCACGCCTGCGGCGATTCTGGTGTTGGCGTTGTTCCGCGGCGGTCATGCGTGGCTCGCAGTGGTCAGTAGCGATCATAGATGCGGAAATGGCAATACCGCAACAGATAATCCGGCGAGTTGCGGGTGAGCCGGATGTGCCAATGCGAACCGCGGGGAACTGCGCAGCGTATGAGATGAGCGGGATCGCGCAGCCTATACTGAACTTGGCGGTGTTTCGCCCTCTTTCCGAGCTAATCATGCGAAACGTGATGGATGTCAACGGCCAGGAAATGCGGTGCGGCGATGTTGTCGCGCCGCTTTCGGGTGACTTCAAGGGTCGCATCTGCGAGGTAAAGTCGGAAGACGGATTGGCGTTTGTGTGCATCCGGGCGTCGCACAGGCCGTACAGCCGTGGCGTGTGGTATCCGTCGGATCATGTGCAGCGGTTGGCGGCTGGGCGTGACCGGAAGAAGACGGCGAAGTGAGCGGCGCGGCGGTGCTTGCGGCCTCTTGCCTGCAAACGCCGAAGATGCTCAACTAGTCCGCCCATGGCCCCGAAGCTCCCCGAAGAATACCGGATGTCACTTGGCGACCACCTCGACGAGCTGCGTCGTCGGTTGATGCTGGGGCTCGCGGGGCCGCTGGTGGCTGTGATCGTGATGTTCTACTTCGCCGATCGCATCATCGAATTCATGCTGATCCCGTTGCAGGCGGCGCTGCGTGGCAACGGCCTGCCGCCGACGGTTTACGGCAACAGCCCGCTGAGCATCTTCTCGCTGTGGACGCGTGTGGCGATGGTGGGCGGGATCGTGGTCGGCGTGCCGTGGCTGCTGTGGCACCTGTGGCAGTTCGTGGCGCCTGGGCTTTACCCCAAGGAGCGGAAGTTCGTCACGCGGCTGATCCCGGGAACGGCGTTCTGTGCCGTCGCGGGCATCTCGTTCATGTATTACGTGGTGCTGCCGCGGATGATGATGTTCCTGATCGGCATCACGGTGACGCTCGTGCCTCCGCCGACTCCTCCGCCGCTGCCGCTGCCGCCGGGCGTGACGCTTCCCTCGATCCCCATGCTCGCGGCCGATCCGCAGGGCGCCGTCAACGGGCAGATGTGGGTCAATGTCGCCGAGCATCAGCTCCGCGTCATGATCGACGGCAAGGTGATGGGCACAACGCTGACGACGGCGTCGCTGATCCAGCCGCTGATCCAGGCCGACGAATACATCAAGCTCGTGCTGTTCCTCGCGCTGGGGTTCTCGATCGCGTTCCAGTTGCCGCTGGTGATGCTCGGGCTGGCGTGGTCGGGGATCGTGACGCGGAAGCAGATGGCTGGGGCACGCCGCATCATGCTGCTGGTCAACACGATCCTCGGCGCGGTGCTGACGGGCGGCGCAGATGTGACCGCGATGCTCTTCATGGCCGCGGCGCTGCAGGTGCTCTACGAAGTCGGCCTGCTGCTGATCCGCTTCAAGGGCCCCGTCGAGAGTCCGGAAACGATCGATGGCGAGGTCATCGGTGGTGATAACGACACGGGACCGTAGGCCGATAAGAATGCCGGGTAGAGATGCGGGGCATCAAGAGACTCCAACCGATGAGTAGACCACACCGACAACCAGGACCGGCGCGACGCCGCTCAAGGTGGGGTCAGGTTTGGAGAGAATTGATGACCGCTCTGCATATTACACCGCAGCTCCCGCGCCAGTGCGCCACACCCCAAGACGTGACGATGATGCGCCGCGCGATCGAACTGGCCCGCATGGGATGGGCCCGTGAAGAGGTGCCCGTCGGAGCCGTGGTCTTCCGCGGCGACGAGGTGCTGGCCGAGGCCCATAACCTCCGCGAGTGCGACAGCGACCCGACGGCGCACGCCGAGATCCTCGCCCTGCGCGAGGCGGCGCGGAAGCTCGGCGAATGGCGGCTCAGCGAGTGCACGCTCGTCGTGACGCTCGAGCCCTGCACGATGTGCGCCGGTGGGATCGTCAACGCCCGCATCGGCCGGCTCGTCTACGGCGCCAGCGACCCCA
>JAYVTU010000083.1:0-31045 GCA_043788485.1 Planctomycetota bacterium
GCCCGACCTTCCTCACCGACGGCCGAACACCGGCCATCTTTCGGGCGAGTTTACTTGACCCGCGAGGAGGGAGACCGCCTCTTTACTCATGCCATCTTGTGTGCCTACGAATCCCCTCATCCCCAATCTCCATAAGTCCCCTTTCAAACCGCGCACAACGCCGCCCACCCCCAATGCGCGCGCTCCGGGTCTCCGACCCAACCCCCGACCGCGATCCCACCGCGATTTAGAACGCCCCCCATTTCCCCCACGACACCGCCGTGCGCACGAACCCGTCACCGATTACCCCCCAGCGGGGTACTTTTTCGCTACCTGTTTCACTGTGACTTACAACGACATCCCACCTCTCCCTCGGCGAGAGGTCGGCCGCCTCGGCCGGGTGAGGGGGCCCCGGGATTTCAACGTGCGTTCCGCGAGCAGTGAGCGCGGTTCATGATTCACGGCATCTGAAATTTAACACCAAATCTGAAACCCCACACGGCCCTCCGCCGACCAGGGACGCGGTAGCGTCCCGGCTATCAAGGTTCGAACCAACCCGCGCGAACCGCGCTCCGTCGCATCAAAAATATTTTCGCCCGAGTTCCGCACTGTCGTTGAGTAGCAGGAATCGGGATATATGGACCCATCCCCTTCCCGCCGCAATATATTAATCCACCCACCCCGCCCAACCCGATACTACTCCGACGCAAGCCCATCCTCCCGCAACGGGCAATGGGCCCGATCAAACCCCGCATCGACCCGATCCTCTATTCCCACCCGCCTCGGAGAAACTGACGATGAGCAAGATGAACAACACCACCCGATTCTTCGCAACCCTTCTGACCGCGACCGTGATCGCGATTCTCGCCCCCGCACCCGCCGCACACGCCGTCCAGATCGATGGCGACATCTCCTTCACCGGCGCATACACCATCGACAACAACATCAACCTCGCGCTGGCCACCTCCTTCCTCACCTACAACAACGTCACCGTCCTGCCCACCCAGGCACACGGCTCATACGCCGGAACCGATGGCGTCAGCGTCACCTTCTCGCCCTTCACCTTCGCCGGCCCGTCCCCCGACTCCGGCGTCACGCCCCTCTGGACGTTCACCATCGGCGCGACCACCTTCAGCTTCGACGCCACCACCATCACCGTCCCCTTCGCCAACAACAACAACCTCGTCGTCGAAGGCGTCGGCATCGCCCACATCACCGGCTTCGACGACACCCCCGGATTCTGGAACATCTCCGCCAACAAGGCCGGCAACTCCTTCTCCTTCTCCTCCGCCGCCGCCGCCGTCGGCATCCCCGAGCCCGCCACCCTCGGCCTCACCGCCCTGGGTCTGACCACCCTCCTCCTCCGCCGCCGCAAAGCCTGAGCCCAACCCCCACTCCCCCGCCCCCTCAAAACCCCGCGGCCCCGCGGGGTTTTCTTTTTGACTCGACACGGGCTCCGAAAAAGTACAACATGCTCGCCACGCAGAGACCGGCAAGTCCCCCGCGGAAAACCGAGAATTGAAAATGGTACCTGCCACCTTCTTTTTCACCCGGATCGTTCGGGTTATCGTCTCGACAGGCGCCGGAGAACTCCAACAAGTCGCCGCGACCGACGCCCATTCACTTGGCGGCCATCAGCGGCCACGCCAAGTGGCACCCGGCAATCAAACACATCACCGGAAATCGCGTGACCGACCGGATCGCTGGGGTTATCGTCTCGACATGCGCCGGACAATCCCAATGCGTCACTCCGACCCGCACCCATTCACATCGCGGCCATCCGCGGCCACGCCATGTGGCACCCGGCGAATGGAACCGCAGAAACCGCAACATCCACTGAACATACGCCTCCTCTGTATGCCGCGACAGATGCCGAACACGCATCGCTTCGTGAACCTGATCCATCAGTTTCATGGCAGCCTCCACGTCGAGTCTGCAGGATACCATACAAATACCTAACTACCCAAAAGCGTTGTGTCAAGCGCCCATTACAGATAGCATCATCCAAATCGTCAAATGCGTTATTTGACGTGCATGTTGGATAAACACAGTTATCTGCCGCTGCGTTACCGGAAAGGGACCACCGATGGCCAATCCACGTAAGCTCAAGCCGGCTGCCGTCCCGAAGTTCTTCAACGAACTCCTCACCAAAGCCGGGGTGACACCAACCAGCGCGGACCCGCGCAAGGTCTTCGATGCGTTCGAACGCTATTGTGAAACGCCCATAGAATGCACGTCTGAGCTGATCATCTTCGCAGCCAACGACACTCATGAGCTGAGTTGGTGGTCCGAGGCGCACATCTTCAAGTTTGTGTTCGAGCGGGGATTCTACGAGGCGGCGAAAGGCTCTGACATCTGCCACACCTCAAACATTGAAATCCAGTTTCCCAGCACAACCGCGACGCGAAAGATCCGAATCACGCGGCAGTTGGAAGGCCTGCCTAGTGTCGGTGGCTACGACGCCGCACAGCTAAAGTCGTTTTTCAGTGACATCGAGAATGATCTCGCGCTATGGAAAGTCCTTTCGGCCTCCAAGGCCCAGACCGTTACGTCTTATGCCGGCGAGCGATGACGCGGCTTTCCGGCAACAGATAACCAGGGGAGCGGAAAAGCGGCTGTGTTTGCTGTCAAAGGTTTTGTTCGAGTTTTTAGACGACGTTGAGTTCTTGCCATGGGAGGTTGTCCCGGAGCATGGTGTTGAGGTAGGTGACGAGTTTTCTCATGCAGGCGACGACGCGGACTTTCCAGAGTTTGCCGGCGGCGGTGAGGCGTTGGAAGAAGGCCCGGAGCACGGGGTTGAAGCGAATCGCGGCGAGGGTGGCCATGTAGAGCGCGTTGCGGACCGAACCCCGTCCGCCGCGGATGGAGCGTTTGCCGCGTTTGGCGCCCGAGTCGTCGTCGTAGGGCGCCACGCCCACCAGGGCCGCGGTCCGGCGGTGGCTCAGGGTGCCCAGCTCCACCAGTTCCGACAGCAGCGTCGCGCTGAGCACCGCGCCGACGCCCGGCACCGATTGCAGCAGCTTGTCCATGCGGCTCATGTCGTCGTCGGAGTCGATGAGCTTGCGGATCTGCTCCTCAAGCGACTCGATCTGGCGTTCGAGGGCCTTGAGCACCGCGTCGATGGACTTGCGTGCGGCCTTGCTGGTGGTGCGCAGACGCTGGCTGCACAACTCCGTGCGCAGGCCGATCTGTTGGCGCCGGCACGTCACCAGCGCCTCGAGTTCCACCCGGCTTTTCTCACGTCTGCGGGCCAGCCGGATCCGGTTGCTCCGCCCGAATTCCATGATGACGTTCGCGTCGATCGGATCGCTCTTGGCGATGGAAGAATAAGGGGTCAGGAGTCTTTTATCGGAGGTGGAAAAGGGGACATTCCACTTTATCAATAAAGTAGAATGTCCTCTTTTCAGCCTCTTTTCTACAGAGCCTTCCCGACACCTTTTCTTCCCCACCTTTTCTTCCCCTTTTTCTTCCCCGACCTGAAGCGCAGGCGGAATGCAATACGTGAACCTGCCACCGCGTTCTCCGCTGGCACCCGGCGGGGTCAACGTCGGCAGGAATGTTCGAGCACAAGGAGCGCGTATGACTGGGATCTGGAAGACGGCGGCGTTTCTGATCAGCACCTTCGCCTTGTCGGCGCAGGCGGAAACGGTGACGTGGAATGTTCAGACGAAGTACGGCATTTCCGCGTCGGGTATTCAGAAGGCCGTTCGCGACGCGAAGGAGCGCTTCGCCAAGACTCCCGATGATGTGGTGGTTCTGGAATTCGACGAGGGGACTTTCTATCTGGAGGACAAAAGTTCCGCCAAGGGCACGATTGATCTGAGCGGCATCAAGCCCGGCCCCAATGGTCGGCTGGTGTTTCAAGGCAAGGGCATCGACAAGACGATCCTCGTGTTCAGCGATGACAAGGACGCCCTTTGGGGACGGGACGTCTATCGCGTGACGATGGCCGATATGCACATGACCCGCAAGGAGTACACCGTGAGTCAGGGACTGGTCGTCTCGACCGCGCCGGGGAAGGTCGTGCTCGATATTCAGGAGGGCTTTCCAACACCGGCGGACATTTTTGACCCGCAAAGCGATCAGGGTCGTTTCCTTCGCCGCTATACAAACAGCCGGACGGACCCGCAGATGATTCAGGAGAATAACGATCAGATTCCATGGGTGCGGGCACGTCAGGTCGAAGGCCGGCGTTGGGAGATCGAATTGAATAGCAAGAAAGTCGTGGCGAACTATTCGAAAGGCGATCTGGTCGGGATCAAGTCGAAGCACGGCGGGCAGACGTATTGGTTCATGGGCGGGTCGGACATCGTGTTTGAGTCGGTCAAGTGGACGCAAAAGACGCGTGGAGTGTTTCGCGCCGGCTTCGACAAGATTCATTTCCTGAATTGCATCACCGACCGCTCCGCACCCATTCACGGTCAGACGCCGTGTCTGGCGTCACCCGAAGGCGGTCCGCAAATCGGCCAGCTGAACGATCCGCCGATCACGGGGAATCTAGTCAAGAACTGTACCTTCATTGCGTCGGGCGATGACGCGGTGGCCTTCTTCAATGCAAGCGGCGAAATCAGCGGATGCTCCATCCGCGATGCGTTCGCCCGCGGCATCCTGGCGGCCAACAGTCCCGATGCAGTGCTGACAGGAAACACGGTTGTTCGCTGTCCCATTCAAAAGAGCAAGGACTACCGGCTGCTGGCACACCCGGACAAATCCGGCGGCGATGAGTGAGGCACCGGAACTGATGAGCGGGGAGCGCCCACGGAAAGCGGGGGAGGTCGGTTCCAGTTACGATCCCAATATGTTCCGATTGGTCGAGATTGCCTACTAAAACGAAAGCAACAACCATGAAACACACACTCAAGATCATCACCGTTATCTTTACATGCTTGCTGGCTTCGGTCGGTTCGGTTCATGCCGCCGAGCCAGCAAAACCCAACATCGTTTACATCCTCACCGATGACCTCGGCTACGGCGACGTAAAATGTCTCGGCGGCGAACGCTGCAAGATTCCAACGCCCAACATCGACAAGCTGGCGTCGCAGGGCATGATTTTCACCGAAGCGCATTCGAGTTCGTCGGTCTGCACGCCGACGCGGTATGGCATCCTGACTGGGCGCTACAACTGGCGCTCGACACTACAACGAAGTGTTCTCCGCGACTTGGCTCCACCCTTGATTGCTGCCGACCGCCTGACGGTGCCGTCGTTCTTGAAGCAATACGGCTATTCTACCGCAGCGATCGGCAAGTGGCACCTCGGCTATAATTGCGTGAAAGACGGCGATAGTTTGGATTACACAAAGCCCATCACCGATGGTCCAACGACTCGCGGCTTTGATTATTATTTCGGCTCATTTATGTCGCCGCATCATAGTATCGAGAATGACCGCGTGATCGACGTCAGTTCCTTACTTCCACCTTCAACTGCGGTGGGGAGAAAAGCTGAGCGCCTCGATAAGGCCGGCAAGGTGAACCATTCGGTGATAGTGCCGTTGAATACAGACAAGGCGTGCGAATATATCAACAAGCAGGCCAAGAGCGGCTCGCCATTTTTTCTCTATTTTGCGATGACATCTCCCCACACGCCCATTGCCCCAACTGCGGAATGGGAAGGGAAAAGCGGCTTGAATAGCGCATATTTGGACTACGTCATGGAGACGGATGCGATGGTGGGGCGCGTCATGGAAACGCTGGAGAAAAACGGCATGGTTGAAAATACGCTGGTTATCTTCACGAGTGACAACGGCTGCAACCCAAAGCCTACGAACATCAAAAGCCTGGAAGCAAAGGGCCATTTCCCCAGTGGACTGCGGCGCGGCTACAAGTCGGACATCTGGGACGGCGGCCACCACATTCCGTTCATTGCGCGCTGGCCGGGGAAGGTCAAGGCAGGTAGCCGCAGCGATGAAATCATCTGCCTGACTGACTTGATGGCCACCAGCGCAGAGATTCTTGGAGCTAAACTCCCAGAAACTGCCGGCGTGGACAGCGTTAGCATCCTGCCCGTCCTGCTGGGAACGGCAAAAACACCAATCCGCGAGGCGGTGGTGCATCATTCCATCGACGGCAAATTCGCCATCCGGCAAGGTCAATGGAAACTGGAACTGTGCCAAGACTCCGGCGGCTGGGGCAAGGACGCTCCCGTCAAAACCCCCGGCCAGCTTTACGACATGAGCAAGGATGTCGGTGAACGCACCAACGAATACGCGGAGCAGCCCGAAATCGTGTCCCGGCTGACCAAGCTGTTGGAAAAATACGTGGCCGACGGACGGAGCACCGCCGGCCCGGCCCAAAAGAACGACGTGCCGGTGGATATCTGGAAGAAGAACAGCAAAGACAAAATTGAAACAGAGTAAAAACCTCCGACAAAAACCTATGCGGGGAAAGAAAAAGGGGTCAGGAGGCGGCGGAAAAGAAACCATGAAAGCCGGGTCTCCCGGCTTTCATGGTTTCTTTTCCGCCCCTTTGTTCAAATCTGCGCATGATTCAGGACGTTATCTACCGAGATCGAAGCGATCAAGGTTCATCACCTTGTTCCATGCCGCGATGAAGTCGTGGACGAATTTCTTGTGTGAGTCGCTGCTCCCGTAGACTTCTGCCAGGGCGCGGAGATGCGAGTTCGAACCGAAGATCAGGTCGACACGGGTGCCGGTCCACTTCGGTTTGCCTGTTTTGCGATCGTGGCCTTCGAACAGGTCTGCGTCGTTCGAGACCGCCTTCCACTCCGTGTTCATGTCGAGCAGGTTCACGAAGAAGTCGTTGGTCAGCGCCTCCGGTCGCTTGGTGAATACGCCGTGCTGAGTCCCTCCGAAGTTGGTCTTGAGGACGCGCATGCCGCCCACGAGCACCGTCATCTCGGGAGCGGTCAGGGTCAGCAATTGAGCCTTATCAACCAGCAGTGCCTCGGCCGACACGCTGTATTTGCCCTTGAGGTAATTGCGGAAGGCGTCGGCGACGGGTTCGAGCACCGCGAAGGAGGCCGCGTCGGTCTGCTCCTGCGCGGCGTCCGTGCGTCCGGGCGTGAAGGGAACCGCGACCTCGTGGCCGGCATTCCTGGCGGCTTGCTCGACGCCCGCGCAACCGGCCAACACGATCAGGTCCGCCAGCGAGACCTTCTTGCCGCCGGACTGAGCGCTGTTGAACGCGCTGCCGATGCCTTCGAGAGTCTTGAGCACCTTGCCGAGTTGGGCGGGCTGGTTGACCTGCCAATCCTTTTGCGGCGCCAGGCGGATGCGGGCGCCGTTGGCGCCGCCGCGCTTGTCGGAGCCGCGGAACGTGGACGCCGCCGCCCATGCGGTGGAAACCAGTTCTGAGACGGACAGGCCGGATGCCAGGATCCTGCCCTTCAGGGCCGCGATGTCCTGCGCATCAATCAATTTGTGATTCACCGGCGGGACGGGGTCCTGCCAGATGAGAGTTTCCGCGGGAACTTCCGGGCCGAGATACCGCGCACGGGGGCCCATGTCCCGGTGAGTCAGCTTGAACCACGCCCGGGCGAAAGCGTCGGCGAATTGATCCGGATTCTCCATGAAGCGCCGCGAAATCTTTTCATAGGCGGGGTCGAAACGCAGCGAAAGGTCCGTGGTCAACATGGTCGGCACACGCCTCTTCGACGGATCATGGGCGTCGGGAATCGTCGCGCCGGCCCCCTTGGCCGTCCACTGATGGGCGCCGGCCGGGCTCTTGGTCAGCTCCCACTCGTAGCCGAACAGGTTCCAGAAGAAGTTGGTGCTCCACTTGGTGGGCGTGGTGGTCCAGGTGACTTCCAGGCCGCTGGTGATCGTGTCGCCGCCCTTGCCGCTGCCGAAGCTGTTGCTCCAGCCCAGTCCCTGCTCCTCAAGACCGGCCGCTTCGGGATCGGGTCCGCAATGCGACGCCGGGGCGGCTCCGTGGGTCTTGCCGAAGGTATGGCCGCCGGCGATGAGCGCCACGGTCTCTTCATCGTTCATCGCCATGCGGGCGAAGGTTTCACGGATATCCTTCGCCGCGGCGACCGGATCGGGGTTGCCGTTGGGGCCTTGCGGGTTGACGTAAATCAGCCCCATTTGCACCGCGGCGAGCGGATTTTCGAGGTCGCGGTCTCCGGTGTAGCGCTTGTCATCCAGCCAGATTTTCTCGGCGCCCCAATAGACATCCTGATCCGGTTCCCAGACATCTTCGCGGCCGCCGCCGAAACCGAAGGTCTTGAATCCCATGGTTTCCAGGGCGACGTTGCCGGTGAGGATCATGAGGTCGGCCCAAGAAATCTTGCGGCCATACTTCTGCTTGATGGGCCAGAGGAGCCGCCGCGCCTTGTCCAGGCTGACATTGTCGGGCCAACTGTTAAGCGGCGCAAAGCGCTGCTGGCCTCTGCCCGCCCCGCCGCGGCCGTCTCCCGTGCGGTAGGTCCCCGCGCTGTGCCACGCCATGCGGATAAACAAGGGGCCGTAGTGGCCGAAATCCGCCGGCCACCAGTCCTGCGAGTCGGTCATCAGGGCGGCGAGGTCTTTCTTGACCGCCGCCAAGTCGAGGCTCTTGAACTCGGCTGCATAGTTGAAGTCCGCGCCCATGGGATCGGACTTGGATGAATGCTGGTGCAGCAGTTCGAGCTTCAACTGATTCGGCCACCAGTCACGATTGGACGTGCCGCCGCCGGCGGTGTGGTGGAAGGGGCATTTGGCTTCGGTGGACATTTGATCTTTCCTTGAAAATGTCTGGTTGATAAGTTCGTGGGTTGGTTTTCGGGGTGCCGCTGGGTTGGTGTTCAGTCGGCCGGGTGCCGCACATCGTGGCCGCGCAGGCCGATGCGTGAATGGGTGTGGTGCGGAGTGACACGTTGGGTCGGTCGAAGCATGTCGAGAAGATAACTCCGAACAACCCATCCAGCACGCGATTTCCCGGCGGCCTGTTTGAAGCATCGGGTCTTCGCTCCGCCCGGCGCGGTTTGTTCCCAGGCGAGCGTCGAGGCGTAAGCCCGACGTGGATTGTGCGCTGCGGCGCGGTTTGCACGGCGGGCTTACGCCTCGGCGCTCGCCGGTTCGATTACGTGAACCACGGGAGGTGCGTTAAAATAATTTTCTTCCGTGTGGAAGAAAATGGCGGTCAGGTGGAACAGTACTCCCGAGACAAGAGCGGATTGGGCATGGAGGGTCGCTTGCTGGAGCCGGCCGATTGGGAGCTCGTGGAGCGGGCGCGCGGCGGGCGGGCGGAGGCGTTTCATGCGCTGATCGATCGGCACGGGCCGGCGCTGATGGGGCTGGCCGTGATGCTGCTGGGCAACCGCGAGGATGCGAAGGATGCGCTTCAGGAGACTTTTCTGGGGGCGTACCGGGGGCTGAGCGGGTTCGAGGGCCGGGCGTCGGTCAAGACCTGGCTGACGAAGATCCTGGTGCGGCAGGTGGCGAGGCAGAGGCGGAAAACGACCCCGGGGATTCGGGGGACCTCATCCTCGGGCTTGGCGGAGGCGACGACGGCCGACCCGGCGACGCAGACCGACACGCGGCTCGACCTGATGCAGATGCTCGAAGGACTCAGCGATGAACACCGGCAGGTGATCGTGCTCCGCGAGCTGGAGGGCATGAGCTACGACGAGATGGCGGAGCTGCTGGGCGTGCCGCGCGGGACGGTTGAATCGAGGCTGCACCGGGCGCGGGAGCAGCTGCGGCAGAAGATGAAGGGATACCTGGATTGAAACCCGGCGAGCGAGCTCGCCGGCTAAATGGAAGGCACAAGGCCATGAGCGACAACTGCGAAGAATCTGAACGGGTCGAGGCGTTTCACGACGGCGAGATGTCGGCGGCCGGGGCGTCACGGTTTGAGATGCACCTGCGGAACTGCGCGGCTTGCCGGGCGGAGCTGCGGGAGCTGCGGTCGCTTTCATCGCTGATCGGCTCCGCGAAGCCGGCGCAGTTCACGGCCGCGGAGATTTCGGCGGACCTGGCGGCGATCCGCCGGCGTGTCGATCAGCAGCCCGATCCGCTGGTGCTGCGATTCGCGGCGCGGCTTGCGGGCGTGGCGGCGGTGATTTTGATCGCATGCACGGCTCGACTGGCGATGGTCGAGGGCGCGACGCCGCCGGTGGCGGCGTGGGAGATGACGGCGATCACGCCCCGTGCCACCGACGACACGGCGGGGCAGACCGCGGCCCTCGAGAAATGGATCGCCGACGACCTTTCACGCAGCGCATCGCGCTCCTCGGCGCAGGGGAGCGGCAAGTGACACGCCTGCGGATCATCCTGATTGTGTGCTTCAGCCTGGCGTTTGGCGCGGGCGTGGCGACGGGGCTGCTGATCCAGCAGACGCCGCCGGCCGGTGACGACCGCGGGAGCTTTTTGACGCGTGAGCTGGGGCTTTCGACGGCGCAGCAGGAGCAGATGCGCAAGATCTGGTCCGAGCTGCGTGATAGCAGTTGGCATGGCGACAGCGACAAGCGGCACGCGATGCAGAAGGATCGCGACGATGCGATCCGTGCTCTGATCCCCGCCGAGAAACAGGCGGACTACGACGCGGCGATGGAGAAATATTCCAAGCAGGTCGCTGACGGCTTCGCGGAGCGCAAAAAGGTTTTCCAGCAGGCGGTGGAGAAGACAAAGGCGATCCTGACGCCGGAGCAGCAGAAGAAGTATGACGAGATTCTCGCGCGGCACGATTTTGGGAGGCATGGCCCGCCTCCGGGTGACGACAAGACGAAGACCGACCCGGTTGGCGGTAGCCGCCCGGCTATTGAGAAGCCACCAACCACGCCTCTACCTGCCCCGACACCCGCTCCTGCTCCGACACCTGCGCCTGCTCCCGCTCCTTCCTCCCCAACTCCTAATCCCTAACTCCAAACTCCTCACCCCCAACCCCCATTTTCCCCCGGAGATCTCTCATGTCCAAGCGTAAAGTGCTCACCCTGTCCCTCGCCCTGCTGACCACGGCATTCGCCGGCTTCTCGCTGGCTGAAGACGCCCCCGCTCCCAAGGCCGACGCCCCGAAGGCCGATGCGCCCAAGGCCGATGCACCGGGCGGCGACCGTCAGCGCCGGAGCCCCGAGGATTGGAAGAAGATGATGTCCGATCGCATGAAGGAAATGATGGGCGCCAGCGACGACGAATGGAAGGTCATCGCCCCGCGCCTCGAGAAAGTCGTCACCCTCGGCATGCAGGCGCGCGGCGGCGGGATGATGGGCATGATGCGCGGCCGCGGCGGCCCCGGCGGCGGCGATCAGGCTCCGCAGAGCGACATCGCCACCAAAGCCGGCGATCTCCGCAAGCTCCTCGAGGACAAGGACGCGGCCCCGGCGGATATCAAGGCCAAGCTCGCGGCGTTCCGCGAAGCGCGCGACAAGTCCAAGACCGAACTGGCGGCCGCTCAGAAGGATCTGCGCGAGGTCATCAGCCTGCGTCAGGAATCGCAGCTGGTGATGCTCGGCATGCTCGATTGATTTTTCCAAGCCGCCCCCCGCCGAAAGGCGGGGGCTTCGGTTTTCATCCCCGTTCCCCTGAGAGGCATGATGCGCGATCCCCTGGTCCAATGGACGACCGATGGGCTGCTGACCGAGGCGGCGGCGCAGCGCGTGCGCGCCGCGATCGCCGACGGCAAGCCGCTCGACGATGCGATGCTCGCCTCGTCGGGCCTCGCGGAAATCGACGTGCTCCGCATCATCGGCGAGGAATTCGGCGTTCCACTGGCGGACCTTGAAGCGCAGCGCCCGCCGCGCGAGTTCGTCGCCAAATTTCCCGCGCGCGTCCTGCTTCAACATCGCTATCTCCCGCTCGCCGAACAAAACGGCAGGTTCCTGATCGCCACGAGCCGATTGTCCGACACGTCGGGATTCGATGAGCTGCGCGTGATCATGCACAAGCCGTGCATCCCGACGCTCGCCCCCAGCGAGGAGATCGAGCGGCACCTCAAGGCGATCCTCGGCGTCGGCGCCGACACGATGCAATCGCTCGTGACCGAGAGCGGTCAGGAAGTCGAGCTGCTCAGCCATCAGGGCGATGAGGACCTCGACCTCGCCGAGGCGGCGGAAGACGCGTCGATCATCAAGTTCGTCAATCAGGTGATCGCCGAGGCGATCGAGCTGCGTGCGACGGACGTGCACTTCGAGCCGTTCGAGAAGCATTTCCGTGTGCGGTATCGCGTGGACGGCGTCTTGATCGAGGCGAGCATTCCCGCCGAGGTCGGGCGTTTCCAGGCCGCGATCACCTCACGACTGAAGATCCTCAGCCACCTCGACATCGCCGAGAAACGCCTGCCGCAGGACGGCCGCATCAAGCTCAAGGTCGCCGGTCGCGAGGTGGACATCCGCGTCTCCGTGATCCCGATGCTGCACGGCGAGGCGGTCGTGCTGCGCATCCTCGATCGCGGGGCGACGCTGCTGGGCCTCGTGCATCTGGGCATGGCTCCGCGCGATCATGCGCACTTCGATCGCGTGCTGGAACTGCCGCACGGCATCGTGCTCGTCACCGGCCCGACCGGCAGCGGCAAGACGACAACGCTCTACGCCGCGCTCTCGTGCATCAACGACGTCGAACGCAAGATCATCACCATCGAAGACCCGATCGAGTATCACCTGACGGGCATCAACCAGATTCAGATCTCGACGAAGACGGGCATGACCTTCGCACGCGGCCTGCGCGCGATTCTGCGTCACGACCCCGACGTCGTCCTCATCGGCGAGATCCGCGACCGGGAGACGGCCGAGATCGCGGTGCAGGCGTCGCTCACGGGCCACATGGTCTTCTCGACGCTGCACACAAATGATGCGCCGGGCGCGCTGACGCGCCTCGTCGATATGGGCATCGAGCCTTATCTGGTCGCGTCGAGCCTCGAGATGGTCGTCGCGCAGCGGCTGGTGCGTCTGATCTGCAAGCACTGCCGCGAGGCGGTTCCGCCGAGCGATGCGGAGATGGAAGCGCTGCGCAATGAGCTGGGCGACGCCGCGCCGAGCGTCGTGCACATCGGCAAGGGTTGCCGCGAGTGCCGTGGCACGGGCTTCCGGGGCCGCAGCGGCATCTTCGAGACGATGCCGATCACCGAGGAGATCCGCTCGCTGATCCTGACGCGCGCCCCGGCCGGCGACATCCGCAAGGTTGCGTTGCGGCAGGGCATGCGGAGCCTCCGCGAGGACGGTTTGCGGCTCATGCTCGAGGGGCGGACGACGCTTGAAGAAGTCTTGCGCGTCACGAAGGACGAAATGGCCAACGACGCCGCCGCGACCGCCTCGGAAGCCGCGGATGCGGCGGCCGACGCGGTAGCCGCGAAAGCTTCTCAGGCCGCCGCTGATCTCAAACGCCGCGTGGCGAAGGCGGGCGCCTGATGCCGCAGTTCGCCTACACAGCCGTTGATCCGCAGGGCCGCTCCAGCACCGGCGTGCTCAGCGCCGATTCGCGCACCGCCGCGCTCGATGAGGTCGCCGCGCGCGGCCTGCTGCCCGTGCGCATCGATGCGGGCACCGAGGCGGCGATCGCGGCGCACCGAGCCGTCCGCGGCGGCAAGCGCCTGCCCGCAGCGCAGGTCGAATCGTTCACCCGCGAGCTGGCGAATCTGCTGTCGGCCGGTGTCCCGCTGAGCCGCGCGCTGCATGTGCTGCGCCGCGAGGCGACGCACCCCGGCGCCCGGCAGAACTGGAATGCGATCCACGATGACGTCGTCGGCGGCATGTCGCTGGCCGATGCGCTGGCCCGCTGGCCCCCATCGTTCCCCTCGGTCTACGTCGCCATGGTCCGCGCCGGTGAGGCGGGCGGGTTCCTCGATGTCGTGCTCGCACAGATCGCTGAGTTCCGGGCGCGCGAAAGCGACCTCAAGGGCAAGGTCAAAGCCGCGATGATTTATCCGGCGCTGCTCGCGGTGCTCGGCGTCTGCGTGATGATCGGCATGCTCGTCTTCTTCATCCCGCGCTTCGCCGACATCTTCGCGGGGTTCGGGGCGCAGCTTCCGCTGCTGACGCGCATGATCCTCGCCGCCAGCCACGCGCTGACGCACTACGGCCCGATCGTCGCCGTCGCCCTGGGCATCCTCTTCGTCATCCTCCGCCGCGCCATCACTTCCGACGCCGGCCGGCGCACGCTCGAAAACATCTGGCTCCGCACGCCCGCCGTCGGCACCGTCCTCGCGCGATTCGCGCTCGTCCGTTTCAGCCGCATGCTCGGCACGCTGCTGGGCGCCGGCGTCTCGCTGGAGCTCGCGCTCCGCATGGCCAAGGAATCGATCGGGTACCAGACCCTCGCCGACGCGACGAACGACGCCATCGAGCAGGTCCGCCGCGGCGAGCCGCTCTCGCGCAGCCTCGCCTCCACGCCGCAGCTTTTCCCGCCCTCCGTCATCGAGATGGTCGCCGTCGCCGAGGAGACGGGCCGGCTCGACAAGGAACTGATCCGTCTCGCCGTCACGTACGAAGCCGACCTCGACCGCCGCATGCGCACGCTCGTCTCGCTCGCCGAGCCGATCATGCTCATGATCATCGCTTCGGCGATCGGCACGCTCGTCATCGGCATGCTGCTCCCGATCTTCACGCTACAGGACCTCATCCATTAAGGACCGCATCATGATCCGTCACGCCCGTCCGCGCTTGGCCGCCTTCACCATCATCGAGCTACTGCTCGTCATGGTCATTCTCACCGTGCTCGCGGCTTTGATCGTGCCCAAGTTCGTCGGCCGCTCGGAGCAGGCCCGCGTCGCCGCCGCACACACCGACATCTCGAACATCGAAGTCGCGCTCGACGCCTTCGAGGTCGACAACGGCCGCTTCCCCACCGCACAGGAAGGGCTCCAGGCCCTGCTCGCCGCGCCGCCGGGCATGGCCGACTGGAAGGGCCCCTACCTCAAGAAGGGCAGCCCCAAGGACCCGTGGGGCAATCCTTACGTTTATCACTACCCCGGTCAGCACAACACTACCGGTTACGACCTCTACTCCTTCGGCCCCAACGCCCAAGAGGGCGGCGATGACGACATCGGAAACTGGACCGACAAATAAATGAAATCGCGTGATCCACACATCACCGCTTCATCGCATCGCGGCGCGTTCACGCTCCTCGAGCTCATCGTCGTGATGATCATTCTCTGCATCACCGCGGCGATGATCGCGCCGTCGATGCGAGGCTTCGCCGACGGTCGCAAGACGAAGGACGCCGCCGCGCAGCTCGTCGCGCTCTGCCACTACGCACGGACGCAGGCCATCACCGAGGGCCGCGTCTACCGCCTCAATATCGACACCACCTCGCGCACCTGCTGGCTGACGACGCTCGGCGACGGAGCCGTCGTCCGCATCCTCAATGACCACGGCCAGACGCTGACCATGCCGCCCGACACGACCGTCAACTGGGATTCCACCATCGCCAACTCATCGGAGATCAGCCAGCGCGGCTACATCCGCTTCCTGCCCAGCGGAGCGCAGGACATCGCCGCGGTCATCATCGCCGGCGCGACCGGACCGGCGATGAGCGTGCGCTGCAATTCGCCGACCGAGCCGTATCACATCGCCACACCCGCGGAGATCGCACGCCGATGATGCGAAGCCGCACATTCCGGGTGCCACGGGTCTGCGGGATTCACCTCTCCCTCCCAGGGAGAGGTCGGCGAGTCCACGAGCCGGGTGAGGGTGAGACGTTGAAACTTTCGACGTGCGCTGGAGTGCGGCGCATGCGGCGTCCCGATGATCAGACCCTCACCCCAACCCTCTGCCTGAGAGGGAGAGGGGGCCGGAACGCCGGCCTCACGCTGCTGGAGCTGCTGATCGTCCTCGTGATGATCGCCGCGATCCTGCCGGTGGCGATGCGCGGCATCACGCTGGCGATGGGCATCGGCAGCCTCTCGCGCGAGCGCGGCCAGGCTGCGATGCTCGCCCAGGGCAAGCTCGATGAACTGGTCGCCAGCGGCGCGTGGCAGACGGGTTCCCCCGCCGGCGACTTCGGCGAAGACTGGCCCGGCTACACATGGACCGCACAGAGCCAGGACTGGGACGGTTCGTCCGTCCGCGAGCTGGATGTCACCGTCCAATACACCTGGCGCGACACGCCACGCACAATCACGATGAGCACGCTGGTCAGCACGGGAGGGACCGAGTGAACACCTCTCGCGCGATGGCTCTTCCGCGTTCACCTCTCCCTTCAAGGGAGAGGTCGGCGGTCCTCCGCCGGGTGAGGGTGACGCGTGGTGCTTACACAGCGTGTCCCGCGCGCAATGTTTTTGGGCGTCACAATAGTTTGACCCTCACCCCAGCCCTCTCCCTGGGAGGGAGAGGGGGCCGGAACGCCTTCACGCTCCTCGAACTCCTCATCGCCCTGGCGATGATCAGCATCGTCGTCACATCGCTCTACGCCAGCATCCGCATCGCGTACAACGCCCGTCAGTCGGGGGCCAGCGCGATGGAGGCGGCCAGCGCGCTGCGCGTCACGATGGACATGCTCGCCGCCGAGTTCCACGCCGCCAAGCCGCCCACCGGTGTCCTGGCCGGCAAGTTCACCGCCAACGGCATCGTCTCCGTCGGCGGGTCAACCGACGAGCTGGTCTCCTTCTACATCACCGATGAAGGCTCCGATCCGAAGACCGCCGTGGGCGATGTCTGCCGCGTCGCGTTCGCTCTCGTGCCAGACACGGACACGCACACCGGCACGCTCGTCCGCCGCATTACGCGGAACCTGCTCGCGCCGACCCCGGTCGAGCCCGTCGAGGAAGTGCTCTGCCGCAACGTGCACGACTTTACGCTCCGCTGCTTCGACAGCCAGACGTGGACCGACACGTGGGACTCGACCGCGCAGAACAACACGCTTCCCGTCGCCGTCGAGGTCACGCTTGAACTCGAGCCGGCCAACGCCCTCGAAAAGCACGGCAAACGCCTGACCCGCGTCTTCCAGCTCCCATGCGGCGAACCGAACCTCGACGAAACCGATCCCGCCGGAGCGGTGAACTTCTGATCCGGCCCCCTCTCCCTCGTAGGGAGAGGGTTGGGGTGAGGGTCAAAACATTGGGACTCCATGTGCTGCTCGAATCGAGCGCACACCGAAAGTCCCAACGTCTCACCCTCACCCGGCTCGAAGACTCGCCGACCTCTCCCTTGGAGGGAGAGGTGGAATGAAAACCATGCAGGACACGACACGATACATCTCGACCAACCACCGCCGGCGCGGCAGCGTGCTCATCGTGGCCTCGTGGATCCTCATCGTGCTGACGGGCATCACGCTGCTGCTCTGCCGCGAGATGCGCGTCGAGTCCACCGCCTCGGCCAACGATGTCGTCGCGATGCAGGCCGACTCGGTGGCGCGCGGCGCGCTGGCCTACATCGCCAGCCGCCTCCAAGCCAGCCCGGGCACGATCCCCACCGAGACCGACATGCCCTGCGAGGCCCTGCCTGTCGGCGGCGGCTACCTCTGGATCCTCCGACACGACCTCGAAGACGACCGCAACCCGGCGTTCGGCCTGACCGACGAATCATCCAAGCTCAACATCAACTCCGCCTCGATCGATTCGATGACCCGTCTGCCCGGAGTCACGCAGGAGATTGCCGCCGCGATCGTTGATTGGCGCGACTCCGATGAGAATCCGCAGCCCAGCGGAGCCGAGAGCCAGTACTACCTCCTCCAGCCCGATCCCTACAACACCAAGAACGACCGCTTCGAGACGCTCCAGGAACTGCTGCTCGTCCGCGACATCACCCCGCTGATCCTCTTCGGCGAGGACATGAACCGCAACGGCCTGCTCGACGCCAATGAGAACGATGGCGACCAGTCCGACCCGCCCGACAACCGCGATGGCAAGCTCGACCGCGGCCTCGCCGACTACGTCACGCTCTCCAACCGCGAGAACAACACGTCGGCCAGCGGCGGGGCTCGCACGAATGTCAACGACACCGGCCGCCTCCGCGACCTGCTCCGGGGCGTTCTCGAAAAAGCCCGCGCCGATGTGATTGCTGAAAAGGCACAGACCAACCGCAACACGCTCCCCGGCCGGCAATTCTTAAACATCTTCCAGTTCTACACCGGCTCGGGCATCACCCGCGACGAGTTCGCCAAGGTCGCCGACCGGCTCACCGCATCGCAGAGCCGCACGCTGCAGGGGCTCGTCAACGTCAACACCGCATCGCGTGTCGTCCTCCGCTGCCTTCCGGGCATCGAGGATTCGGACGTCGAATCGCTCATCAGTCACCGGTCGGGCGCGGACCTGACGAACATCGCGTGGGTCGTCGATGCGGTTTCCGATCCCAAGAAGCTCGCGGCGATCGGCGGAAGCATCACGGTCCACTCCTACCGCTGCTCGGCCGAGATCCTTGCCGTCGATGCGCACGGCCGGGCGTTCAAGCGATACTTCGCGATCATCGACAACCGCCGCTCACCGGTCCGCGTCCGCCACTTTCAGGACATCACCGGCCTTGGCTGGCCCCTCGATCCGCAGATCCTCACCGACCTCCACAACGGCAAATCCATCACGCCCGTCGGCAGCTCCGGGCGCGCGGGCATGAAACTATGAACTTCGGCAAGACCAACAAAATGCTCGGGATCGCGCTGGGCGAGAGCGAGATGCTCATCGCCGAAGTGCGCTGCGAAGGCGCAGCGCGGCGGTGCGTGAAGCGCAGCCGATTCGCGTTCCCCGACGGTGTGACACTCGACAAGCCCGCGCAGCTCGGCGCGGCGCTTGCGGGATTCCTCAAGGCCGGCGGCTTCGCGGCACGGGCCGCGGTGATCGGGCTTCCGGGCCGCAGCGTGCTTTGCGCCGCCAAAGCGGTTCCGCCCGCGGCGCCGGAGATGATGGCGGGCATCCTTCAGCTGCAGGCCGAGCGCGAATTTTCAGGCGACGCGAAGGATTGGGTGTTCGACTATGTGCCGCGCGTCGATCCGAGCGGAGCGGTGCTGCTGGCCGCGGCGTCGCGCCACGTCATCGATCAGCTCATGCAGATGGCCGAGGCGGCGGGCGTCGAACTCGCGGCAATCACGGCTTCTCCGATGGCGCTGGCGACGGCCGGAACCGCGGCGGGGTCCGTCGAGTCTCCACGATTGATTCTCGATCTCGATCCCCACGGCGCGTCGATCGCGCTGCGCAGCGCCGGGCAGCTCTGCCTCTTCCAACACCTCGCAGCGGAGATGAAACCGCTGGCCGATGCGGCGCATCGCGCCGCGTGGACCGCCGGTGTCGCCGGCGAGATCCGGCGCATCTTCGTGATGCACGGCGTCGGCACGAAACTGCCCGCGCCGACCGCCGCGGTGGCGTGGGACGTGGCGCAGATCGGAGCCGATGCGGTGCGCGGCATCGGTGAGAAGATCGGCATCAAACTCGACGCGACACCCGGCACAGCAGAGATCGGCCTCGCGGACGCTGCCTCCGGCGATCGCGCGGAACTGACCACGTACATCTCCGCGGCGGCGCTGGCGGTCGTCGGACTGAGTGATGCCCCGGCTGTCATCGATTTCGCGCACTCGCGCCTCGCCCCTCCGCCTCGGGCGCGTTTCGGCAAGTGGCATGTGTGGGCGGCATCGATCGCTGCGCTGGTGCTCATCGCGGTCGGCGCGTTGGTCTGGGACTGGCAGGACGAGCGAAGCGCGGTCGCCGATCTTGAATCGCGTATCAAGTTGATGGGCGACACCGTGAAGGTGGCCCACGAATTTGTCGATCGCGTCCACGCCGCACGCGGCTGGTACGACACGCGGCCTCCGGCGCTCGATTGCATCCGCGCGATCTCGCTGGCGTTCCCGACCGACACGCCGATGTGGACCACCGCCCTGGTGATCCGCGACAACATGGCCGGATCGCTGACCGGCAAGACCGCCAGCGAAAAAGCCGTGCTGGAGTTGATGGACCGGCTCAAGGCGAGTAAGCGTTTCGAGGACGTGAAGCTGGTCTACATGAGGCAGGCCGACCGCAAGAGCCGCGAGGTTTCATTCGCGTTCAACTTCGTCTACCTGGAGGGCAAGTGATGCTTTCCAAACGTGAACGATACATCGTGATCGCGACGGCGCTCGTGCTGGCGGTGCTCGCGGCCGACTGGTACGTGCTGACGCCGCTGCTGGCCGAGCGCGACGCGATGGCGGCCAAACACGAGAAGCTGCAGCGCGATTTCGACGTGAACCAGCGGCTCCTGACGAGCAGGCGTGCGCTGGGCGCCAA
This sequence comes from Planctomycetota bacterium, assembly GCA_043788485.1. Classification (GTDB taxonomy): domain Bacteria; phylum Planctomycetota; class Phycisphaerae; order Phycisphaerales; family Zrk34; genus JAYVTU01. The sequence continues at coordinate 20,035 of JAYVTU010000083.1, forward strand.
GTGGAAACAGATCCGCGCCGGCGGCCTGCAGCTCACCGCCTCCGAGGCCGAGAGCCAGCTGCTCAATTCCCTCCGCAAGTGGTCCAGCGACGCCGGGATCACGCTCGGCTCCGTCAAGCCCGAGCGCCAGGCGAAGCTGCAGGACATGCAGGAGCTCACGTTCCAGGCCGTCGGCAGCGGGACGATGCAGAGCATCGCGACGTTCCTGCACCGCATCGAGACGACCCCGCTGCCGGTGCGCATCCGTGAGTTGCAGCTTTCGAGCCGCAACGAGGGCACCGACGACCTGACCGTGCAGCTCCGCATCTCGACGCTCTACCAGCCCGAAGAGAAGCCCGCGGCGGATGCCACACCGGCGATCACCGCAAGCACACCGGAGCCACGCTGATGAATCGCATGACGGGCAACATCATCGCGGCGGCACTTCTGTGCGGCGCAGCGGCGCTGGCGGCGGAGCGTGAGGCTGCGGAGCCCGCGGCGGCCGACGCCCCGCGCCGCGCTTCCTGGGACTCCTACAAACCGATCGTCGATCGCAACATTTTTTTGCGTGACCGAACACCCAAATCGTCGAGCCACTCTTCGCATTCCACCCCCCGCCACACCGACCCTGATCGCACCGCCCCGCCGACCTCGGGCCTGATCCTGCGCGGCATCACCGATGTGGACGGCACACCCGTCGCTTTCTTCGAGGACCGCGCCGGCACGACCACGATGGCCCGCACCGGCGACACGCTGTGGCACGGCCGCGTCAAATCCGTTTCCCTCGACGAGATCGAGTTTGAGATCGACGGCAAAAGCAGAAGGATTCCTATCGGTTACGACCTCGAAGGCGGCGCGGCGACGGCGAGCAGCGCCCCCGCCCCATCCTCCGGCAGTTCCGCGGGGACGACCGCTTCCGATAAATCACCCGCCGAGTCGGCCGGTGGCGGCGCCGCCAGTGCAGGTTCCGCCGACGAGGCCGCCGTGCTCCAGCGGCTGCGTGAAAAACGCGCCAAGGAGGAAGGCCGATGATTCTCCGCATTCCTCGATCCCCGCGACCCATTGTCCGCTCACGTGAAAGAGCCTCACACATGCGTCAAACCATCCGCCTGCTCGCAATCGTCTGCTCGCTGGCCGCCCCGAGTTTCGCCGAGGATGAGAAACCCGCGGCACCCAAGCCGCCGACCGATACGGCGCCCGCTGCGCCGTCTGATGCGCCTGCGAAACCTGCCGACACGGCCGCGCCTTCCGATGCGCAGGCCAAGCCCGCCGATCCCGCCGCGCCCGGTGACGCCGCCAAACCCGGCGACGTGACGAAGCCCGTCGAGCCCCCCGCCGCCCCGGCTCCGCCTCCCGCGCCGCGCATCCCCGCCCCGCGCATGACCGCCGACGGCAAGCTCCTGCTCAACCTCAAGGATGTCTCGCTCGACACCGTGCTCGATTACCTCTCGGAGTCCGCGGGCCTGATCGTGATCCGCGATGCGAAGATCGAGGGGCGCATCAGCCTCGTGAGCCGCCAGCCGCTCTCGCTCGATGAGACGATGTCGGTGCTCAACACCGTGCTCAAGGAGAAGGGCTACGCCGCGATCCGCACCGATCGCGTGCTGCGCGTCGTGACCCTCGAGAACGCCAAGAAAGCCAACACCCCCGTGCGCTTCGGCGCCGACCCGACGAAGATCCCGATGGACGATCAGGTCGTTACGCAGGTGATCCCGATCAAGTACGCCGACGCCGCGCAGCTCAAGAAGGAGCTGGCCACGCTGATCCCCGGCTACGCTGACCTCTCGTCAAACGTCAGCAGCAATTCGCTCATCCTCACCGACACCGGCGCGAACATCCACCGCATCGTCGAGATCGTTCACTCGCTGGACTCGGCGATCTCCAGCGTGTCGGACGTGAAGGTGTTCCCGCTCAAGTACGCCAGCGCCTCGACGGCGGCGCGGCTCATCAACGATATCTTCAAGCCCGATGCGCAGAGCAACAGCCAGCAGAGCCAGAACCCCTTCGCCCGCATCTTCGGCCGGGGCGATCGCGGACCGGGCGGTGGCGGCGGCGGCAACCCCTTCAATCCTTTCGGCGGAGGCGGCGGCGGTGATTCTGATTCGTCCACGCGCGCCCCGCAGAAAATCATCGCCAGCTCCGATGATCGGACCAACACCGTCGTCGTCGCCGGCCCGCCCGATGTGCTCAAGGTCATCGAGTCCGTGCTCAAGGAACTCGACTCCAACCCGTCACAGGATCAGGCGGTCTTCACCTACTACCTGAAAAACGCCCGCGCGGTCAACGCCGAGACGATCCTCAACAATCTCTTCAACCCAGGCTCGGGAACCACCACGCGCGCGCCCTCGGCAACCAGCCCCGCCAACACGCCGCGCTACCAGAATCAGCAATCGTCGTCCTCGGGCTTCGGCTCATCGCGCTCCGGCTCCTCGGGCTCCGGGGGCTTCGGCAGTTCCGGCTCCGGCGGTTTCGGCAGCGGCGGATCGTCATCGTTCGGCCAGACCAATTCCGCCACCGGCTCGCGCTTCGGCACGACCACGTCCACAGGCTCCGCCACGCCCCGCCTCTCCTCCGGCGCTTCGGCGTCCGCCTCGGACCTCGCCGGGCAGGTCACCGTCGTCGCCGATGAGGACACGAACTCGCTGATGGTGATGACCAACTCCGCCAACTTCGCCAAGGTCAAGAGCGTGCTGGCGGACCTGGACCGGCCCGTGCCGCAGGTGCTCATCAAGGTCCTCATCGCCGAGGTGACACACGACAACAACTACGACTTGGGCGCCGAATTCTCCGCGATCAATCTGCCGACCAGCGGCAAGACGACCGCCCTGAGCAATTTCGGCAACGAGGCGGCGCAGGCCGCGGCCGGCGGATTCCTCTTCAAGCTCGTCGAGAACGACGTCTCGGTCGCCATCCACGCCCTGCAGACCCAAGGCAATCTCGACGTGCTCAGCCGGCCTTACATCCTCGCCAGCGACAATCAGCTCTCGAGCATCATCGTCGGCCAGGAGGTGCCCTTCGTCACCGACACGCGCACGACCGACACGGGTCAGACGATCAACACGATCCAGTACCAGGACATCGGGATCATCCTTAACGTGACGCCGCACATCAATCCCGATGGGATTGTCGTGATGGACGTCGCGCCGGAAATTTCCGCGCTGACGGACGCGACGGTGAAGATCTCCGACACGCTCGCGGCTCCGGTCTTCGCCAAGCGATCGGCGCAGAGCCGCGTGGCGATCCGCGACGGGCAGACGATCGTGATCGGCGGGCTCGTCGAGGACCGCAAGACGACGACCGTGGACAAGATCCCGCTGCTGGGCGACCTGCCGATCGTCGGCGTCCTCTTCGGACGCACGCAAGACAAGAAAAGCAAGACCGAACTGCTGATCTTCCTGACTCCGCACGTCGCCAAGGAGCCGGACCGGCTGATGAAGATGTCCGACGGCGAGCGCGGCGGGCTGAAACTCGTGCCCAAGGCTGTCGAGAAGGGCGCGTTCAAGGAGGCGCTGCGCGGCATGAGCCGCGGCGCCGATCCCGATGCCGACAAGCCGCCCGTGCAGATCCCGCTGCGTCCGCCCGCTGAAGAGCCGCCGGCGCCGGCGAAGCCCTAAAGGCGGGGCATTAAAAGGCCGGATCGTTCGTTCAGTTACCGTCCACCCCGCCGGTTAGAATGCCCTGCGCAACCTCCCCCAGTTAAGGGTTCCCCGCATGAAATCCCGTCGATGCCTCGCAACATGGGCTGTGGTTCTGTTCACGCTCTGCAACGCCGCGGCGCTCCGCGCCGAGGAGGTTCCCGCGGGTTTCGAGAAGCCCGATGTCGTGATCGACATCACGGCCGTCCCCGCGAAGATGCACTACGACCGCGAGGCGATCTACTGCAAGCCCGGCGCGAAGGTGAAGCTCACATTCAACAACCCTGATGTGATGGAGCACAACCTCGTCATCTGCAAGCCCGGCAAGACGACCGTCGATGACGTGGCGAAGCTGGCCCTGGCGATGGGCGGCGATGGTCCCGCCAAGAGCTTCATCCCCGCGACGCCGCTCGTCCTCTTCCACACCACCGGCCTCGCGCCTGGCTCCAAGCAGACCATCTACTTCACCGCCCCGGAGACCGAGGGCGACTACCCCTACATCTGCACGCTGCCCGGTCACGTGTTCCTCATGCACGGCATCCTGACCATCTCCAACACGCCCCCGCTGACGCTCCGCGACATCAAGTACCGCTACTTCCACGGCTCATGGTCCTCGCTGCCGAACTTCGACAAGCTCAAGCCCGAGGCGAGCGGCGAACTGAACGGCGGGCTGCTCGAGACCACTTTCGTCAAGGCACACGACAACTTCGGCATCGCCTACGATGCGACACTCGACATCCCCGCCGACGGCAAATACGGCTTCAACCTCAAATCCGACGACGGCAGCAACCTGCTGATCGACGGCAGCGTCGTCATCGACAACGACGGCAGCCATCCCCCGACCGCCAAGCGCGGCTCGGTGCATCTGACCAAAGGCGAGCACAAGCTCCGCGTGAATTATTTCCAGGGCGGCGTCGGATGGGAACTCGCACTGATCGCAACATCCCCCACAGGCAAGCGGACGCCGCTGACCGTCGCGCAGGAATCCGAGAGCGGTGACAATCAACTGGAGCCCAAGACCGAGACGCTCGTCGTGCGGAGCCACCTCGCGGGTTCCGGGTCGCGATCCATCTCGGTCGGTTTCCCGGACGGCGTGAACTACGTCTTCGACGCGGAGACCGGATCGGTGCGCTTCGGTTGGACCGGCGGGTTCCTCGACGTGACCGGCGACCGCACGGGCCGCGGCGGCAATGCGACGCAGATACTGGGCACGCGCTTCAACGTCGGCGACGACGGATTCCCCCTGCGTTTCTCGGCCAACACTGAGAAACCGGCGTTCGAGTTCCACGGCTACCAGCGCGGCGAAGCGCCGCGGTTCTTCCTGAGTGCCGACGGCGTGAACGTGATCCAGAAGATCACGCCGGTCAAGGAAGGCACGGGGCTCACGTACAGCTTCGAGCTGAGCAAGGTGACCGGGCCGGTGCGTTTCGTCGTCCAGCCCGAGGGGCTGAAGCTCAGCGCGTCGGCCGGGACGTGGGACGGCGGCGTGCTGACGGTGCCGGCGGAACAGGCCAAGAGCTTCAGCGTGACGATCATCGCGGCGCCGTGAGCTTCCTACCCCCTCTCCCTCACAGGGAGAGGGCCGGGGTGAGGGTCTCAATATGAGGACTCAGGGTGCCGACCGCGACCGCACATCACTCAAGCTTTGAATCTCACCCTCACCCGGCGGAGGACCGCCGACCTCTCCCTTTGAGGGAGAGGTGCCGAGAAGCGAAGAACCACGCCACACAAGACAAATGATCACACATGCAGGGCCAACGAATATGAAAACGATCGCCACGATTTTGATGTCCTTGACGCTCCTCACCCCCGCGCTTGCCGGCGAGCCATATAAGCCGCGTGTGATCCCCGCCGGTTATTCGGTGGAGACGATCGCCACGCCGCCGAAGGTCGAGATGGCCGTCGGCGGGATCGCCTTCTCGCCCGACGGCAAGAAGATGTACGCCACGACACGGCACGGCGATGTGTGGACGTATGAGCCGGAGACGGCGAAGTGGGAACTCTTCGCCGACGGCCTGCACGAGGCGCTGGGCATATGGATCGACAAACCGACCGGCGACATCTTCGTCGGCCAGCGCCCGGAGGTGACGCAGCTCATCGATTCCAAGCACACCGGCAAAGCCGACATCTACAGGACCGTCAACGGCGATTGGGGCTACGACGGGCAGTATCACGAATACTGCTTCGGCCCGGTGCGCGACTCGAAGGGCAATTTCTACGTGACGCTGAATCTCTCGGCCTCGCCGCAGGGCAGCGTGCAGAAGTCGATCATGGGCCACCCGTCGCCGTGGCGCGGCTGGATGATCCAGATCACCCCCGAGGGCAAGATGGTGCCGTTCGCGTCGGGCCTTCGCTCGCCGTGCGGCATCGGCATCAGCAGGGACGATGAGCTTTTTTACACCGACAACCAAGGCGACTGGAATGCGGTGTCCACGCTATACCACGTCGAAAAAGGCCATTTTTACGGCCATCCTGCGTCGCTGCGGGACGATCCGGCGTTCAAGGACCGGGACATGGAGAAGGTCCCCAACTCGGAATATGAAAAATTGCGCACGCTCCCGGCGATCTGGATCCCGTACGGCGAGCTGGCCAACAGCCCCGGCGAACCGACCTTCGATTACACCGGCGGAAAGTTCGGGCCCTTCACCGGACAGGTCTTCATCGGCGATCAGACGAAGAGCAACGTGATGCGCGTCGCGCTCGAGAAGATCGACGGCGCGTATCAGGGCGCGATCTTCAACTTCGTTGACACGCTGCAGTCGGGCGTGATCCGCAACACGTTCGGGCCCGATGGTTCGCTGTGGGTCGGCCAGACGGGCCGCGGCTGGAGCTCGGCCGGCGGCAAGCCGTTCGGCGTCCAGCACATCATCTACGACGGCAAGACCGTGCCCTTCGAGATGCTCGCGATCCATCTCACGGCGACGGGGTTTAAAGTGACGTTCACCAAGCCCGTGGACAAGGCGCTGGCGAGCAAGGCCGAGAGCTACGCCGTGAAACACTGGGGCTATCTCTATCACGCGACATACGGCTCGCCGAAGGTCGGCGAGACCGCCGCCAAGATCGAGGCGGTGACGGTCGCGGAAGACGGGATGAGCGTTGAGCTCAAGCTCCCGCCGCTGGTCGCGCAGCAGGTTTATCAGGTGACGCTGACGAACGTGAAGGCCGCGGACGGTTCGGCGGCATCGACGAACACGGGTTATTACACGCTCAATCGCCTGCTCAAATGAAGCGCCTCGTCATCGCAATCTGCGTGCTGTTTTCCTCTGCCGTCGCGTCGGCGCATCCGCTGTCGCAGGGGGCGCTGGAGATCACCGTGGACCGGCAGAAGGTGGCGGTGAAAGCGCACGTCACGGTCGAGGAGGTCAGCGCGGCGAATCAGTATGCGCCGAGCGATCCGCTGCCCGGGCCATGGGCGGCGGAGGGCACGGGGGCGTTCGAGAAACACGCGGAGTATCTCGCATCGCACCTGACGGTGATCGTCGATGGCGTGGCGCGGGTCGGGCGCGTGATCGGCGTAAAACCGCCCGAGGGCGAATCGGTCACAAAGAATTCGATGGCGACGTATGAGATCGATTATCCGCTGGACAAGAGCGCCGCGCCGCCGGCGCGTGTTCAGATCCTGAGCACGGTGCTGAATGATGCGCATTTCCCACCGGGCGTCTCGTGGGAAGCGACGTACATCGTGCGGATCGGCCAGCCCGGCGGATTCGCCGATGAGGGGTTGCTGCTGACGGGCAAGGAATCGATCGTGTTCGAGCCGCGCTGGGACAGCGGCGGCGCAGCGGTCCAGAGCGGCGAGGCGCCGCACGTCGATCGGGGCGCGATGTTCGGCGCGTTCCTCGTCCACGGCATCAACCACATCCTCACGGGATACGACCACCTGCTTTTCATCAGTGCGCTGGTCCTCGCCGCGGCAACGCTCTGGGACCTGGTCAAAGTCGTCACGGCGTTCACGATCGCGCACACGCTGACGCTTTCGCTCGCCGCTCTGGACTTGGTGCACGTGTCGGAGCGGATCGTCGAGCCGCTGATCGCGGCGAGCATCGTGTTCGTTGCGGTGCAAAATATTTACTGGCCCCGCCAATCGCGCGGCTGGACGCGATTGGCCGCCGCGTTCTTCTTCGGCCTCTTCCACGGCCTGGGCTTCGCCGGCGGCCTGCTCGACGCGATGCGCCAGATGAGTGGATCGACCACCCTGCTGGCGATCCTCGCCTTCAGCATCGGCGTCGAGCTCGGTCATCAGGTCGTCGTCATCCCGCTCTTCACCGCCATCAAGCTCGCGCGGCGGACCCGCCCCACCGAACTGGCCCGCGAGACGCTGCGCCACCGCGTCCGCCGCTTCGGCTCGATGGGCATCTCGCTGGCGGGGATGTATTACCTGGCGTTTGCGCTGTGGGGGAGCTTCGCGCCCGGAACGCATTAAATCACCACAACAGACGTTGAACCGCAGCAGCGGGAACCTCGTTACAATATGCGCCCCTCACGAACCCTGTTAAAAGGAGCCCGCCTTGAAGATCGCGAAGATTAAATGGTTGATCGCCAGCGCACTGAGCGCCTGCATCATTGTTCCCGCTGTCCTGGCCCACGACGGCAGCGACCTGACCGCCGCCCCGGCTGACGCCAGATGCGTGACCGACACCGTCACGACCGGCGAGGGCGCGCTGAAGTACACGAGCGTCGCCAACTGGTGCCAGATGCCCGAGGGCCAGAAGACGATCGGCACGACGCACGGCGGCGTGGTCGTCGACAAGGCCGGCAACATCTACTTCGGCATGGACGGCGGGAAGCATGGCGTGCTCGTCTACGCGCCCGACGGCAAGCTGCTCCGCGGGTTCGGCGAGAAATTCCTGGGGATCCACGGCCTGTGCATCAATGAGGAGAACGGCGAGGAATTCATCTACGCCGCGCATCTCAAGGGCGGCCAGGTCGTCAAGTTCAAGCTCGACGGCACGGTCGTCTGGACGATCGGCCTGCCCAAGGAATCCGGCAAGTATGCCAACCCCGGCCAGTACAAGCCCACCGGCGTCTGCGTCGGACCCAACGGCGATGTCTACATCGTCGACGGCTACGGCCAGAACTGGTGCCACCAGTACGACAAGGACCAGAAATACATCCGCAGCTTCGGCGGCAAGGGCAAAGGCGACGGCCAGTTCGAAACCTGCCACGGCATCGGCCTCGACAAACGCGGCGAGAAGCCCCTGCTGCTCATCTGCGACCGCGCCAACCGCCGCCTGCAGCACTTCGACCTCGACGGCAAGTTCGTTGCCGTGATCACCACCGGCCTGCGTCTGCCCTGCTCGGTCAGCTTCCACGGCGACCTCGTCGCCATCGCCGAGCTCGAGGGCCGCGTCGCCATCATCGACAAGACCAACAAGGTCGTCTCCGTCCTCGGTGACAATCCCAACACGAAGCAGCGCGCCAACTTCGGCGTGCCCCCCGCCGACTGGAAAGACGGCATCTTCAACGCCCCTCATGGCATCTCGTTCGACAAGGACCAGAACCTCTACGTCATGGACTGGAACTCGAGCGGCCGTGTGAGCCGGATGAATCTCGTCAAACCGTGAACGCCTCATCGATCGATCACTCAAGAGCCCCGGCAACCGCCGGGGTTTTTTTTATACCCACGCCAAATGAAAACCCCCACCTTCCGGTGGGGGCTGGTTCGGATTTGCTTTCAAAACGTGTGAAGCTGCGACATTCATCACGCCGGTTGTGCGCGGAAGACGTCCAGCGTCCACAAATACCGCGAGCGCTTCTCTTCGTAGTCGATCTTGCCCTCGGCCCGAAGCCGCTTGAGCTCCTCGACGGCATTGACGAGCTCGGGGCAGAAGGGATAGCGGTAGGAGCCGAGGCGTGTGACGCTGTCGCCGAATGTCGCGGCGGCGTGGCGGAGGATTTTGGGGACATCGGAGAGTGTCGAGGTGGCGAAGTAGAGGACGCCACCGGGCTTGAGGTAGCTCGGCGCTTCGCTGAGGACGCGGGTCACGACCTCGGTGCCGTCGGCGCCGCCGGTCGGGATGTTCGGCGGGTACCAGGGGCTGACGCGCGCGGCTCGCTCGGCGATGCCCGAGACGTCGTTGACGATCACATCGAACTTCATCCCTTTGACCGGCGCGAACAGGTCGCCGCAGAACACGGTCACCTTGTCCTGCACGCCCGCGCGGCGGACGTTCTCGCGCGCCAGCTCGACAGCCTCGGGGACGATGTCCACGGCGTAGACGTGCTTGGCGCCACTGAGCGCCGCGTAGATGGACAATGGACCGACGCCGCAGCCGAGGTCCAGCACCGTGCCGCCCTGCGGGATCTGCACGGCCTCGGCGATCTTCTGGGTGGTCTGGGTGGGGACGAAAGCTTCGTTCGGGCTGACCTGAAGGGTGAGCTCGTGAGCGCCAATCTTGAATCCGCTGATCTCGGGCATGAGCTGAGGCCTCGCAAAACCTGGAAATCGTGTTCTGGCCGTTGCACGCTAACTGACGCGGGGGCGTCGATCAAGGGGGCCGCGATCAAAACCGTCCATCTACCCATCCATCCCGCCCTATCCTTATACTCCATTTCATGACCGAACCCCAGCGAGGTCGCACACCAGCCCCCGGCGGCGCCGAGTCCTTCGCCACCACGCGCTGGAGCATCGTCCTCGCCGCCGACCGCGGGGCGTCGCCCCATTCCACCGATGCCCTCGCGCAGCTCTGCCAGTCCTACTGGTATCCGCTCTACGCCTACGTCCGCCGGCGTGGCCACGATGCACACGAAGCCGCGGACCTCACGCAGGAATTCCTCACCCGCCTCCTCGAGAAACACGACCTCCGCCTCGCCGACCCGCAGCGCGGCCGGTTCCGCAGCTTCCTGCTCGGCTCACTCAACCATTTCCTGGCCAACGAGTGGCGGGCCGCTCGCGCCGCAAAACGCGGCGGCGGGCTCAAGAATCTCTCGCTCGATTTCGAAGCCGGCGAATCGCGCTACCACCTCGAACCCGCCGACGAAACCTCGCCCGAAAAAATCTTCGAGCGCCGCTGGGCGATGACGCTCCTCCAACGCGCCACCGACCGCCTCGCCGCCGAGTGGGCCGATGCGGGCAAGGCCTCGCAGTTCGAGCAGCTCAAACCGATCCTCGGCGGGGATGAATCGAAAACTTACGCCGAGATCGCCGCGGCTCTCGACATGACCGAGGGAGCCGTGAAGGTCGCCGTCCACCGGCTCCGCAAACGCTGCCGCGAACTGCTCCGCGAGGAAATCGCACAGACCGTGACGCAGGAATCGGACGTCGCCGAAGAGCTGCGACACCTGTTCAATGCCATTGGAAAATCTGGGTAGCTGCTTGACTCAAGTGATTACTACTGGTTGTGTTTTGGGGACACATACAGGTCTTTCACCGCGGGAGGGCGGGTGGTCACGGCTTG
>JAYVTU010000084.1:0-20396 GCA_043788485.1 Planctomycetota bacterium
CGCCGCCTGATTCACCCGTCAACAACTTTTGACAATACCCCCCGTTCAGGCCACCGTGCCCATTTACTCCCAGCTTCTTGAAAACGATACCGCGTCGCAAAGCGTTCGGCACGTGATGGAACCGGGAGGGCGATTCCGCGGCCCGAAGGGCCAACACTTTGGGTAGCCGTGGCCGTGAGGCCACGGTGACGATGACAATCGAAGTTTGAGGCCCGAAGGGCCGGCACTTTTGATTGTTGATGGATACGCCAGATCACTTCACGTTGCGTCAAGACAAAAGTATCGGCCCGCCGGGCCTCGATACGGAACGAGGCACCTACCGTGGCCTCACGGCCACGGCTACCAAATGTTGCGGCCCTTCGGGCCTATCGACAAAAGAAGAATGAATTGCGAGATCAAGGAAGCATCCCCGCCTTGGTCAGCCAGTCCTGGCATTTTTTGGGCCAGGGTTTGACGTCCTTGCCGGAGCGCAGGCCGTAGCCGTGGCCGCCGGTGGGGACGAGGAAAAATTCGTTGGGGATGTGGGCGGCTTCGAGGGCGGCGTGGTAGGCCTTGGAGCCGGGGACGAAGGATTTGTCGTCTTCGGTGTGGACCATGAAGGTCGGGGGCGTCTTGTCCGTGATGGGGAGATCGGCGGCGAGTTTGCCATCCTTGGTCGCGAGGTAGGCGGGGTAGACGAGAATGGCGAAGTCGGGACGGATGCTTTGCTCGTCGGCGGCGTCGATCTTGGGATAGGTGGATTGGGTGAAGTGGGTGCTGAGTCGGGCGCAGAGGTGGCCGCCGGCGGAGAAGCCGATGATGCCGACGCGATTGGGCGCGATGTTCCATGCGGCGGCGTTTTGGCGGACGAGGCGGACGGCTCGCTGGATGTCGTCGAAGGCGCCGTCAGGATTGCCGGGCACGCGGTACTTGAGGACGACGGCGGAGACGCCGACGGAGTTGAGCCAGGCGGCGATCTCGGTGCCCTCTTTGTTGTAGGCGAGGATGCTGTACCCGCCGCCGGGGCAGATGATGACGGCGGGGGTCGGCTTATCGGCGTGCGGAGCTTTGAAGAGGGCGAGATTCGGTTCACTGACATCGGTGATGCGCTGGACACCATCGGCTTTGGCGGGCTGATCGTGTTCCGGGTTTTTGGCGCCGCGGCCGGGCATTTTGCCGGTGGGCCAGAGGGGGAGCGTGAGGGAGGATTGCACCGGAGCGGGCTCGACGGCGCGGGTGGGTTCGGGGGCGGGGGCGGGGTCCGCGGCGCGGGATGATGGGGCGGAGATCGCCAGGGTGATGCAGAGGATCGCGGCGATGAGGGCGGTGAGGAGGTTGGTTTGCATGGGGGTGATTCTACTCGGGGGCGGTGCAGTGTATAGCGATTTTGCGATGGAGTTTCAGTTCGGCGCGCACGGATGTGGTTCGAAAACCGGACGTCCGGGGGGTTTCCCGGAGAACCGGGTGACGTGATTGGGATTCGCAGCCTTAACGTGTGGAATCGGCGGGGAGTTAAAACGGGAGGTTCGGCGGAGCGGTCGCGAAAAAAAGGATGGGGGGGAGGGGGTGAAAATGTCCGGTCGACGGGTTTGTGCGCACAGGGAGGGACCTGGGAATTGGGGGTTAGGGGTTAGCAAGAGGGGAGCGCTAAGCCGCAAGCGGCGCGATTGAAAACTGACTTCTGACCTCTGCGGTGGTTTATGATGGCGGGATGATCCGCAAGACGGTGCGATATGTCGGGCATGTGCAAGGGGTCGGGTTCCGGGCGACGGCGCGGCACATCGCGGGCGGGTTTGCGGTGAGCGGAACTGTGCGGAATGCGATGGACGGGAGCGTGGAACTGGTTGTCGAGGGCGAGGCAGCGGAGGTGGAGCGATTCCTGGGAGCGGTGGCGGAGCGGATGGCGGGATTCATCCACAGGGCGGATGCGGTGAGCGGGGCGGCGACGGGAGAGTTTGGCGGGTTCGAGGTGCGGCGGTGAAGGGCGAATGCAATGCGAGGAGTGGCAATGGCGTTGGACATGAGGAGTTGTCAGACTGCTCATCGCTTGGGGCGCTTGGAGCGGGATTGCGGACGACGGTTGCTAAGGCAGGTTGGTAAACATCAAGGAGATCGGCATTGAGCATCACACGCAGGCAGACACTCAAGGCAGGGGCGACGACGCTGGCGGCATTGGCGATGCCGGTGTTCATTCCATCGCGCGTGCTGGGCAGGGATGGCGGGACGGCTCCGTCGAACCGGATCACGCTCGGGGCGGTGGGCACGGGCGGAATGGGGATGGGGAACCTGGGGAACCTGATCGGGCACGACGACTGTCACGGGCTGGCGGTTTGTGATGTGGATTCGGCACGCCGCGGCAAGGCGGCCAAGGCGGTCAACGACAAGAATGGGAACAAGGACTGCAAAGAGTACAGCGACTTCCGCGAGCTGATGGCGCGGACGGACATCGATGCGGTGCTCATCGCCACGCCGGATCACTGGCACGGGTTGGTGGGGCTCGCGGCACTGAATAGCGGCAAGGACGTTTACGGGCAGAAGCCGATCACGCACACGTTCGCCGAGGGCTTGGCGATCTGCGAGGCGGTGAAGAAGAACAATCGCATCTGGCAGACAGGCTCGCAGCAGCGGTCGTCGGCGAACTTCCGGTGGGGCGTGGAACTGGTGCTCAACGGCCACATCGGCAAGCTCAAGCACGTTGATGTGGGATTGCCGACGGGCAAGAAGTCTCCCGCGGGCAAGCCGAGTGAGCCGCCGAAGGAGCTGGATTATGAGATGTGGTGCGGGCCAAGCGTGAAGATCCCGTATGACCCGCAGGTCGTGCACTACAACTGGCGATGGAACCTCGCGTATGGCGGTGGACAGCTCATGGACTGGGTTGGCCACCACAACGACATCGCACACTGGGGCATGGGCATGGACAGCTCAGGCCCGCTGGAGGTCGTGGGCACGGGGGAATTCAACCCCAAGGACGCGATCTACAACGACATGATGAACTACAAGATCGACTGCGTCTACGAAGGCGGCGTGACGACAACCATCACCAACAAGAACCCCATGGGCACCAAATGGATCGGCGATGCGGGCTGGGTGTATGTCAATCGCGGTCACTTCGAGGCGTCGAACCCCGAATGGACCAAGAAGGACTTCCAGCGCGGGCCGATCAAGGCGTATGAATCGCCGAATCACGAGCGGAACTTCCTCGACTGCGTCAAGAGCCGCAAACTCGCGATCTGTCCCGCGGAGACGGGGCACCGGTCGATCACGCCGGGGCACCTGGGATTGGTGTCGATGCTTACGGGACGCAAGCTCAAGTGGGATCCGCAGAGCCAGCAGATTCAGGGCGATGATGCGGCGCAGAAGATGCTGCAATTCACGCCGCGTGAACCGTGGAAGCTTGCGTGAGCGGCGGCAATAGGGCGGCCCAAGCACCGTTCAACCAGTTAAGTGCGGGCGCAATGGGCGCAGCACGTTTCAAGGAGCCGAAAATGTCCAAGCGTTTGCTTGCGGTCATCGCGGTGTTACTGGTCAGCGGTGTCGTGCTCGCTGAGGATCCCACACCTCCGAACACCGATGGTGCCGAGCGTCCGCACCACAAGCAGAAGGACGGCAAGGGCGGTGACAAGTCCGGCAAGCCCGCGGTCAATCCCACAGCCGGTGAAGGCGACTTCCATCCGTTCAAGGAACTGCTCGACAAGCTGAACCTCAGTGAGGATCAGAAGAAGCAGGTCCGCGGCATCACGGAGAAGCACCGCGCCGAGTTCCAGAAATACCGCGAAGCCCATCACGAGGAGTTCAAGGCTGCCCGCGAGAAGCTTGAGGCGGCGCAGAAAGCGAAGGATGAACCTGCCATCCGCGCCGCCCGCGAAGAGATCCGGAAAATCTACATGGCCGGGCCGACACTCAAGGCGATGGGCGATGAGATCCGCGGCGTGCTGACCGATGACCAGAAGAAGACATTCGACGCGGGGATCGACAAGATTTATCAGCGCATCAAAGAGCAGATGGAGAAGGGCGCCGTCGGCAGCGGAAAGCCATAACCGAAACGGCGACTTCCCGAGAACTTCGGCGAACCGGCGGCGTTGTGCCGCCGGTTTTGCATTGGGTCACGAAATGCAAAAGGAAGCGTGATCAGACGAGCACCGAGCCTCGGATCAGACCGCGCACCGCTTGAGCATCGCGCACAAGTCGTCTATGCTCACACCCGTCCTCCAACAGAGGGATCGTCGATGATGGCCGCCCGTGATCAGTTACGCGACAGATACAAAGCGGTGATGGAGCAGGTCGCCGCTGCTGCGCAGCGCAGCGGCAGGCGTGCCGCGGACATCATGGTCGTCGCCGTCACCAAGACCGCCACGCCCGATCAGATCCGCCAGATCATCGAGCTCGGCCACCAGGACCTCGGCGAGAACCGCGTCCAGCACCTGCAGCAGCGCGTCGCCATGACCGAGGAGTTCCTTTCGCGCCACCGCATCATCTCCGGCCGCAAGATGCCCGCCGCCGTCCGCTGGCACATGATCGGCCACCTGCAGCGCAACAAGGTCAAGACCGTCCTGCCGCTCGTCAAGCTCATCCACAGCGTCGACAGTCTCCGCGTCGCCGAGGAGATTCAGAGCCAGGCCAACCGCATGGACCGCGATGTCGATGTGCTCCTGCAGGTCAACATCAGCGGAGAGGCGAGCAAGGCCGGCCTCGCCGCGCCGGCCGTCACGCACGTCGCTGAGCAGGTCCAGACGATGCTCCACCTCAAGCTGCGCGGCATCATGACTATGGGCCCGATCACCGAGGATCAGGCCGAGATCCGCGACGTATTCCAGCGCACCGCCGAGCTCTTCAACGACATGAAGACCAGCGGCACCTTCGGCCGCGACTTCAACATCCTCTCCATGGGCATGAGCGACGACTTCGAGATGGCGATCGAGGCGGGCGCCAACGTCGTCCGCATCGGCCGTAAGCTCTTCGGTGAGGCCGAGCCGGGCACCGAGCTTGAGGATGAAAAAGAAGTCGAAGCCGACGCCGAGGATTGAATTTCCGCGGCGTAGTTGAGACTCAGTTTAAGGTGCGCATTGCGCATCTTGAAAAACAGTCGTAACCCCTCATTGACCCGTCAATTCCACCAAGATGTCAAGATGCTCATCCCGGGAGCGGTGCGCACGATCGTGACTGCGCTTCTTGATCGCATTTTGAAAACTCCAATTGATCACTTGGCGATCCCCCAACGACTTGCGCCGCGACTGCACGGCCCGCGACGCATTCCTGCGCACCGGCGAGACCGAAAGATTTCATCGTCAAACGACGCATCCATGCGCGGCATCGCGGCATTCGCAGCGCATCAATGCGACGCTACATCATGCCGATCGCCAGACATTGTTAGGCGGTCAGCACATAAAACCGAGAAAATCCGATCACTTCACCCGCGTCCCGATGCAATACAGATTCTTGTACGTTCGGATGAAGATCTGCCCATCGCTCACCGCCGGCGTCGCGCGGGTCGTGTCGCCTTCGCCGAGCTTGTTGCTGCCGATGAGCTTGAACTTGGACCACGGCCGAAATAGGTACGTCGTGCCCTTGTCGTCCGTGGCGTAGCACTTGCCATCGACCATGATTGTCGAGGCCCACGTCGTCCCGCCCAGCCGCTCCTTCCACAACGATTTGCCGGTGTGCGTGTCGATGCACTCCGCGCTGCCCGGCTCGTTGGCGATGTAGCAGTTCTCGCCCCAGATCACGCCCGTGCCGACGCGCTGCGGGTTGCTCTCGACGCGCCAGAGCCGGTGTGTAGCCGTGATGTCACCGTGCCCATCCGCATCGGGAAGCCGCAGCCCGATCGCCGGCCCCTTGTACCCGCTCATCGCCACGATCACATCACGCCCGATCATCGGCGACGGATAAACCAGATCGCTCAGCCCGCCGCAGCGCCAATATTCCTGCCCCGTCGCCGGATTCATCCCCAGCACGAAACCCGGCACGGGCAGCACCATCTCATCGCGGCCGTCATGGCTGAAAATCACCGGTGTCGCCCACGTGCCGATCCACTGCTTCTCATCCTTGCCGGCGAACTCCGCGAGCTTCTTCTGCCAGATGATCTCACCACTCTTCTTGTCCAGCGCCATGAGTGTCACGTTCGCCCCCGGGCCGCTGAGAAGGATCACCATGTCTTGATAAAGCACCGGGCTCGATGCGTTGCCCCAGATGTGCCGCATCGGTCCCATGTCACGCCGCCACAGTTCCTTGCCCTCCAGGTCATACGCCACCACGCCCGCCGACCCCAGCGAGACGAACACCGCCTTGCCATCCGTCACCGGCGTCGCGGAGCAATACGGATTCGAATCGTGCGTCGGCTCCTCACCGGTGAACTCGGTGATGCGTTCCCAGAGCAGCTTGCCATCGTCCCGATTGAAGCACATCACGGATCGCTTCGCCCCGTGCTCCGTCGCCTGCGTGATGATCACGCGATCCCCCGTCACAATCGGCGACGAATTCCCCGGCCCCGGCAGCGCGACCTTCCACGTCACATTCTCCGTCGCCGACCAAACCTCCGGCACACGCCGCTCCTCCGCCACCCCCGTCCCCGCCGGCCCGCGAAACCCCGGCCAATCACCGCTGAACGAAGGCATCGCCATTACCAGCACCGTCGCAATCGTCATCAACGCTTTCATCCATCTCTCCGATCTAACCCCGCACGGAAGGGCGGGTTCCGCTGTGCATGTGATACGCTAGTTTCCACCCCGAGCACGCACGTCGTCAAAGCAGTCCAGCAAGTTGATCCCGTGTTGCCCGGGCTTCGCCTGTTCCGCTGCGAAATAAATTCCGTCTAGACCCGGCGACGTGAACAGGAAACCCTCTTGGGTTTGCGGTTGTCTGCTCGGATTGATCGCCGTCCCCAAGATGTCCATCGGGTCGTACGGACTTCGGAGCAGCGACGTTTTCTGGCTGTACCATCCCTTCAGCATGCCAGCGTCAAAAAAATTGCTGTTGGCCATGCGGCCGACCGAGGTGCCGTCGTACCAGTCTTTCACTTTCGCGTTCGCCGGGAATCGGTAATAAAGGATCGGCACGCCCGAAACCACATCGACGAATTTGAACATATTGTTGTCAGGGTCGACCGTGCCTTTGACGGCGGCCAGTTCAGTCGCCTTCGGCGAATAAAATGCGCCATAAATATGACCGCAAAAACTTCCGCCGCCAATGTTGTTAACGTCAATCTTTACGTCGGACGGAAAATCAACTGGAGGCGGCACGACATCCATGCCACGATCCGAAACCTTGACGATGCCGCCCAGCAGACTGAGAACCACGTTCTCGTTTGCGGTGAAAGTCTTCGCCGTCGTTGGATTGAAATAGCTGTCGGGCAGATAGCCCGGGGCGTGACGGAATTGAACGATGTACGATTCGCACGCGGTCGAAAGTACGTTGACTTGTGACTGCGAAATGACTTTCGGAGCATAACGATGTCGGGGAAGTGCGGGTAAAAGAATCGCGATCAATATCACGATAAGGATGAGGATCACCAGAACTTCCGGAAGCGTGAGACCATTTCGTCGCAATGCTCGCATGGTCGGCTCCTGTACCGATTCACGTCCCCGTCGCATGGTAGCAGCGTTGCAGCGACATCAGCGCGAAGGCGGTGCCGTAGGGTTGGTGGTAATTGTAGAGCGGGAAGTCCCACCACGAGCCGTCTTTTTCCTGCACATGGAGCAGGACGGTGGCGAGCTGGTCCTGATAGAACGGACGCTCGGCGGGCGGGAGGAGGTCGATGCTGCGCGCGGCGTAGTAGTGGCCGTAGAAGAAGAAATAGCCGGCGACCTGGTAGTAGGATTCGTGGGGGATCGGGCGTTTGCGGCCGATGTCGAGCCAACCGTTGCGGGCGAAGAGGCGGTCGAGGCACATCGTGATCGAGTAGTCGGTGATGGCCTTGTCGTCCCAGAGACGCAGGGCAAAATTGCAGGCGTGCGATCGGCCGAGGCTGCCGCCTTCCTGATTGACCGGGCCGGTGGGACGGATCCACCAGTTACGCGAATAGAGGTATGTCATGTCGGGCTTGCGCTGGCGCTGGACCTGTGCGATGGCGCGGTCGATGACGTGCTGCGGCACGGTCAAGCCCGCGGCACGTGCGTCGTAGAGGCCGACGAGGCAAGTGGCGGTGGTGAAGCTCGTCGCGTTGCCGGCGGGGACCTGCGTCTGGGCCTCGAAGTCGTAATAGCCCCAGCCGCCGCCGAGGAATTCGTAGCGTGTCAGTCGCTGGAGCTGGTCTTCCATTGCTGCGCGGATCTTGGCACATCGCGCAGGGTCCGCGGCGTGGCGCACGAGCATCTGCCGCATCGCGCTCAGGGCATAGGAATGCGTCCAGACATTGTAGATCACATCGGTGTCGTTGCGCTTCACGTGGGGCAGGAAGTCGAGGAGCCACGTCTCGGCGCGGTCCAGCGAGATTCCCGCGGCGGGAGAGAAAGTACGCTCGGCCTTCGTGTCGATCAGCGCCGAGATGCACATCGCGGTGACGGCGGCGCGGAAAGCATAGTGCGCGCCGGGGATGGGAGCGGTGACGTCCTGGCCGGTGGTGTTGCGGGCCGAGCCCCAGGAGCCGTCGGCGTTCTGGGAGTGGAGGAGGAAATCGACGCCGCGGTGGATGGCGCTGTCGATGTCGGCACGGGCGGGTGTCGGCACATCGTGGGGCCGGGTGGAATGGGCACGCAGCGCGCCGCAGCCGGTCTGCATCGACGTGGCGAGCAGGAGCGTGAGAATCGTCAGCGTGTGAATCGCGCGGCTCATTTCTTCTCGGTGGCGGGAGCGACAGGAACAGCGACAGGCGCCGCTGCCGCGGCCGTTTCGATGTTGTCGCCCTCGGCGATGCCGTCGAGAATTTCAACGTGTGTGGCGCTTCGGCGGCCGAGCTTCACCGGGCGATCGGTGAGCGTTCCGGCGGCGTCGCGCACCTTGACGTAGTTCTTGCCCGGCTCGTCACTGCGGATCGCCGCCAAGGGCAGCGCGATCGCCTTGGGATTGTCATACGTGATCTTCACGCGGCTGCTCATCCCGGGGACCAGGTCGGCCAGCGCCTCGGCGGGTGCATCGATCTTGATCAGCACATCGTTGCCGGCGCCCAGCGGGAGTTCGTCGATCGACTGGATGGTGACGGGCAGTGCGCGGTCGGGGAACGCGGCGGGGATCGCGACGCCGGCCTGCCCGGTCTGCAGATCGTGCAGTGCCGCTTCGACGATGCTGGAGTGGAGCCGCAGCGGGCGTGGCGCGACGATGGTGATGAGCGTCACCTTGGGCCGGAAGCTGCCGCCGGTGCGGATGGTGTTGTCGATGTTGACGGCGTCCATCCAACGGCCTCGCTCGGCATGACCGTAGTACACGATTCCGTCACCGGGGCTCTTGAGCGTGAGCGCGGCCATGTCATGTTGCAGGTCCTGCAGCCTGCGCTTCGCATCGGTCGCCTCGTTCTGGGCCTTCGCGAGATTCTGCTCGGCGAGATTCACCTTGAGGGGTTGAACGGATTTCTGGACGTCGAGGGCGTAGGTCGTGCCGCGCAGCGCTGCTTCGAGGTCGTCCTGCTGACGCGGAAGCATCACGGTCTTCGTCTTGTCGATCTCGTTTTCCATGTTGCGAAGCGCAAACGTCGCCGCCTCGACCGCGCGGCGCTGACGGGTCAGGATGATCTCCTCCGTCTCCTCGGTCAGGTCGTCGGCCTTGTACATCTTTTCGAGCTGCTTGAGTTCCTGCTTGGAGTATTCGAGGGCGAAGCGCGAGTTCTTGAGGAAGTCCTCGCCGCGATCGACCGCCAGGGGGCGATCGATCTTCAGGAAACGCTGCAGGTCGGCTTCGGAGCGATCACGCAGGCGCTGAGCCGCGGCGATCTCCAGTTCCGCCAACCGCTTGGCGAACTGCGCATCCTGCTCGGCCTGCCGGAGCTTCGTGTCGGCGGTCACGGCGGCGAGCTGCGCATCGCGCACGGCTGATTCGATCCAGCGCGTCTCGAAACGCATCACGACATCACCTGCCTTGACGGCCTTGCCCTGCGGCAGCGCCTCGATGACTTCCAGCGCCTGGTTCTGTACGTGCCACACGGTCGTGTCGATCTGCAGCGGCCAGGTCTGCGCGGCTTCAAACACCGCATCGAGGTCGAGCTGCGCCTTGAACGGGGCACGCTTGGCGGTGATCACGGTCGAAGCGGCCGGCGCGACGGACGCCGGCGTGGGGACCGCGGGGGTGGTATCGGCGAACACCGGGACGGCGACGGTCAATGCTGCGGTGAGAACGGTCAGCGCGAATGCGGATCGAGCCATGGGTGGACCTTTCGTTTCTGCCGGTGATCGCGAGATGGGGAGAATTTAGGCGACGGGCATCGAGGCCCGGAGCGTGGTGATGGCGGCGGGGATGGTGGCGAGCGTGTAGTCGATCTCGGCCTGCGTCGTGTAGCGGCTGATGCTGAAGCGGACCGAGCCATGCGCGATCGCGGGAGGTATGCCCTGAGCGAGCAGCACGGGCGAGGGCTCGAGCGAACCAGAGGAGCAGGCAGAGCCCGCTGCGGCGCAGACGCCGCGCTCCGAGAGCAGCAGCAGGATCGCTTCGGATTCGAGCTGGGGGAAGCCGAGGTTGGATGTGTTCCAAAGTCGCGGCGCTCGGCCGGAGTTCACGACGGTCTGCGGCACGGATGCGAGGATGCCTTTTTCAAGCTGATCGCGGAGGGCGCGACCCCGCTGCTCGGCGCCGGAGGCGATGGCGGCCTGCGCGATTTCGGCGGCGACACCGAGGCCGACGATGCCCGGCGTGTTTTCGGTACCGGCGCGGCGGTCGCGTTCGTGGGGTCCGCCGAGGGTCTGGGGGACGAGGCGGGTGCGTGAGCGGACGAAGAGGCCGCCGACGCCTTTGGGGCCGTGGAATTTGTGGCCGGCGAAGGAGAGGGCATCGACGGGGAGCGTTGAGAGGTCGCAGGCGATCTTGCCGATCGCCTGGGTGCCGTCGGTGAAGAAGGGGATGCGAGCGCGGCGGCACAGGTCACCGATGATGTCGATGGGCTGGATGACGCCAGTCTCGTTGTTGATCCAGTGGATAGCGACGAGCGCGATGTCATCGCCGTAGCGGGCGAGATTGGCTTCGAGGGCGCCGATATCGACGAGACCGTCGATCGAGACGGGGAGCCAGATGACATTGTGGCCGTGCTCCGCGAGGTGCTGGGCGGGCTGGCGGACGGCGGAGTGTTCGAGACGGGTGGTGATGATGGTCTTGCGCGGCGCGCGGGCGGCGAGGATGCCATGGAGCGCGAGATTGTTGGCCTCGGTCGCGCCGGAGGTGAAGATCAGTTCCTTGGTCGCGCAGTTCAGGAGTTTGCAGACCTGCTCACGGGCGAGGTCGATGCGATTGCGGGCGCGCTGACCGACGCGGTGCAGGCTCGAGGGGTTGCCCCAATCCTCACGCAGGGCCGTCGTGACCGCGTCGATGACCTCGGGCGCGGGCTGGGTGGTCGCGTTGTTGTCGAGGTAGGCTTGCATGAGTCACGTATGATAGTCGGCATTGATCGCGATGTAATCACGGCTCAGGTCGCAGGTCAGCACCTCGGTGCGGGCCTTGCCGAGGCCGATCGAAAGGTCGTAGAGCACCTCTTTGGCGGCGACGATCTGCTGCACTTTCGGAAGGTCGAATTTCACCGGTTCGCCGCGCTGGAAGACGGCGACGGGGCCGAGTTTCAGCGAGAGCTTCAGCGGATTGACGGCGGCGCCGGCGTAACCGGCGGCGGTGACGATGCGGCCCCAGTTTGGGTCGCCGCCGTGCGCGGCGGTTTTGACCAGCGGAGAATCGGCGACGGCGCGGGCGATCTTCAGGGCATCGCTGTCGGACTTGGCGCCGGTGACGCGGACACGGATGACTCGCGTGGCGCCTTCGCCGTCCTTGACGATTTGATAGGAGAGGTCGCGTGACAGGTCGGCCAGCGCCGCGGCGAAAGCGCGGAAGGCGGCGGATGTGGTGCTGTTGATCGATGCGTTACCGGCAAGGCCGCTGGCGAGGATGGCGACGGTGTCGGAGCAACTGGTGTGCTGATCGACGCTGATGCGGTTGAAGCTCGCATCGGCGTTGACGGCGGCCTTGAGCGCGGCTCGAAGCGGAGCGGCGGCGATGGCGACATCGGTGGTGATGAAGGCGAGCATCGTCGCCATGTTGGGCGCGATCATGCCCGAGCCCTTGCAGATGCCGCCGAGCGTGACGGTCTTGCCGCCGATCTTGATGCGACGGACGGCGGCCTTGGGCACAAGGTCCGTGGTCATGATGGCGATGGCGGCCTCGGCATCGGCGGCGGGGCCCGCGGCGAGACGACCAGCAAGCACGGCGATCCCGGGCAGGATCTTCTGCATGGGCAGGTGGTGGCCGATGATGCCGGTGGAGTTGACGAGGACTTCGCTGGGTTTGCAGCCGAGCTGATCGGCGACGGCATTGCACATCGCCAGCGCATCGGCGGTTCCGCGTTTTCCGGTGGAGGCATTGGCGTTGCCGGAGTTGCAGATGATGGCGCGGCAGGCGCCGCGTGCGACGTGTTTCTGATTCACGGCGACGGGCTCGGATTTCACCTTGTTGGTGGTGAACACGGCGGCGACGCGGCAGGGCACGTCGGCGGCGATGAGGGCGAGATCGGGCTTGCCGGAGACCTTGATGCCGAAGGTTCCGCCGGCGGCCTTGAAGCCACGCGGCGCGGTGATGGAAGAAGTTTCAAGTTTCAAGTTTCAGGTTCCAAGTTTCAGGTTCAAGGCATCGGAAATCGGTCGCCGCCCCGATTTGTGGAGCGGTGAGTTTAGCTTGAAACGTGAAACTTGAAACTGCGGTCAGCGGATGCCGCGGGGGTTGGCGAGGACGGGACTGCTGTAGGGATTGGCCAGGAACGGATTGTTGGTAGGTTTCGACAGGCCGCCGCCGATGCCGTGGGGGACGAGGCCGACGCCGAAGCTGGTCGTGTCTTCGATCGTGTCGAAGTTGGCGGTGATGAGCAGGAGCCAGTCGGGCAGGCGGCGTGTGACGACGAGCGTGATGTCGCGGCTCTTGCCGGCGCCGATGTCGAATGATTGCGAGATGCTGACGTGATACTTGGGTGTCAGCACGTACTCGACGCCGTAGCGCACGATCTCGCTCTTGATCGTCTCGATGTTGCGGTACCAGACGAAGGTGGTGAGGCGGGGTGTGTGGTCGATGGTCAGGCCGATGTCCCATCGCTCAAGGCGATCGGTCTCGAAGCTGTAGTCGGCGTCGGCGACGAGCGCCATCGTGTCGCTGAGCTGGACGGCGAGCTGGGTCCAGAAGCTTTCACCGGCCAGCGAGAGCTCGGGGCGGTAATCGAAGAAGTGCACGAGCGGCGACTCGATGTCGCTGTTGTGGCTGGCGACGATGAAGTCGGTGTCGAGGCGGATCCAATCGACGTTGCGCCAGTGGCCCTCGCCGCCGCGCTGCGTCTGGAGCGTGTTGCGGACGCCGAAGCGGCCGACGGTGCCCTGGTTGAGCGATTCGATGTCGTAGTCGTAGATCGGCAGGTCGGACTGGGTGAGCGTCGTCGCGGCGAGGTAGACGTTGAGCGAGGGCTCGATGACATGGCGGAGGCGGTGCAGGTCGAGCAGACGATTCTCGACGGTCTCGTAGGTGCGATGGATCGCGGTATCGGCGCGGAGGCCGATCGAACCCCAGAGGCGGAGGTTCTGGTCGTCGCCGGAATAATCACCGAAACCGGTGTCGTAGGCGGTGACGCGGCCGACGGTGTAGGGGGTGATGTTGATGTCGCCGATCTTGAGGGGCGCGTCGATTTCCTGGCGTGTGTCGCCGCGGTAGCGGGTGTCTTCGTCGAAGCCGCGGCTACGGAGTGCGGAGTCGAATGATGTGAGATTGGCGTTGGCGCCGGCCATTCCGAAGAGTGCGGTGGACTGGGCGGCGGTGAAGCCGCGGTTGGCGGGCGTGTCGCGCGGGAGATTGAGGCGCATCGCGGTGGCGCGGTTCTCGCTGTACCAGGTGAGGCGGTCGCCGAGGATGGGCGTGCCGATGCGGTAGTAGGCAAGTTCGGGATATTTGTCGGTGGTGTAGCCGATCGACGGATCGCCGGGGCCGATGATATTTCCACGGCTCTGAAGCAGGGTGTCCTGCGCGACGAAATCGAGCAGATCATATTTGCCGAGGAACGTGAACGCCCAGTCTTCCTGTTGCTGCTTGAGATAGAAGGAGGTTTCGTATTCCTTCTCGGCGTAGGCTTCGCGCGGGAACCATTCCTCGAGGAACGTCGGATCGGAGATCCATCCGATCTCGAGGCTCGCTTCCCATCCATCGCCCAGTTCGTGGCGGTGACGCCAGAGGATGCGGCCACGCTCATTGTTGTCGGGATCGACATCGAGCCTTCCACCGGGACGGTCGGTGCCGTCGTCGTGGAGGTAATAGGATTTGAACTCGCCGAATGCCTTGTCCACATCGTAGTCCGCGTCCACGCCGACACCGGCGCCGCGCTCGGAGTAGCCGTCCACCAGGAGTGTCGCATCGATGCCGGGAATTTTCTTCGTGTCGGTCAGCGCGAAGAGGTCCCAGTGCGACTCGACGAATGCGCCGCGGCGCGAGCGGGAGCCCATCTCGATGCTCTTGAGTGCGGACTCCGAAGCGTCGCCGGACATCGCGGGCCAGTAGAAGACGGGCTGCTCGCCGATGTTGAACCCGACACCCTTGGCGGTGTAGTTGTGCATCGTCGTGCCGTCGGGCTGCTTGTCGGCGGTGATGGTCAGGTTGCGTGCGCCGATCGAGAAGTGCGGTTCGCCGAAGTCGCTGGTCGAGAGGCGGACACCGCTGCCGCCCCAGCTGGTGCGCGAGTACTGGCGGATCTGTTCGGCACGCATGTAGAGCGGGAGCTGCTGGGTGACGTCCCACGTGTAGAAGACGGCGTCGAGCACGATTGCCTTATGAGTGGCCAGGTCGTAGAAGAGGCGGGGGCCGCGGAGCGTGTACTGGCCATCGGTGGTGATGACATTGTCTTCGAGATAGACGCCGCGGATCTTGGCGCTCTCAAGGGAATGCTGACCCGCGCCGGTTGCGGCTTCGGCGGCGGCGGAATCGGCGAAGATGACGGCCTTGTCGGCCGAGAGATTGAGCCGGCGACCGCCCGCGCGGTCGATGTACATCAACTGCACGTTGCCGATGAGCACGATGTAATTCTCGTGGTCGCCCTTTTGGAAAAGGATTTTGTCGGCGTGGAAATCGACATCGGTGTTGGCGATCTCGGATCGGATGGGCGTAGTCGGTGTCGGCTTCGTGCCCGGTGGCACCGGGGTGATCGTGCCGGGGGGAACCTGCGTCTGCGTCGATTCGGTGCCGGGCTGGGTGGGCATGATCTCCGGCAGCGGGGGGGGGGCGGGCTTGCGTGTCAGTTGATCATGGACGGCATCGCGAGTCGCAAATTCCTGGGGAGCCACTAGCACGGGATTGCCGGGGAGATTGATGGTGTTCTGTGCGACGGCCAATTGGTAACGTTGAACGCGGGCCCGGGCCTGCTGGACAAGCGGATCGTTGTCGGCGGGTTCCGTGCGGTGAAGGTCGGTTTCCAATTCGACTTTGCCGATGAGCACAGCGGTGACGAGCAGCCACGGCGCTTCCTGGTTGACCAGCCCATAGCCCCCGAGCGCGGTGACGTTCTCGAAGTAGACCGCGACGTTGCGGCATTCGACACCGGGGATCGGATGCGGTGTGAGGAGGATGACGGCTCGCTCGGCGGTGAAGCCGTAGGAGCCGATCGTCACGCGGACATCGCCTTCGAGGAGGATCTGGTGATCGCCGCCGGTCTTCCAGCTCGTGGTGCGTTTGGCGGCGATGCTGAGGTCGGCGTTGATGGGGACATCGGGCAGGGCGGCGCCGGTGGCGGAATAACGGAGGAGCTGGCTGAGATCACGGCCGCTGGTGCCGGGGGCGGGGGCAGTGGGAATTGCGGCGGCGGGCGGTGTGCCGGGTGTGGTGGAAGCGGGGGGAGCGGGCTGCGAAGGAGCATCGGCGCCCAACATCAGGAGCACAGCGGCGAGCGCAAGAATCGGTTGAGCGATTCGCCCAACGGGGCGCCCCGCGATGCGGTGGGTTGAACGGGGCGCTGGGCCATCGATGCAAGTCATGAAGTGTGTCTCGCCGAGCCGCGGCGGCAGAGGCGGGTCGTGTGCCATCCGTGGGATGGCGGCGATTATAGGGGGTGACGCGTGGTGGGCAAGACGGAACGGGACGAGTTACAGCGTTTGAGCGGAGGCTTCGACGTTGGGCGTGATCTCGGGTTGCGGATCGCGTGCGGGTTTGGGCCGCTGACCGTCGGTCAGCACGACAATCTGCCAGAGGTCCATCGGCGTCATCTTGAATTGATACGCAACCGGCAGCGGACAATTCTCAAGCACATCCTGCAGCGCCAGATCGCTCCGCCATCCCAGGCATTGGCAGATCGGATTGATCACCTTTTCAAGCAGTGACACCGCGCGACGCGACGACCGGAAGTGATTGACGAGCACCACGCGGCCACCGGGCTTGACCACGCGCGCCGCCCACATCAGCAGCTTGCGCGGCTCGGGCACAACCGTGATCACGTGGCTGATAAGCACATGATCGAAGCTGTGATCGGCGAACGGAGGCATCAGAGCATCGCCCTGCACCAGATTGACGTGCGTGATGCCGTCGCGCTGCAGCTTTCGGCGGGCCTGCTCGAGCATGCCGCGCGACAGGTCGATGCCAGTGACGCGGACATTGCGCGGATAGCTGTCGAGCGTTGCTCCGGTGCCGACGCCCAGGTCCAGCACACGCTCCCCGCCGCGCAGCCGCAGCTCCTCGACGCCCCGGCGCTGCCGCTCGATGACCAGCGCGCCGAAAGTCCGGTCGTAGAACTTCGACCATAGGTCGTATTGTTTTGTCTTCGCCTGCAGGACGTGGCTCCGCAACCGTACGCCACTGACACGGTGCAGCCATAGTCTAGTCGGGTCGCCCCCTCGTGAGCAATAGATTCCACATCGGGGCGGCGTGGGTGAAAGCATCGGGAGTCTTGCCGCACATGGTGCCACACCCTCGTCACCGCCGCTCTTGTGACGCATCGATTCTCTGACTACCCTCAAGTCATGCAGCAGCTCGACCAAAACGTCGCCGATCTCGTCCGCCATTACTGGGGGTTTGACGAGCTGCGCCCGTTACAGTCCGAGGCGATCGCCGCCGCGCTTGCCGGACGCGATTCGCTGGTCGTCATGCCCACCGGTGGCGGCAAATCGCTGTGCTACCAGGTCCCGCCGCTCGTCGGCGAGACGATGGACGTCGTCGTCTCCCCGTTGATCTCGCTCATGAAGGATCAGGTGGACGGCCTCAACGCCAACGGCTACCCCGCCGCGGCGCTGCACTCGGGCCTCTCGCCCGCCGAGCGGCGCGAGGTCGAGCGCGGCGTCGCCGAGGGGCAGTACCGACTGCTCTTCGTCGCCCCCGAGCGCATGGTCGGCTCGTGGTTCATGAACATCGCCAAGCAGATCGGCGTCAAGCGATTCGCCATCGACGAGGCGCACTGCATCAGCCAGTGGGGCCACGATTTCCGCCCCGAGTACCGCCAGCTCGCGCTGCTGCGCCACAAATTCCCCGAGTCGTCGATCCACGCCTTCACCGCCACCGCCACGCCGCGCGTCCGCGAAGACATCGTCGCGCAGCTCACGCTCCGCAATCCCGCCGTGCTCGTGGGCATCTTCGATCGGCCCAATTTGATCTACCGCATCGTGCCGCAGGTGGACCGCAACAAGCAGATCATCGAGGTGATCCGCCGCCGGCCCGGCGAAGCGGCGATCGTCTACTGCATCAGCCGCAATGACACCGAATGGACCGCCGCGACGCTCAAGGCCAACGGCATCAAGGCCGGCTACTACCACGCCGGCATGACCGCAGACCAGCGCCGCAACACGCAGGAGGATTTCATCGAGGAGCGGCTCGACGTCGTCGTCGCGACCGTCGCGTTCGGCATGGGCATCGATCGGAGCAACGTGCGCTGCGTGATCCATGCGGCGATGCCGAAGACCGTCGAGGGCTATCAGCAGGAGACGGGTCGCGCGGGGCGCGACGGGCTCGAGGCTGAGTGCGTGATGCTCTACAGCCCCGGCGATGTGTTCCGCTGGGAGGGGCTCATCAAGATGAGCGCGCAGAACGCCGACGATCCGGCCGAGGTCATCGCGGCACAAACGGAATTGCTGCGCACCATGCAGAAGTTCGCCGGCTCGATGGTCTGCCGTCACAAGGCGCTATCCGAATACTTCGGCCAGTCCTACGAGACTCCCAACTGCGGCGCGTGCGACGTGTGCCTCGGCGACACCGAGGGCGTCGAGGATGCCACGGTGCTGGCTCAAAAGATTTTGTCGTGCGTGGCCCGCGTCGAGCAGCGCTTCGGCATGGGCCACGTGATCGACGTGCTCCTCGGCGCCAACACCGAAATGATCCGCCGCTGCAATCACGATCGGCTGAGCACATACGGCCTGCTCCGCGATCTGGACAAGAAGTCAATTCAGAGCATGGCGTTCCAACTCATCGAGCAGGGCGTTCTGACGCGCACCGAGGGCGACCGCCCGCTGCTGCAACTCAATGAGGAATCGATGGCGGTCATGCGCGGCAAGCGTCAGGTTCAATTGGTCCAGCCCAAGAAAAAGGCGCGGGCCGCACGGCTCACGCAGGCGGATATGGAGGGTGTCGATCGCCCGCTGCTCGATCACCTCCGTGCGTGGCGGCGCAAACTCGCACAGGACCGCGGCCTGCCGCCCTATGTCGTCTTCGGCGATGCGACACTCATCGAACTCGCCCGTGTCCGTCCCACGCAGCCCAAATCGCTCCGCCTCATCCACGGCATCGGCGATAAACGCATGGCCGACTTCGGTGGCGCAATCCTCACCGAGATCGCCGACTTCTGCCGCCGCCACGAACTGACGACCGACGATGCGAGCGCCGCCGAGGTCGTCGTTGTCCGCGGCAAGTCCTCCAGCGCGATCAAGGATGAGGCTGCCCGCCTCTTCGCCGCACGCAAGAGCATCGAAGAAGTTGCCGCCGCAACCGGCCGGGCAACGGGCACGGTCGTCAAATACCTCACGCAATACATCGAAGAGCAGCGCCCGGCGGACATCAGTGTGTGGGTGGGCGAGGAGCAGTACCGCCAGGTCGCCGCCGCCGCCAGCGATTCGGAGGACGGCCGCCTCGCCGCGATCTACTCGAAACTCGGCGGGGCGGTGCCTTACGAGTCGATCCACCTGGTCCTCGCGCACCTCAAGACGCAGATGTGAAATTGTCCGGCAAAACCCTCACCCGGAAGGCGTGGCGCGTATTTTCGTTCCGAGCGGTTTGGGTTTTTCAAAAACTACGGTAAAATTGCGAGGCTCGGGCGCGGCGTATACCATGCTGCCGCAGCTCGACTGTCGACCGGGTAGCTCAGTTGGTAGAGCACCGCCCTTTTAAGGCGAGGGTCGTGGGTTCGAATCCCACCCCGGTCATTTCCGTTCCACAATTCCGTCGCACCTCGGGGGCCTTCACGGATGATGCCGCCCACGTCGCCGCTCCTCATGCCCCTCACCCTCGCCGCATTCACGCCCCTCGACTGGGCCGTGCTCGGCGGCTACCTCGTCATGCTCGCGGTCGTCGGCTGGTTCATCTCCGGGCGAAAGGAAACCACCGACGAATATTTCCTCGGCGGCCACCGCATCCCCGTCTGGGCCGCGTCGCTCTCGGTGCTCGCCACGGCCATCTCCGCCGCCACATTCATCGGCGCTCCGGAGGAATCCTACAAAGGCGACCTGACCTACCTCTCGACGTACATCGGCTCGATCATCGCCGCCGCCATTGTCGCCGGGTTTTTCATCCCGGTGTTTTACCGTGAGAAAGTCGGCACCGTCTATCAACTGCTCGACCGCCGATTCGGCGCGCCCTCAATGCTTTGCGCCAGTGCGATGTTCCTGATCGGACGGGTCTTCGCCAGCGGGGCTCGCGAGTTCATGGCCGGGCTCGCCGGCTCGCTCATCCTCTTCGGCGACACCCAGCCGACCCACGTCGTCATCGCCATCCTCGCCATGGTCGCCATCGGCATCGTCTACACACTCGTCGGCGGCATCAGCAGCGTCATCTGGACCGATGTCATCCAGGCCTTCGTCTTCGTAGGCGCCGCGCTGATCGCCATCATCGTGCTCCTGCATTACATCCCCGCGACCATGCCGCAGATCATCTCCGCGTTGCAGCATCCCCCGCAGGGCGCCGGGTCGAAGCTCACCGTCCTCAAGTTCGGACTCGAAAGCCCCCAGCAACCCTACACGCTCCTCACCGCCATCTTCGGCTTCTCCCTCATCAGCATCGGCGCGTTCGGCACGGACCACGATCTCGCCCAGCGCATGCTCACCTGCCGCACCGCTCGCAAAGGCAGCTGGTCCGCCTTCACCGGCGTCGCC
>JAYVTU010000085.1:0-22377 GCA_043788485.1 Planctomycetota bacterium
CTCCGCAGACCAGTGCTCCTCACGCACAAGACGCCAAGGCACACTGGTCTGCGGAGGAACCGCCGACCAGTGGCACCCAATGCGCGGTCGTGCCGTAGAATGTCCGCATGTTCATCGCCCAAGAAATCACCACCACGCCGCTCGGCCCGATGCTCGTGCGGATCGATGATTCGGGCGCGCTGCTCGGTTTGAGTTTCAGTGCAGGCGCGGATCACAGCGTCGAATTGCAGACCGGCTCGTGCGACCAAGTCGCGCAGCAACTCGCGGAATACTTCCGTGGCGAGCGAACGGATTTCGATCTCAAGCTCGCACCGCAAGGCACACCGTTCCAGCAGCAAGTCTGGGCGGCGCTGCAGCGCATCCCATTCGGCACGACCATTTCGTATCGTCAGCTCGCGCAGAACATCGGCAACCCCGCCGCGGTCCGCGCCGTCGGCGGCGCGAACGGCGCCAACCCGATCGCCATCATCATCCCCTGTCACCGCGTCATCGCCGCCGACGGCACGCTGGGCGGTTACACCGGTGGGCTGGATTACAAACGCAAGCTGCTCGACCTCGAAAATGTCGCGCAGCCGGCTCCATTATTTTTGTAACGGCGAGCAGCGGTCGGACGTGCAGTCCACCGGTTTGCCGAGCCAGTGGAGCCGAGGACGGATTTTCGCAAACACCCAGTAGCCTGCATCGGCGATGTGCCGCAACACCGGCCAGCCTGTCCAATTCACCAACCACCCCAGCCCGATCGCGGAGTACGCCCGGCGGAAGACCTCTGGGCCGGTGATGATTTCTCCGCTGGGCAGCACGCCACGCATCTTCGCCACCACGTCGGCCTGTGTGAGGCCGTAACGCCCGGGTGTGAAACCCGGGGCGGCGATGTCCTCAAAGGCGATCCGACCGTGCGGATCACGGCGGCGCAGCATGGCGATCTCGCGCGTGCAGAGCGGGCAGAGGCCGTCGTACAGGATTTTGATCTGCCAACTGTTCATGCGGGGTCGCGCCAATCGGTCAGGCCCATTGTAGGCGTAGGCTGTTTTGGATGCGGATACTTGCTGTTATTCAGACCTCCGCCGTGTTGTTTACACGCCACATCGCCTTAACCGGCCCTCCGATCCGGTCGATAAAAAGCATCAGACGTGTCGCGCGCACGCCACACGAGAGGGTGACAAACATCATGGTCCAAGCGACTCCCGAACTTCGGCTCACCGCCCCCTCGACCCCGACGCGCATCCTGATCGTCGATGACGATTCGATGGTCGCCGATGCGCTGAGCGAATTCCTGCAGCGCGCCGGTTACCCGACGGCGACCGCAGCCGATGGCCACGAGGCGCTGTCGATGCTGCGCGACAACGGCAGCCGCGACGCCGCGGGCACGCCGATCGGTCTGATCCTCGCCGACCTCAATATGCCGCGCATCGGCGGGATCGAATTGCTCCGCCAGGTGCGCAAGAACCATCCGTCGGTCGTCGTGATCGCGATGACGGGCTACGGCACGATCGAATCCGCCGTCGAGGCGGTGAAGCTCGGTGCGTTCGATTACCTGACCAAGCCGATCGTGGATGCGGAGCTCAAGACCGCGGTGGACAAGGCGCTGCGCCAGCAGGCGCTGATGGCGGAGAATCTGTCGCTCAAGAATCTGCTGGGCACGCGCGGCGGGCTCGAGCGGATCGTCGGCCACGACCGCCGGATGGAGCGTGTGTTCGAGCTCGTTGAATCCGTCGCCCCGACGCGCACGACGCTTCTGGTGCTCGGTGAATCGGGCACGGGCAAGACGATGGTCGCCCGGGCTGTGCACGATCTGAGCCCGCGGAAGGAAAAACCCTTCGTGACTTTCGCCTGCGGCTCGATCCCCGAGACGCTTCTGGAATCGGAGCTGTTCGGCCACGTGAAGGGCGCATTCACCGGCGCCGACTCTGACAAGCCCGGCAAGCTGCGAGCCGCTGAGGGCGGGACGCTCTTCATCGACGAGATCAATTCCGCGACGCCCGCGCTGCAGCTCAAGCTGCTGCGCGTCTTGCAGGAGCGGCAGTTCGAGCCGGTCGGTTCGCAGACGACGCTCAAGGCGGATGTGCGCTTCGTACTGGCGACGAATCAGCCGCTCGACAAGCTTGTCGCGGCGGGGACGTTCCGCGAGGACCTTTACTACCGCATCAATGTGGTGAGCGTTCAGATGCCGTCGCTGCGCGAGCGCGCGACGGACATCCCGGCGCTGACCGAGCATTTCCTGCACAAGTATTGCCGCGAGACGGGCAAGGTTGTGACGGGCGTCGGCGAGGAGGCGATGGCGAGCCTGCTGCGCTACCGCTGGCCGGGCAATGTGCGCGAGCTGGAGAACGTGATCGAGCGCGCGGTGGTGCTGGCGCGCCGGCCTGTTGTGCAGCTTGAGGACCTGCCGGACCCGGTGCAGTACCAGAAGCCGGGCGGCGAGCCGGGGTTCAAGGAGCGGCGGAATGGTTCGTGGGGCCTGGGCGCGGATTGGAAGCCGCAGCCGCTTGAGAAGGCGATGCGCGAGCCGGAGAAGCAGATCATTCTCGCGGCGCTGCGGCACCACAAGTGGAACCGCCAGAAGACCGCGGCGGACCTGGACATCAACCGCACGACGCTTTACAAGAAGATCAAGGATTACGGGTTGGAAGAGCTCGGCGGTTGAGCGCGCGTTTTAGAATTCCCATCCGATGACAAAGTAGATGTCGGACTTCGATGAGTTTCCGGTGACGCCGAAGAGGGGGGCGAAGTCGATGTGGACGGAGGGGATGGGGCGCCACTGGAAGCTGGGGCCGATGCGGATGTCTTCGGCCCAGGTGCTGCGGGAGAATTTGTCGTTTTCGATGGAGAACTTGCCTTCGGCTCCGATGGCGAACTTGTCATCGAGGAGGGCGAAGCTGATGCCGGCGGTGAGTTCGAATTCATCGGTGCGGTCGCCGCCGCATTCGTGTTCCCAGACGAGGTTCGTGGCCCAGTGCCATCGCGGGGCGAGGGTGTCGGCGAGCAGGATCTTGGTCTCGATTTTCTCCGGCGCGTTTTCCTGGTTGGCGTACTCGATGTAGAAGGTCGGGTTGAAGGGGATCTTGCCCCAGTCGGCGACGGCCCAGCGCAGCTCGACCTGTTGATTGAAGTCGATGTCATTGGTGCGGCCCTCGTGGACCTGAACGAGGTAGAAGTCGAGCTGGAAGCGGCCGGGGAGACCGATCTCGACCTCTTCCATGTGGGTGAATTCGGTCGGGCCGTGCTGCGGGGTCTGGGCGCGGAACCAGTATTCGACATCGACTTCACCCTCGGGGATGACGTAGGCGCGGGCGGTGGGGAAGAGACGATGTGCGGTCCAGCGGGGCTGAGCGTAGGGGCCGATGAGTTCATCGGTGACCGAGCCGTTGGCCTCAACGGTGATGGCGGGCATCTCGTAGGTTCGGAGCTTGCCGGGGATGGCGGGGGCTCCGGGGAGCGGGGCGGAAGGAGCGGGCGCGGGCTGTGCGGTGGCGCCGGGCTGGGCGGGGGCGGGAGTCGCGGGGTCCGCGGCGGCGAGGAGGAGTGAGGAGCCGTCCTCGTGGCCGAGGCTCAGGTCGGCGGACTGGGCGTTGAGGTTCGGCGCGCTGAGGAGCATTGCGAAGGTCAGGCTGAGCGAAGCGACGGCGCGGCGCGTGGAGGCGAGGCGTGTGAACATAGGTAGTCCTCTGGGTGAAATGTTGCGGCAGATCGGCGGGCGTTTTAGCACACGCATCGCATGGCGCGGCAATAAATGCACATGGCGCGGATTTCACGGCGTGCCGGTCGCTGGACGGCGGCGGTCGGGTGACGCAAAATGGGGGATCAAAGCCGCGGGGGCTTTGGGAGATGAACCTTGCAGGCCATGACTTGGCCCATCGCGCGTTTGGGCAGCCGGTTCTCGCTGCTGATGGAGCCGCAGAAGCGGCGTGTGATGCATTCGGCGCTGGGGCGGTTCCTTGATGAGCCGCTGGACCTGGCGGTCGGCATCATCGAGCCCGATGGCACGGAGCGCGTCCTGCCGTTCACCGCGCAGGGCTCGGTCCTCTACGGCTGCGAGCAGTTCGAGCGCATCAATTCCATCACCTACCGAGGCCACAGCGAGCGCTACGGCCTGCGGTTCGAACTCAACATCCACAGCCCTTTTTACCCGCAGAACGAGCGGCTCTGCCTGCTGCCGGCGTTCTACATCGAGATGCGCGTCGCCAGTTCGCCTCGCGTCCGGCTGCGGCAGTTCGCCGATCCGCCGCGGCGCGTGAAGGTGTTCCTCCGCATCAATCGCCCCGACACGCGCATCGAAGCCAGCACCGGCCGCATCCAGATGCGCTACGACGTACCGCTGGAGCCGGAGTATGAATCGTCGTGCGGCGATGATCACACCGTTGCGACGAACAGCACGCGGACCGCTACGCCGATGCCGCGCATTGCGCACGTCGTCGAGCGTATCCACAGCCTCAACGAAGGCGCGACACCCGACACCGATGCGCACGGCCGCGCGGGCCTCGTCTTCGAGCTGCCGGTCGCCGGCGAGGGCAGCGGCGTGAAGTGGCGGCTCGTCTGGGGCGCCCACACCGCGGATCCCGTGCTCGATCACCGCGGCACGCCCGCCCGGTTCCGCTACAACCGGCACTGGAGCGACATCGATTCGGTCATGGCCGACGCGATCAGCACGCGCGATGCGAATCTCGCGCTCTCGCGGCGATTCGAGAAGCTCGTCGAGCAGGCGCCGCTCAGCCGGGCGCGATGGCACCTGATGGTGCTGGCGTTCCAGAGTTACCTGTCCAACACGTTCTGGTGCGAGACCGGCGACGGCGGCATCAACGGCGCCAACGAACTGTTCAGCGTGTGGGAGGGCAACTTCATGCATCACAACACGCTGGACGTCGGCTACAACATGGCGCTGTTCCACCTCTCGCTCTGGCCCCGCCTGCTGAGCCTGAGCCTCGACAGCTGGGCGGGCGCCGCGATCGATCACGAAGCCTCCGCAGGCGTCATCCTGCAGCACGACCTGGGACAGGGCATCAACCTCACCGGCAAGCAGCATTTCCCCG
Source organism: Planctomycetota bacterium (assembly GCA_043788485.1). GTDB lineage: Bacteria > Planctomycetota > Phycisphaerae > Phycisphaerales > Zrk34 > JAYVTU01. The sequence continues at coordinate 5,028 of JAYVTU010000085.1, forward strand.
TGCCGATGCCTGTCGAGGAAAACAGCAATTTCCTGCTGCTTTTGCAGGCCTACACGCACTGGACCGCCGACCTGACCGCCGTGCAGCGACACGCCGCCGTCATCAACCGCGCCGCGCTCTACCTGCTCTGGACCGACCGCGACGGCTCGGGCTTCCCCACCGAAGGCACTGCGAACACCCTCGACGACGCCGGCGACGCGCTCCGCACGGCGCGCAAGCAAACATATCTCGCCATCAAACGCACCACCGCGCTCGACGCCGCCGCCGATCTCCTCGACCGCGCCGGCGACCGCGCCACCGCCGAGAAGTGCCGCTCCGCCGCCGCCGCCGCTGTCCCCAAGATCGAATCCAGCGCCTGGCTCGGCGAGCACTACGCCGTCTGCCTCGATCACCTCAGCGAATCCATCCTTGATCCCGACACCGGCGCCCCGCTCACCACCGACCGCATCGCCGGCTGGGACGATTACTCGATCTATACGACGAATGGCCTGCTTCTCCCGCTCCTCATCGCCCAGCCGCTTGCCTTCGACCGTGACAAGCTCCACGTCGATCTCATCAACGCCCAGCGCGAAACGCTCCTCAACTACGGCTGCGGCCACAGCTCCTCCGATCACACGAATGTCTGGATCTCACAGAATCTCTGGCGCGATTTCACCAGCCGATTCCTCCGCGCCGACATGATCGACCTCAACCACCGCTACTGGGACCTGCAGGTCTTCTCCAACACCGCCGGTCAGTCCTTCGGCTACAGCGACACGTACATCGGCAATGAGCTCGTCTTCAATCCGCGCGGCGTCACGAGCTTCGGCTACTTCCTCGCCGGTCCGCGACTCGTCGTCGATCGCCTCGACACGCACTACATCGCCGTCGATCCCGACCGCGGCTCGCCCTCGCGCTGGCCTCTGCTGCCGCTGGCCGACTGGGATGCGGGCAAGATTCCCATCTGCGTCGTGCACGAGGACGGCAAGGTGAGCATCGAAGGCGAGATTTCGCCGGTGAGGATCGTCGACCGCTCGCCGCGCGACCTAGACACGATCGGATAATTCGATCTCGGGTCTTGCGTCTCGCGTTTATTGCTTCTAACGCGAGACCCGAGACTCAAGACGCGAGACTTTCATCGCCCGCCCGTGAATTCGAGGCATATACTAAACCCCATGCGCGCAGACTCATTTGATGTCATTGTGATCGGCGGCGGACACGCCGGGGCCGAGGCGGCCTGGGCCGCGAGCAATCTCGGTGCGCGCACCGCGCTGATCACCATGGACGCCAAGCGCATCGGGCAGATGTCCTGCAACCCCGCGATCGGCGGACTGGCCAAGGGACAGATGGTCCGCGAGATCGATGCGCTCGGCGGCCTGATGGGCCTCGCCGCGGATGCGACCGGCATCCAGTTCCGCATGCTCAACGCCTCCAAGGGCCCCGCCGTCCAGGGCCCGCGCTGCCAGTCCGACAAATACGCCTACGCCCTCGAAGTCCAGCGGCTCCTCCGCACGCGCCCCAATCTGACGATCCTCTCCGGTGAGGTCCTCGACATCGTCGCTGAAGACGGAGTCTGCACCGGCGTGATGGTCAAGTTTGTGCACGATGCGAGCGCCGACGAAACGCCGCGCGGCGCGAGCGACTGCTGCGGCGACTTCACTGCCTGCGGCTCGGACAATCGGCAATCGCAAATCGGTAATCCGCAATTCCTCCGCGCCTCGGCGATCGTCCTCACCACCGGCACGTTCATGCGCGGCCTGATGCACCGCGGCCCGTCGCAGACCGTCGGCGGCCGCATCGACGAGCCCGCCGCGGGCCCGATCTCCGGCTGCCTCACGCGCATGGGCTTCGAGCTAGGCCGTCTCAAGACCGGCACGCCCCCGCGCCTCGCCGCAGAGACCATCGATTTCGCAAGCCTCGAATCGCAGCCCGGCGATGATCCGCCGACGCCATTCTCCGACATGTCGAATCTGCTTCCGCCGCTTGCGGCTTCGCGTGCAAGCGAGACTCCGGTCTCCGCGCGCTTCCCGCTGCTCCCCCAGGTTCCCTGCCACCTCACCTACACCAGCGAAGAAATCCACCAGCAGATCCGCGCCAACCTCGACCGCGCCCCGATGTACAACGGCCAGATCCAGACGTCCGGCCCGCGCTATTGCCCATCGATCGAAGACAAGGTCGTCCGCTTCGCCGACAAGCCGCGTCACACCATCTTCCTCGAGCCCGAGTCGCTGACGACGAGCGAGGTCTACTGCAACGGCATCTCAACGAGCCTGCCGCAGGATGTGCAGGAGTACATCGTGCATCACCTGCCGGGCTGCGAGCGCGCGAAGATTCTGCGTTACGGTTACGCCGTCGAGTACGACATGGTCTGGCCCCATCAGATCGATGCGACGTGCATGACCAAGCGTGTCGCCGGCCTCTTCCTCGCCGGGCAGATCAACGGCACGACCGGCTACGAGGAGGCCGCGGCACAGGGCCTCATCGCCGGGCTCAACGCCGTGCGCCATCTCCGCCGCGAGGAGCCCGTGCGTCTGGGCCGCGATCAGGCGTACCTCGGCGTGCTCATGGATGATCTGGTGACGAAGGTACCGCGTGAACCGTATCGCATGTTCACCAGCCGCGCGGAACATCGCCTCATGCTGCGCTCCGACAACGCGCCCGAGCGGCTCACCGAGCTCGGCCGCTCGCTGGGTCTCGTTGATGATGCGCGCTGGTCGATGTTCGAGACCCGCCAGTCCGCGATGGCTGCGATCGAGACGTGGATGAAGGCGACGACCCACGAGGGCGTGAAGCTGTACGACTGGGCGAAGCGCCCCGAGGCGGACGAAGCCGCGCTCGTGAATCTCATGAACGCGAGGCCCGGGCACTTCAGTGCCGATCCCATCGATCGCCGCGTGATCGGCGCGCTCCTCAGCCAGATCAAATACGCCCCCTTCGTCGTCCGCCACGCGCGCGACCGCCAGCGCATGGCCCGCATGGAAAGCAAGACGCTGCCCGGCGCCTTCGACTACGCCCGCGTCACCGGCCTGCGAACCGAAGCCCGCCAGGTCCTCACGAAGTTCCGCCCCGCCACCTTCGGCCAGGCTGCCCGCCTAGCCGGCATCAACCCCGCGGATCTGACAGTTCTGGCATTCGCACTCGATCGCTAATCCGCTACTCACATTTCCACGCGAATCTGGATTCAAAGGAACTTCGCATGAATCCGCCTTGCCATCGCTGGATCGTCGCTCTGCTCGTCGTCATTTGCTTCGCCGCCGGCCGGGCCGACGCCGTCGATCACGTCATCCAGATCAGCGTCGATGGCCTGAGCGCGCAGCTTCTCACCGGCTACCTCGCCGCGAGCCCCGCCGATTTCCCGAACTTCAAACGCTTCGTCGATCAGGGCGCGACCACGCTCAACGCCCGCTGCGATTTCACGCACTCCGTCACCATGCCGAATCACACCTGCATGCTCACCGGCCGGCCCGTGCTCCCGCCCGCCGGGAAACCCGATTCCATAGCGCACGGCTACACCGCCAACGGCGAACCCGATGCCCCTGAAATCCTCCACCGCAAATCCGACGGCTCCGATCTCTACATCGCCACCACGCTCGACGTCGTCCACGATCACGGCATGACCACGGGCTTCTACGCCAGCAAGGGCAAGTTCAACGTCTTCACCAAGAGTTGCGACACCAGCCACGGCGCTGCCGACACCGTCGGCCCGGACAATGGCCGCAACAAGACCGATTTCGTCTGCATCACCGATCAAGAGTCCACGCTCATCGCCGACTCCGCCGACATGCAGAAACAGCTCCTCCGCGATCTCGCACTCCACCACATGGCCTACACGTTCGTGCATTACCGTGAACCCGACACCGCTGGCCACGCCAAGAAGTGGGGCAGCGCCACCTACCGCGAAGCCGTGGTGCACGTCGATGCCTACCTCGGCCAGCTGTTTTCGCTCGTCGAGAGTGATCCGCAGCTCAAGGGCAAAACAATCATCATCCTCACCGCCGACCACGGCGGCCCGCCCGGCAAAGGCTCCCACACCGATGCCACCAATCCCGCCTGCTACACCATTCCGTTTTTTGTCTGGGGCGAGGGTGTGCCGCACGCCGACCTCTACACGCTGAATAGCGCGACACGCGCCGACCCCGCCGCCGGCCGCCCAGATTACAACGTAACCAAACAACCGATCCGCAACGGCGACACCGGCAACCTCGCCCTCAAGCTGCTCGGCCTGCCCGCGATCCCCGGATCGTCGATCAATTCCGCCCAGGATCTCGCCGTAAAATAAACATCACGTCCGACGAAATACCGCGACCGATGCGCTAAACCCGTGTAAAAAATTCTCGCGGCCAATCGGGCCGATCTCCCCCGCCGCGAAAAGTCCCGCCAGCGGCACGTCGCCGAGGTGACGCCGTACCGTGCCCGTCTCGAAGTTCGGCGTGTTGAACATGCTCGATCCCCGGCCGTTGCACGTGCACAGCAACATGCCCGCCGCCCCGCCGAGTTCTGCCTGCTCCGCAAGCAGCGCATCGAACTGCTGTGCGGCGGACTCCGCGTCGCGCACGTGGAACTGGATCGTCTGCCCCACACGCACCAGGTCGGCGACCGCAATATAGCCCGAATCGCGGTCCGCGCCGATGATGTTGCGGATCAGGAAATCGTCCCGTGCATCGCTGTCGCGGAACTCGCTGATCACGCGGCCCATCAGCAAGCCGCCCTCGATCGCCGCGCGGTCCACCTCTTCGAGCGCGTCGGCCATCTCCTGGATCGCCGCGAGCACGGGCCGCCGACCGATCTCCTGGATGATGTTGTTCTGCGCTTTCGTGATGATCCACGGCTGCCCGATCGGCCGGCAACCCTGGCTGACAAAACAATCCACACGGATCGCACCGCCGATCGCCACGCCCACCGCGCCCTCATGCATCACCGTCCCGCCGATCATCAGGCGGTTGCCGCCCGTCTCGCGCGAACCGCTGGCCAGCCCGCCGACGATCGGCACGCCGGGCATCGCCGCGTTCATCGCCGGCAGCAGCTTCACCATCGGCGTGCTGAACGGGTCGGGGAAGAGCAGGATCGCCGCGGGATCCTCGCCGGCGTGATTCTCGCCGAGCATCGCGCGGCGCAGCGCCGCCGGGTCATCAGCGTCCTCGGGCCAGTTGAGCTGCTCATAGGTGAAGGGCGATAGCCATGTGCCCGGCAACCGCGCCGCGAGCACGGAGAGCCCCGCGCGTTTCTCGATCTCGGCGCCGGTGCCGACCACGCCCGCCGCCGTCACGCCGATCGCGACGCGCGACGAAAGCCTGCGCGAAATCTCCTCCGCGATGCGGTCGAATTCCCTGCGATGATGCGGCGTGACGAAAACCACCGCGAGATCGACGGGCCCGTCACCGAGCGATTGGCCGATCTCGCCGAGCACTTCGTCGAGCGCATCGCCGACCGGCTCCTCATCGCTGAGGGCCGAGGCGAAGCGCGGCGTGTCGTGCGGAGCGTCCACCATGCGCGCGTGCCCAAACCGGCGAGCGCGAGCCCGCCGGTGTCACAGGTGATCTGCGTGGGGTGTTTACTTCTTCTTGGCCGCGGCCGGGGCCTTCGCCTTGATGGCCTGGGCCTTGGCTTTGAGACGCTTGCGGTTCTTGCGGTGCTTGGCCAGGGCGGCCTTCTTCTTCTTGTACATGAGTCGAGTCTCCTTGGGGCGAGAGATTATGCAGGTTTATGCGTTGCCGGGCCAGCCCGCGCCCAGGAATTTCCCGTCGCGGCTGATCACCTCGCCGTCCACCGTGATCGTTCCGCCGGGCCGCAGATCGCAGACCATGTCCCAGTGCAGCCCCGATTCGTTGGCGTTTCCGGTCTCCGGGTAGCCCGCGCCGACGGCGAGGTGGAACGTCCCGCCGATCTTCTCGTCGAACAGCGTGTTCTTCGTGTAGCGCGTGATGCTGTAGTTCGTGCCGATCGCGACCTCGCCGACGTTGCGCGCCCCGGCGTCCTGGCCGAGCATCTTCATCAGGAAGTCCTCGCCGCGCGATGCCTTGGCTTTCACCACGCGCCCGCGCTCGAACCACAGCTCGATGTCATGCACCTCGCGGCCCTTGTGGACCGCCGGGAAATGGTATTTCACGTAACCGTTCACGCCGCCGTCGGCCGCCTGAAGATTCGGGCCGGTGAAGACCTCGCCGTCGGGGAAATTCTCGTGGCCCGAGCAGTTGACCCAGCGCATGCCATCGACGGTGACGGTCAGATCCGTGCCGTTGGCCGCCTGGAAGTGAACCTGCTTCTTGCCCGTCAGCGCGACGACGATCTTCTGCTGCGCCGCGTGGATCTTCTTCCACTCGCCCACCGGATCGGGCTTGTCGAGATGCCCGGCGGCGAAGACGAAATCCTCGTATTCGCGCAGGCTCATCTCGGCGTCCTGCGCGCTGGCGAGCGTCGGGAACAGCGTGCCGCACCAGTGAAGCTCGCCCTTGGCGGCCCGCTCCATGAACACCTTGAAGATCGGCTTCCGCGCGCTCGACGAGATCGCCTGCCGCGACGGGTCGATGTTCGTCAGCATCTTCGTGTTCGTCTCGGCCCACAGCGAGATGCTCACGTCGATAGTCTTGATCTCCTCGACGGCCAGCGGCGAGACATACTTGAGCTGCTCATCACTGGCGTTGCGGAAGAAAATCTCCTGAAACGAATCTGGCGCCATGCGCACCAGCGGATGACCGCCGGCCTGGACGACCTTCTCGTAAAGTGCCTCCAGCAGCGGCGTCGCGATCGGCTCGCCCGTGAGCCGGACCACCTGCCCGGGCTTCACGCCCGTGCAGTAGTGAACGACGACGTCAGCCAATTTATCGATGCGTGGATCGCGCATGCGGAGCCCTCGATGAAGATTTGCAGGGATGATAACACGACGCGTCGTGTCACGACTTCGGCAGATGCTTCAGTAATTCCGCTTCGTCCCACACCGTCACGCCCAGTGCGGTCGCCTTGTCGAGCTTGCTGCCCGCCTCGGCGCCGGCGATGACGAGGTCCGTATTCTTCGACACGCTGCCGCTGACCTTCGCGCCGAGCTGCTGCAGCTTCTCGGTCAGGTCGGGGCGTGTGAAGTGCTCCAGCGTGCCGGTGAGCACGATCGTCTTGCCGGCGAAAGGCCCGGCCGCCGCAGCGCCGTCCGTGCGGATCTTGTGCGCCGCCTCGAATTCCTTGCTGCGGAGGTCCACGCCCGCCGCCTTCAGCGCATCGATCGTCTGCTTCCCCGCATCCGAGTGCAGCCATTTATGCAGTGACGCCGCGACGATCGGCCCGACGTCCGGCACCTCCTGCAACTGCTCGGGCGTGGCGTGACGCAAACTCTCGATGTCCTTGTAATGCTGCGCCATCGCGCGCGACGTCGAGCTACCGATCTGCCGGATGCCCAGCGAGCCGAGCAGCTTCGACATGCCGCGTTTCTTGCTCTCCTCGATGCCCGCCAGAAGATTCATCGCCGATTTCTCGCCCATGCGCTCCAGGCCCGCGACCTGTTCGAGCTTGAGCGAATAGATGTCCGCGAAGTGGTGCACGAGATTCGCCGCGATCAATTGCTCCGCCGATTTCTCGCCCAGGCCCTCGATGTCCATCTGTGCACGCCCCGCGAACCAGATGAGCTTCTCCAGGAACTGAGCGGGGCATTCGGGGTTGATGCAGAGCCGGATCGTCTCATCCAATTCGGTGAGCTTCGCCGGCTCGTCAATCTTCTTCGGCGCCCGACCTTCTTTCTTGGCCAACTCCGCTTCCTTCTCCGTCTTCTTCTTCCACGATGCGAACTCCGCCATCCGCCGGCTGTCGTAGACCGTCTCGACCGGCCCGCCGCACTCGGGGCATTTCGTCGGGGCCGCGATCGGCTTCGCGCCGCGCTCTCGTTTATCTTTCTTAACCTCGACGACCTGCGGAATAATCTCGCCCGCCTTCTCGATGACGACTGTGTCGTTCTCGTGCAGGTCGCGCTTGCGGATCTCGCCGAGGTTGTGAAGCGTCGCGTGCTGCACGACCGTCCCGGCCAGCTCGACCGGCTCCATCGTCGCGCGCGGCGTCAGCTTCCCGCTCTTGCCCACCTGCCAGTCCACCTTCATCAATTTAGTCGTCGCCTGATCCGGCGCGTACTTGTACGCGATCCGCCAGCGCGGAGCCTTCGTCGTCATCCCCAGCTTCTTCTGATGATCGAAGCGGTCCACCGTGACGACGACGCCATCGACCGGATACGGCTCGCTCCGCCGCGCCGTGCCGTAGTCACGGATGTACTTGAGCATCGCCTCGATGCCGTCCACCGTCTCCGTGTGCGGCACGACCGGCACGCCCCACGCCTTCAGCGCTTCTAGGTACTCCGCAAACGTCTCGAAAGGATCGGGCGCGACGAGCCCCCGGCTGTGTGCAAAAAAGCCCAGCCCGCGCCTCGCCACGATTTTCGGATCGAGCTGCTTCAGCGTCCCCGCCGTCGAATTCCGGGGGTTGGCGAACACCGCATCACCCGCCTCCTCGCGCTCCATGTTGTTGCGTGCAAACGAAGCGAATGACATGAACACTTCGCCGCGGATCTCCATCTTCGCGGGAATCTCCGGCGTCTTCGCCCGCTTGTCGCCGTGCTTCAGCATGAGAGGTATCGACTTGATCGTCCGCGCGTTCACCGTGACGTCATCGCCGCGCGTGCCGTCGCCCCGGGTCACCGCTCGGACCAGCTTGCCATCCTCATACATCAGCGACACCGCGACGCCATCGACCTTCGGTTCGCACACAAATTTCACACCGCCATCCTTCGCCTCATCCCCGCCTGCAAACAACCCGCCCTCGCCGGTCGCAGTTAAACCCAAACCTTTTCGCACCCGATCGCCCCACGCATGAACCTCCTCCTCGGAATACGTGTTGTCGATGCTGATCATCGGCACCGCGTGCTCGACGGTTTCAAACCCCTCGATCGGCTCTCCGCCGACGCGCTGGCTCGGGCTCTCGGCGCTGCGCAGCTCGGGGTGAGCTGTCTCGAGCTCGATCAGCTCCTTCATCAGCTTGTCGTATTCAAAATCCGAAATGACCGGCGTCGCCTCGACGTAATAGAGCCGATCGTGGCGGGCGATCTCCTCGCGGAGATGGGCAATGCGTGCGGCAACATCGGGTCGCGTCATGGTGGCTGTCAGTTTACCGGGAACCGGCCAGCGAAAAAGTATCATCGGCGCACCGCTCGGACCGATAACTATTCGCACCATGACCCGCGCCCCTTCCACGCCCGCATCACGCTCTGCAGTTCCCCAATCCGGGGCCAAGCCCGGGGATGAGGTCCCCCGAATCCCCGTGGGTTCCGCCGACCTTCGTGCCGCACTGGACGCCGGCGACATCGCCGCCGCCGCCGCCCTCCTCGATCCACTCGGCAAATCGATCCCCGCCGACCTGCTGGCCCTCGCCGCCGAGCTCCGCTGCCGTCAGGAGCGCTGGGCCGAGGCCGTGCGTCTGCTCAACCGCCAGATCAATCCCGACCCCGCATCGCAGATGCAAAAATGTTTCGCGCGGAACATGGCTGCGCTTCAGCAGCATCGCCCCGACATCTACGCCGCCGTCCTCGCCGCGCCCGACGGCGACTATCAACCGATCGTCACCGACCTCGGCCTGCCGACCATCCTCCACCGCGAACCCGGTCGGCCACCCACCATCCTCAGCTCCGGCCCCGATCCGCGCATCGAACTCCGCCACGCCATGTCGCAGCTCGCCAAAACCCGCGAGACCGGCGAGGTGATCGGCGTCTGGGGCCTTGGCGATGGCTATGTGCTCAAAGCCCTCGCTGACGATCCGCCGCCGCTCCTGATGACGCAGCAGCAGTGCGTCCACGTCATCATCCCCGACGCATCCCACCTCCGTGCCGCGTTGAAAATCCACGACTACACGCCCGCTCCCCCAAGCCCGGGGATGAGGTCCGCCGAATCCCCGGGGTATTCCGCTGCTTTACAACGCAGCCCCATCACCGAATCGCGCTTCCGCTGGTTCGTCGGCCCCGACTGGTTCAATCAGTTCCGCGCCGCCATCCTCCGCGAGCCCGACCTCGGCTACCCCCGCCTCTTCGTCACCCACGGCCGCACCGGCGAAACCATCGCGCAGCAGCTCACCCCTCTCGAACGCGAGCTCTCCGAAATCCTCGCGCTGCTCAAAACCGACGTCGAAGCCCACGCGCGAACACTCACCGCCGCGGGTCTCGCCGAATTGCTGGGCGAAAATCCCCCGCGACCTCCACGCATCCTCTTCTTTACCTCGCGCTTCACCACCGTCCTCCAGCACTCGACGCGCGACGCCGCCGCCGCATTCACCGAGCTCGGCTTCGAGCCGCGCATCATCATCGAATCCACCGATCATCACACCGTCAGCGGCCGCGCGATCCTCGATGCCATCGCCACATTCCGCCCCGACATCATCTTCATGATCGATCACCTCCGCGGCGAAGTCGGCCCGCTCATCCCGCCTCAAATCCCTGTCATCTGCTGGGTCCAGGATCACCTGCCGAACCTGACGAATCGCCGCGCCGGCGCGACCGTCACCGCCCGTGACTTCATTCTCACCGGACTCGGCCCGATGTATCGCGACTATTGGGCTTATCCCGCACGTCAGCTCATAGACCTCTCATCGCTGACGCGCGTCCCGCAGCGCCCCGCAACGTGGACCGCCGACGGCGACGACCTTGCCTACGTCTCCAACGGCCCGCTCCCCGTCCCGCAGCTGGTCGCCGCCGCACTGGAAAACACCAAGCCGCAGCCGCACCTCCGTCCCGTCGTCGATCGCTGCTGCAACGAACTGCTCCGCATCTACGAGAAAGGCGGCAGCATCGCCACGCTCTACGACATGGGCAGGCTCGTTGACCGCATCGCCGCGGAGCACCGCATCGTGTTCACCGATCCGCCTCAGCGCGCCGCCGTCGTGAACATGCTCATGCACCCGCTCAACAACGCGCTCTACCGGCAGCAGGCGCTGCGATGGGTGATCGACGCCGCGCGCGATCTCGGCCTCCGATTCAGCCTCTACGGCCGCGGCTGGGACAATCTCCGCGAATTCGCCGAACTCGCACGAGGCCCCGTTGCCTACGGCCCTCCGCTCGAAGAACTGACTCGCCGCACGCGTATCAACCTGCAGATCGTGCCGTGGTTCTGCCTGCATCCCCGCCTGCTCGACGGCCTCGTCGCCGGCGGCTTCTTCCTCGTCCGGCGCAACCCGACCGATGCGCTCCTCCCCGAATTCGCCGCGTTCCTGGCCAAATATCTACCGGACGATGTGCAGACGATCGACCAGGCCCGTCGCGCGATCGATCCCTCGCAGCGCGCCGCGTTTGAGGATCTGATGCGGCGCGCCGCGTGCCTCGGCGACCTCGGCCACAATGTCGACATCGTCGAATGGGTCCGCTGCTGCCGACGCACCGAGATCCTCGACGACACCGGCGTTCCGCTGCCGCACTACGACGATGTCGTCTTTGACGACTCCGCGGGATTGCGTGATCGCATCGCGCGCTTCATCGCCGACTCCCCAGCGCGACAGGCGATCGCCAAAGCACAGAGAAAGAGCATCGAGCACCGCCTCTCCTACACCGCGGGTCTCCGCCGCGCGACACGGCAGATCGCATCACTGCTCGCCGACGAAGCGGCGAAGGTGTAACGCATGTGCGGCATCGCCGGTTACCTGAGCTTCAACTCGCCGACGGACGACACGCGGACGCTGCTGTGCATGTCGCGCGCGATCGCACACCGCGGCCCGGATGATGAAGGGTTTGTACTAATCGATCCGGCACGTGACTGGGTGATGGACCTCTACTCATCACAGACGGCCAGCGCGGCGCGCGGCGGCGGTGTTGCGATCGAAAGCGTCGGGGATCAGCCGCACCGCATCGGTCTCGCGCACCGGCGGTTCAGCATCGTTGATTTAAGTTCCGCGGGGCATCAGCCGTTCTGGTCCACGGATCGTCGCGTCGTCGCGGTGTTCAACGGCGAGATCTACAACTACGTCGAGCTGCGCAGCGAACTCGAGAGGCTCGGCCACGTCTTCCGCACCCGCAGCGACACGGAGGTCCTGCTCGCCGGCTATCAGCAGTGGGGCGAGGCGTGCTTCAAGCATTTCACGGGGTTTTGGGCGGTGGCGCTCTACGACTGCGCGAAGCGTCAACTGCTGCTGGCCCGCGACCGGCTCGGCAAGGCGCCGCTCTACTTTACGCGGCGTGGCGGCCGGCTCTGGTTCGCGTCGGAAATCAAGGCGATTCTCGTCGCAGCGGGCCGCAGCGGGCTGACGATCAACGAAAAGGCGCTGGCCGATTACGCGCTGATGGGCCGGCGCGATGTGATGCACTCCACCATGTATGAAGGGATCGAGACGCTGCCGGCGGCGAGTTACGCGTGGGTCGCCGGGGATGGCACGTTTGTGCCGCAGCGATATTGGTCGATCCCGACGCGGCGATTCAGCGAGCGGGAGATGCCGGTCGCGGCGGCGGTGGAAAACTTCCGCGAAGCGCTGGGCGATGCGCTGGAGCTGCGGCTCCGCGCCGATGCGCCGGTGGGCCTGGAACTCAGCGGCGGATTGGATTCGTCCACGATGGTGGCGCTGACGGCGGCGCGCGGCAAGCCGCTGCGAGCTTTCACCGCCAGCTTCGCCGGCGACAACATGGACGAGGCGCCGTTCGCGCGGCAGGTCGTCGAACACTGCAATGCAAACATCGGGGGCGGCGGCTCCATCGAGATGACCACGATCCGCCCGACCGGCGACGAATTTTGGGATCACGCCGATTCATTCCTTCACCTCATGGACGAGCCGATCCACGCACCGAACACGCTGACGTATCAACGCGTCTGGGCGGCGATGGCGAGCCACGGCCTGCGCGCGAGCATCAGCGGTGCGGCGGCCGACGAACTGCTCGCCGGTTATCACCGTGATTATTACACGCCCTATCTGCGTCACCTGATGCATCGCGGCCAGTTTGTGCAGCTCCACCGCGAGATCGCGCACCTCTCGGAGCGGCCCGCGGCGTTCATGTCCGCCGAATACCGGAAGCGCTGGCGACAGGCGATGGGGCCGGCGTCGTCGGCGGCTGCATCGGCGGCGGGTGTGCTCAACGTCTCCTCCCCCGGCAGTGCCGTGCATCAGCTCGACGCCTCGCTCTCCCCGCTGCGACTGCCCAAGCCGCCGCGTGACATGCCGGGCAGCGACATCGATTCGGTGCTCCACGCCAACATGACCGACTGGCGCATGAACTACTGGCTCCGCGTCGCCAACACCTCGTCGATGGGCGTGCCGCTGGAGATCCGCATGCCGTTCCTCGACCACCGCGTCGTCGAGCTCGGCTTCACGATGCCGCTCGCCTACCTCATCCGCGACGGTTGGATGAAATGGATCATGCGGAAAGCGATGGACGGCCTGCTCCCCCCAGACATCATCTGGCGTCAGCGCAAATGGGGCTTCCGCTTCCCCTACACGCAGTGGCTCCGCGAAAGTGAACAGCGATTCTTCACGCTCGCCAGCGGTGTCGATTGCCCTTATATCGACGCGGCGAACCTTCGGACAAACTACGCCACGCTGGCCGAAAAGAACCCCCTGCTGCTCTGGCGGGCCATGAACATTGTTTTGTGGTGGAAGCGGAGCGTGATGGATCAGACGCTGGGGTGAGCCGGAAGCTCCCCCGGAACCCCCGGGAAATTGTTGCGCGACGTGCCCGATAACCGATAGGCAGAAAGAGGTCAGAGGTCAGAAGTCAGAGGTCAGAACGGAGACGGTTCCGCTGACCTCTGATCGCTGACCTCTGACCTCTCTCCGCATGAAGCTCTCCTACGTCATCGTGACGCACAACCGGCGTGATGCGCTTCTCAAGACGCTTGCGCAGGTGCACCGTGTCACGCCGTTGCCGCGGGATCAGTGGGAAGCCTGGGTTGTGGACAACGCTTCCGAGGACGGCACGGTTGACGCGGTCCGGCAGCAGTACCCCAGTGTGCGACTCATTGAGCGGGGCGTTAACGAAGGCGTCGCCGCGCGGAGCCACGCTTTCGCTCCCGCCTCGGGCCAGTATCTGATCCTGCTCGACGATGACAGCTACCCGGTAGAGGGCACGGTCGAGCGCTCGCTGAATTATCTCGATGCGCATCCGATGACCGCCGCGCTGGTCGGCCGCGTGATCCTGCCCGACGGTTCATTCGAAGGTTGCGCGCTGCCGGCCGTGATGCTCTCGGGCGCGGTGTGCATCCGTAAATCGGTACTCGACCGTGTCGGCCCGTTCCGCGCCGAATTCTTCCGCAAGGCCGGCGAATACGACCTGAGCTACCGCATCTGGCAGGCGGGCTTCGCCGTGGAGCGCTTCGAGGACATCGTCTACCGGCACGACAAGGTGCTCACCGGCCGCAGCAGTTCGCTGGCTCATTTCATGGACCTGCGCAACAATCTGATCCTTATTGAGCGGTTTCTGCCGCCGGTGATGCGCCGCGTCTATCGGCTCGACACGCTGCGCCGCTATGCGGCGATCGCGCGCGGCGCCGGCTGCGGCGAATCGGTGAGCAACGCCATCCACGAAGCCCGCCAGTGGGCGGAGCGCGAGCGGATCGGCGGCCGGGCGACGCTCAGCGGTGATGTGCTCGAGACGCTCTTCGAGTGGCGCAAGCAGCAGGGCGAGGTCGCGGCGTGGGCGGCGGCGAGCGGAGCGAAACGCATCGTCATCGCCGACTACAGCAAGAATATTTACGCGACGTGGCGAGCCGCGCGGCTCGCGGGCTTGACCATCACCGCCATCGCCGATGACGGCGCGGCGTTCGCAGGCCAGCGCTACCGCGGCATCCCGATTCTGCCCGTCGCGCAGGCGATCGACGCTGGCACCGAGGGCGTGATCGTCTCCAACATCAATCCAGCGCAGATCGATCGCTGCATCGACCGCGTGCGCAGCCGCTTCACCGGCCCGCTGCTGCGACTCTGGCACCCACGCATGATCCAGAATCTCACGCAAGCCGCTCGCTCCGCCTGAAGATCAACATGAACACCATCGCCGCCGCGAAAGTCACGCCGAAGCGCACCATGGCCTACAACCAGGCCAGCAGTTGCCCCGACATGGAGCCCGAGTTCCTGCCGCTCGCCGAGCGCTGCAAGCCGTTCACGATGACATCGCTGGAGCGCATGTACGGCCTTTTCAAAAGCGTCGAGCACGTCGCGCGCCAACGCATCCCCGGTGACTTCGTCGAGTGCGGCGTTTGGAAAGGCGGCTCGACCATGCTCGCCGCACTTTCGCTGATGCACTTCGGCGACACCGATCGCGACCTCTATCTT
This sequence comes from Planctomycetota bacterium, assembly GCA_043788485.1. Taxonomy (GTDB): domain Bacteria; phylum Planctomycetota; class Phycisphaerae; order Phycisphaerales; family Zrk34; genus JAYVTU01. The sequence continues at coordinate 20,265 of JAYVTU010000085.1, forward strand.
TTCGACACCTTCGCCGGGATGCCCGAGCCCGGCGCTGCGGATGTGGACTACGCCGATGAGCATGCCACGCGCCGGCTCGACGAGAAATGGCCCACATTCTCCGCGATGGCCAACGCTCCGATCGACGATGTCCGCCGCAACATGCTCAGCACCGGCTATGAAGCGCGGCGCATCGTCTTCGTGCAGGGCCGCGTCGAGCAGACCATTCCTGGCCCTGTTGGCGCGATGCCCAGGCAGATCGCAATTCTCCGTCTCGACACCGACTGGTACGAGTCGACGCGCCACGAGCTCGAACATCTCTACCCGTTGCTCGCGCCGGGCGGAGCATTGATAGTTGACGACTACGGCCATTGGAAGGGCTGCCGCCGCGCGGTTGATGAATATCTTGCCAAGCACCGCATCCCGATGATGCTCCACCGCTACGACTACACCGGCCGCATCGGCATCAAGCCATGACGATTGCGATCGCATATCCCGAATCGACCGCGGCGACATGTCCAGACCCCGTCGCGTTGCCGCGCCTTTCGCGCGCGCACCGCCGTTACTACATCACGCAGTTGCTCAACGAAAACTACGCCGCTCTCATCGCGCATCTCACATCGACCGGCACACTCCTCGACTACGGCTGCGGCGCGATGCCCTACCGCGCGCTCCTCGAACCTCATCTCGCGAGCTACATTGGCGCCGATCTCCCCGGCAACGCAGATGCGACCGCCACGCTCGATGCCGCCGGTCGCGTCGACCTCCCCGATGCCTCGGCCGACTTCGTGCTCTCCTCGCAGGTCCTCGAGCACGTGCCTGATCCCGTCGCGTATCTCGCCGAGTGCCGGCGGCTCCTGCGGCCGGGCGGCAAACTCTTCATCTCCACACACGGCGTCTGGTGGCACCATCCGCACCCCGTCGATTTCTGGCGTTGGACCGGCGAGGGACTCCGCAAGATCCTCGGCGAAGCGGGGTTCACCGTCACCGAGTTCCGCGGCCTGATGGGTCTGGGTGCGACCGGCGCGTATCTCATGCAGGATGGCCTCTACAAAAAAATCCCGTCGCTCCTGCGCCCGCCGTTCTATCTCACGATGCAGACGCTCGCCGCGGTGCTCGACAGGTTCACGACCGACGAGCAGCGCCAGAACAACGCGAGCGTCTTCCTCGCGGTTTGCCAGAGGAAATAAATCATGATCGACACCGCACAGCTCGTCATGACGAAAATCGCGCAGCGGGCGCTCCGCCGCTGGCCGACACCCTCGCGCCGCACGTTCGTCCGCAATCACTTCAGGAAGTGGTGCACCGACCGCGAGCTGCCGGCCCGCACGAGCTACGGGTTTGACATGCTCGCCAGTCCGCGCGATTACGCCAGCTACGGCATCTACTTCTTCGGCGAGTACGACCCTCGCATGTCGCAGGTCATCGGCGAGGTGCTCCGCCCCGGCGACGCCGCGTGGGACATCGGCACGGACCGCGGCTGGTTCACGCTGCTCATGGCCAAGCTCGTCGGCGCGACCGGCCGCGTCGATTCTTTCGAGGCGTTCCCGGATAACGTGCACCGACTCCGGGCGAACATCGAGCTCAACGAGTTTTACTGGGCGCACGTCCACGCCGGGGCGGTGAGCGACAAGCCGGGCGTGATCACGTTTGAGCCGCCGTCGGATGATGCAACCGGGAATCTCGAATTCCTGGAGCACTGCAGCGGCGCCGGTTTCGTCACCGAGGCCCCGACATCGCGGAGCATCAGCGTCGAGGCGGTCACACTCGACGAGGAGGCGGAGCGCGGCAACGTGTCGCGTCTCGACCTCATCAAGATGGACATCGAAGGCGCCGAGGTCCGCGCGCTCCGCGGCGGCAAGCGCACGATCGAGCGTTTCAAGCCGGTGATCGCCATTGAATACAACCGCGCGACGCTGCTGCGCGCCGGGACATCGATCGAGGAGCTCGATGCGTTGCTCGACGCGATGGGCTACGACCGGCTCGCACGCCGCGCTACGGGGTTCGCGCCGGTTGATCTTGCCGAGTGCGCGAAGAAAAGCGATGCCGAGGCGGTGTTTAATGTTTACGCGTTTCACCGTGAGGGATCGCGCCGGCCGGGGTGACTTGTCCGGGTGCCACTGGTCGGCGGTTC
>JAYVTU010000086.1:0-28982 GCA_043788485.1 Planctomycetota bacterium
GCCCGACCTTCCTCACCGACGGCCGAACACCGGCCATCTTTCGGGCGAGTTTACTTGACCCGCGAGGAGGGAGACCGCCTCTTTACTCATGCCATCTTGAGTGCCTATGAACAGCCGGGCGGCTACGCCGCCCCGGTCGAGTCCCCGCCCCCGAAATCCGAAATCACAAATCTGAAATCTCAAATTTTAATCCCCATTCCTCCCAACCCCACCGCCGATTAACATCAACAAATCACGCATCACGTTCAACTCGCCACAAGGCTCACAGAAGCGATCGTCAAACTCGGCGGAATTGTCATGACCCGCGAAGATGTCGAAGCCGCGATCGCCAGAACCATTGACGCCGATCGAAATGCAGGCGGCTGTTGGTGGCTTGGAACCGAAATGGCTCCCATTGTGTATCGTCGTTGGCACAGTTTCTCACGACGGACTCGTGCCAAACATCCAACTCGTGACGAACGGATTCGTGACTTGGCAAAGGGAATCGAGGATACGTTTAACCCGACAGGACTCTACCTTCCTCCCGGCGACTCAATGCGCCTTGCACAAATCTTGTCTGGCGTACTCGAAGCAGATTCGGATTCTCATCGCCCTACCTAATCACGTCACCACGCATCCAGATCCTTCATCACCGGCGGTGTGATCGGTGTCGCACCGGCGGCCGGTGCGAGCCAGAATGCGACCGACCACCGCGCGCTCGTCACCGCCGGCAGCGAGATCGTCAGGCGGCTGAACGCATCGTTCGAGCCCTGTTTCTCGGGGTGCGGCGAGGTCGGCAGCGGCTCGGCGGGGGTGACGGTGAATTTCGCGGATGGCTCGCCGCGCAGCTCGGCGTGGAGTTTCGCCTTGCCGTGCTCCAGCAGCGCGGAGCGGCCGTCGGCCGACGGCGTGATCTTGGCGCGCGTGTGCATGAACCAGTGGACCGCCACGGCTTGCACGGCGTCAACCTCATCCTGCACGACGAACACACGCCGTTCGAGCATTGCGACGCCGCGGCGGAAACGCTTCAACTTCGGATACGCCGCGGAGAGATCGGCGATCGCCAGGGCCCGGTCGGCGTGTGACTCGAAGCGCTCGATCGTGGTCGCCGCGGCGGGATTCTGATCAGGCTTTACATCGGGGTTGATGACCAGCGTGTTGTGCCCCTCGGCCCGGAGACGGTAGTAGTTCCAGCGCGGGCCGGCGGAATTGAAATAGCCCGGCAGGTTGTAATCGTCGCCGCCCAGGTCCTCGGCCCAGCGGACGCCGCCAGCGTCAAGGACGAACGTGCCCAGGTCGAGGTGGCCGTGGTTCCGCCCATTCTTGCCGGCGCGGAATCCGGCGAAGATCGCTTTGCGATCATCCCAGGCGCTGCGCATCGTGACGACCTCGACACCGCGGAAATGGCGGTCGAGCGGCGGTGCGGTGATGTTCGCCGGTGGTGGGTGATACCAGAGCAGATGCCTCGGATCGGGCCGCTCGATGGGCATGGCGAACCGCGCCGCTTCGGGGTGATTGAAACGGTCGGCGAGCCAGAAGAGCGCGGCGGTGCGCGGATGGGTGGCGTGGGCATCGGCGAAATTGAAGTTCAGCTCGGTCGGGCCGGTGAGGTGGAGCGGGAAATCGCTGGTGTCCTTGAAACCGGGCGCATCGGCGAGACCCATGTCGCTGCCCAGCGCGCTGGTCAGCGCGGCGATCGCGTTGACGGCATATTCCGTGGCGTAGCTCCAGTACCCCGGGCCCTCGACCCAGCCGCCGTCGGGGCCGTATTCGTGCATCGCGATAGGCAGGCTCTTGAGCGCGGCGTGGACGACCTCACCGGCGACGGCGGGCTCGACGTCGCCGATCGCCAGCGCACCCATGAGCATGCCACCGTTGCAGACCTGGTTCCAGTTGTGGGTGTCCTTGGCCCACCAGCCGTCGCGAATCTCGCCACGGTAGATTTTCAAACCCTCGTTGAGACCCAGCTTCACGATCGCGTCGCGCAGCGTCTGGCGCTGGGCGTCGGTCCAGTCCTCGTAGAGCCAGTCGTAGCCGATCGCCACCGCGTGGCACATCTCGGCGGTGTCGAGAAAATGTTTGGGGTGCCAGTCCTTGAACTGTGCGACGGCCTGAAGCTCGGCCCACGCGCGATCGGTGTATTTGCGATCACCGGTAAGCTGGCGCGTGAAAGCCAGCGCGTACACACGTTCGAGAACGACGCGGCTGATCATCAGCAGACGCACACCGTCGAGCAGTTCATACTTCGACGGCGGCTCACTCAGGATCTTGTCGGCATTTTTGCGGACCGACGCGGCCCAGCTCTGCAGATCGGAGCTCGCGTCGATGCGTGTTTTCAGCCGCGTGAATCCGCCGCGCGAGACGAGCAGACGCGGATGGTCGCGGCGGAGTGTTGCGAGGAGTGCGGCGGGTTCGGGAACGGTGACCGATGCGGGTGCGACATCGGCGGCGTGCAGCCAATCAATGGGCAAAGCCGCGGCGGTCAGAATTGCGAGGATGGACCGACGCGGCAGCTGCATGTTGCGGGGCTCCGGTGAGTCATTGAGCCAACGTGTCGCGGAGGCATTGTATTGCGGCCTTCGCTGGACCGACGGGAGTGGATGTCCGTATCGGTGTGCCATGCCGTCGGCTCGGCGTCGGCATGTCCCGGGAACGAAGAACATGCTCACGCAAAGCCGAGAGCATGGCACCCGAAAACACGACGCCCGCGGCCCTCGCTGGACCGTCGGCCCGGATGCGATTACGCTACGCCGCGCATGGCGAATTTGACGATCAAAAACGGGCGGGTGATCGATCCCGCGTCGGGGTTCGACCGGGTGACGGATGTCGTGCTGGCCGAGGGGAAGGTGCAGCGCATCGGCGCGGTCGCCAAGCCTGATGGTCCCGTGCTCGACGCGACGGGCTGCATCGTGAGCCCGGGCCTGATCGACGTGCACGTCCACTTCCGCGAACCGGGCCAGGAAGAGAAAGAGACGATCGCCAGCGGCGCGGCGTCCGCCATCAACGGCGGGTTCACGAGCGTCTGCTGCATGCCCAACACGAAGCCGGCGCTCGACGATGATGGGCGCATCGAATTCGTCTACCGTCAGGCGGCGAAGGCCGACCTGTGCAATGTCTATCCGGTCGGCGCGATCACGAAGGGGCGCGACGGCGAGGAGCTGGCTGAGATCGCGCTGATGGCGCGGGCGGGCGCGGTGGCGTTCAGCGACGACGGGATCGCGGTCGCATCGCCGGGGGTGATGGCCAAGGCGCTTCAGTACATCGCGCCGACGGGGCTGTGCATCATGCAGCACTGCCAGGAGCCGACGCTGACCAAGGGCGGCGTGATGAACGCCGGAGCGCTGGCGACGCAGCTCGGGCTCGGCGGATGGCCGGCGGTCGCCGAGGAATTGATCATTCACCGCGACGTGATGCTCAACCGCAGCATCAAGTGCCGGTATCACGTGCAGCATCTCTCGACGGCGGGCGGCGTGGAGATCATTCGGCAGGCTCGCAAGGCGGGCCAGCCGGTTAGCGGTGAGGTTTCGCCGCACCATCTGCTGATGACCGAAGAGGCGTGCGCGAGGTACGACACGAACGCGAAGATGAATCCGCCGCTGCGGACGAAGGCGGATGTCGCGGCGCTGCTGGCGGGTGTCAAGGATGGCACGATCACCGTGCTCTCGACCGATCACGCGCCGCACACGATCGAGGAAAAGCAGCAGGAATTCGCGACCGCCCCGTTCGGCATCATCGGTCTCGACTGTGCCCTGCCGCTATACGCCAAGGCCCTGATCGAGAGCGGCACCATCGACTGGCCCGCGATGCTGGCGATGATGACGATCAATGGCGCCGAACTGTGCAACCTCAAGGGCAAGGGTACGCTCAAGGAAGGCGCGGACGCGGACGTGACGGTGATCGATCCGAATGAGACGTGGACGATCGACGCGAATCAGTTCAAGAGCCGGAGCCGAAATTGTCCGTTCCACGGCTGGAAGGTGACGAGCCGGGCGATCGCGACGATCGTCGGCGGGCGCGTGAAGCTCAACCGCGATGCGGGAAGACTCAGAGCATAAATGACGAATGACGAAATTCGAATGACGAATCAATGATCAAATTCCAAATTCCAATGACGAAACGGAGACATCGAGCTCGCCGAATCCCCTTGGAATTTGGTCATTGGAATTTGATTCGTCATTCGAATTTCGTCATTCGTCATTTTCCTTGTGCATCTGTGGCCGTGGATTTCCAATACAATCAGAACCATGGCCAAGGGTGGAAAGCAAAACGAGAAGCCTTCGCCGCGGATTGAGAATCGGCGGGCGTGGCACGAGTATCACATCCACGAGAAGCTGGAGTGCGGGATCATGCTGCGCGGCACGGAGGTCAAGGCGATCCGCGCAGGGCAGTGCACGATGGGCGAGGCGTTTGCCCGCGTCGAGCCCAATGGCGAGCTCTGGCTTTACAACATGGACGTGGGCAAATACAGCCACGCCGCGGCGGACCGGCAGCACGAGGCCAAAGCCCCGCGGAAGCTGCTGGCCAAGAAGCGACAGATCGCCGACCTGCTCAAAAAGACCGGCACCGCGTCGATGACACTGGTGCCGCTGGTGCTCTACTTCAACGACCGCGGCATCGCCAAGGTCGAGATCGCCCTGGCCAGCGGCAAGAGCTACGGCGACAAACGAGAATCGCTCAAGACCAAGGAAGCAAACCGCGAGATGCAGCGAGGCATGACGCGGAGGCATCTGTGAGCGAGGCGAGCGGATGGCAGCAGCTTTTGGTCTGGCCCACGCTCGCGCTGATCTTCGGCGGGGCTGCGATGACGATGCTCGGCCTGCTGTGGTACAAGGCCGGGCGATTGCTGAATCACTTCAATCTCGACGCGAGCCCGGAGAAAGGCTACAAGATCGCGATGATTGGATTTGTGATGCTGGTTGCGGGGATTGGGATGATTTTTTTGTTGCCGTGACGGTGTTATGGACCAAATGACGATCGCGGTATTGGGTGCCACGGCCAGCGAGTCTTCGAGTCGGCCGTGCTTCTTTACGCGGTGCGTCAAGGCACACGGCCGACTCCGCAAAGCCTGCGCTGGCCGTGGCACCCGGGAAATTCATTTCGCGGCGGCGCCGGCCCAGCGCACTGACTTCTGCGTCTCAAACTTTCCGCCGGTGACGAGGTCGGTGACGGCGACGCTGACGATTAATTCCTTGACGTCGGCGGGGATGGCGGTCGTGACGGGGATGACGAAAGTGTAGTGCGTCCCGGCGACGCCGCCGCGGTAGGCGGCCTGGAAGGCCTGGGCATCAATGTCGGCGGTGGCGACAGTGACCGCGGGTTTGCCGGCGGGGATGTAGGCGGCGGTGATTTTCGCCGAGCCGACGGTGGGCAGAAAATTATTCTGCGCGTCGCAGGTTTTGACGTAGATGCGGAGCGCGTTATCGATGCCATCGCTGTTGGTGTCGATCCCGCCGGAGAAGGAGCCGATCTCGACGGCGGCGGTGACAGGGCGGAGGACGCCGGCGGGGAGCTTCGGCGGTGTGCGTTGCTGCTCGACTTCGAGGGCTTTGCGCGTGGAGGCGAGTTCGGCGTCGAGTTTCTCGACCTTGGCGGTGAGGTCGAGGTACTCGGCACGGAGGCGGTCGTTGTCGTTGAGGTAGTTGCCCGGTCCGCAGGCGGGGAGGCAGAAGGCGCAGAGGAGCAGGAAGATTGAACCGCGAAGGCGCGAAGGACACGAAGAAGAGGGGAAAGAGTTCATCGTGTGTGTCGTGTTGCGCCGGGATTGTGTGCCAGCGCTCCCCTCGCGGACTCGGGTCGCGGCTAAACGTGGAGGCGGGGGCGCGGCTTATTCGTCGTCGGCGACGTGGGGCTTGGGCGCGAAGGTTTCGGGGGCGTGCTGGAGGACGGCGTCGATGATGCCGTAGTCCTTTGCTTCTTGGGCGCCGAGCCACTTGTCGCGGTCGCAGTCGTCGTGGATCTTCTCGACGGTCTGGCCGGTCCACTCCGCCATGAGCTTGTACATCTGCTGGCGGGTCTTGACCATTTCTGCTGCCTGGATGCCGAGGTCCGTCGCCGGGCCGGTGTACTGGCCGATCAGCGGCTGATGGAGCATGACGCGCGAGTTGGGCAGGCAGAATCGCTTGCCCTTCTCACCACCGGCGAGCAGCCAGGCGCCCATCGAAGCGCACATGCCCACGCAGTAGGTCGCGACGGGCGGGCGGATGAAGTTCATCGTGTCGAGTACGGCGAGACCCGCGGAGATCGATCCGCCGGGCGAGTTGATGTAGAAGTGGATGTCGCTCTTGGAATCGTCGTTGGCCAGGAAGAGGAGCTGCGCGACGACGAGGTTGGCGACGTCGTCGTCGATGCCGCCGCCGAGGAAGATGATGCGGTCCTTGAGGAGGCGGGAGAAGATGTCGTAGGCGCGTTCGCCGCGGCCGGTTTTTTCGATGACGATGGGGACAAGGTTCATTGCGATTCCTTCGGAATTCGAGCGGGGGAAACGCGGCCCTTTGGGCCGCCGCTAAACGGGGAACCGGAGCGGTTATTTCGGGGGCAGCGCCGGGGGCACGACCGGCGTGGTCTTGAGGACCTCGTCGACCAGGCCATAGTCCTTGGCTTCCTGCGCGGAGAAGTAGCGGTCGCGTTCGGAGTCCTTGGCAACGCGCTCGACGGGCTGACCGGTGTGGTCGGCAAGGAGTTGGTTGAGCTCGTTCTTGGTCTTGAGGATTTCCTGCGCCTGGATCTCGACATCAGCGGACTGGCCGTAGACGCCGCCGAAGGGCTGGTGGATCATCACCTTCGCGTGGGGCAGGATGTAGCGTTTGCCCTTGGTGCCGGAGGCGAGGACGATCGCGCCGCCGGACATCGCCTTGCCGATGCAGTAGGTGGAGACGTTGCAGGGCAGGAAGCGGATCGTGTCGTAGATGGCGAGTGTGTCGTCCACCGCGCCGCCGGGGGAGTTGATGTAGAGGTTGATGTCCTGGTCCTTCTTGAGGTTGGCCAGGTAGAGCATGCGCATGATGACGCCGGTGGCCGAGGCGTGGTTGATCTCGCCGATGAGGAAGATGACGCGGTTTTCGAGCAGGAGCTCGTCGATCGTCATCTCACGGGTGCGCTGGTAGTTGGCGCTGGCCATCGGGTGGATCACGCTGGGGTCGCGGGGGGCCAGGCCCGTGTGGGCGACGGCGGGCATCTGCGACATGAAGTCAAACGGGTGTTTCATTGCCTGCACAATCCTTTGCGAGTCGAAAGTGTGCTATTGGTGTCGGAGAATAATACTAACGTCTTGAGAGGAATCCAATCGGCGGTGCGAATCGCCAAAGGTTCTTGTGTGATTGTGGATGAAAGTGGTGGCGATAACCCGGGCGTCACGCTTGAGGAAGTGGATCACCGGATGATTGTGCCTCACGCCACATGGAAGAATTTTTCGAGGTACGCGATGAGCCGGCGGGCGCCGATCATGCCCGTGAGCCTGCCGTCGGCATCGACGACCGGAACGTGGCGGAAGAGCCCCTCGCTCATCAGGTTCATGACGTGCGCGGGCTTGGTCGTCTCGAACACGGTCGTCGGCTGCGGTGTCATCACGTCGCTGACCGGGTTGCCGGCGATCACCGAATAATTGTCGGCGACGCGCGTCAGGATGTCGCGCTCCGACAGCACGCCGACTACCTTGTTCTGCGCATCGGTCACCACTAGGCACGCGATGTTCTGCTCGGCCATGATGCGCACCGCCTCGCGGATCGGCATCGTCGAGACGACCTGCATCACCGGCTTGCTCTGGATCACCGAGACGCGGTCCTCCACCAGCGATCGTTCGAGATCGTCGGCGTAGGCCGGTGTGTCGTAATTGCTCAGCGGGTCCTGGAACTCGCCGGGTGAGGGTTCGCGACGCTGTCTGCGGCTGCTGTTGACGTTCATCTTCAGGCCCCTTCTCGCTCTTCCATCGCAAGCTTCACGTCCATAGGCTGGACCTTGACCTGGCGGGGGAAATAGTCGGCCACGAAATCCACCACGCCGCGAAGACCGGTCATCGCCGTCGGCTTGCCCTCTTCGTCCACGACGCAGACCCAGCGGAGATTCCGCGACTGCATGAGCTTGATGAGGTCCGCGATCGTCGCCGTGGTCGGCAGGCAGACGATCTGCTGCGAGAGGTGCGTGCCGACGGCTTCGTCGAGGGCGCCGGGCCGGTCGTTGAGCAGACGCACGAGCTTCTTCTCGTCGAACATGCCGACGGCCTTGCCCGCGTCGTCCACGATGATCGCCGCGCCGAGATTGAATTGCTTCATCTTCGCCACGGCTTGGCGGATCGTCGTCTGCCCACGCACGGCTACAAATGGCCGGAGTACCAGGTCGGAAACTGTCTGTGTCTGGATGTCTTCGCGAAGTCCCATGATGCACCACAATTAAGACCTGCGCGGGCGCTACAAGCACACGTGCAAGTCCCGCATCACCTTAGTAGCCCGGCCCGCGGCCCGTGTCAAGCTGCGGGCCACGAATTGCCTGATTTTGAGCCCCAAAAGCCTTTGCCGCCCGGGTACACTGGCCGCATGAATTCCGTCCAGCAGCTCGATGCCATCGGCGCCCGTGTGACGAACGTTGTCGAACGTTTCGGCAATTTCGTGGTCTTCGTATCGCAATCGACGGTTTGGATGCTCCGCGATCTGCCCAAGCCGCGGCGATGGAAGCTCACCTGGCCCCAGATGTTCGAAGTCGGAACGCGCAGCGTCCCGGTCGTCATGCTCACCGGCGGATTCATCGGCATGGTGCTGGCCATCGAGCTCTTCGAACAGTTCCGCATGTTCGGCCAGGAGACACGCCTTGGCGGTCTCATCAGCCTCACCGTCGTCAAGCACCTCGGCCCCGTGCTCGCCGCCGTCATGCTCGCCGGCCGCGTCGGCGGGGCCTTCGCCGCGGAACTGGGCACCATGTCCGTCACCGAGCAGATCGACGCGCTGCGCGTGATGGGCACCTCGCCACTCAGTTATCTCGTCGTGCCACGCCTCATCGCCTGCATCATCATGATCCCGATCACCACCATCTTCGGCGACCTGCTGGGCATCGCCGGCGGTTGGGCGATAACCGTCGGCGCGTACGGCGTGACCAACAACGACTACTGGACCTTCGCCGCGCAGTTCGTCGGTGGCTGGGACGTCTTCTCCGGCCTGCTTAAGAGCATCTTCTTCGGCATCGCGATCGCGCTGATCGCCTGTTACAAGGGGTTCAACAGCCGCCCCGGCGCCTCAGGCGTAGGCCGCGCGACGACCGACGCCTTCGTCACCAGCTTCGTCGTCATCATCGTGCTCAACTTCTTCCTGGCGAAATTCACGCGTGACCTCTACGAACTCCTGTGGGGCCACGTGTCGTTCTCGGCGTTCGGGTGAGCCTCAATGGGCGACCTTTTGAACCTACTTGTTATCAATTCGGCTGAACCCTAAAATCCATCATGATGACCACTGCGAAAGTTACAGCTTCTTTGCGGAAACTGCCCGTTGCCCAGCGCATCCTGCTGGCACAGGATTTATGGGACAGTGTCATGGGCGACGTCGCAGCGACGGAGTTGACCGCTGCCGAAAAGAAGCAGATCGATCGCGACCTCGCCGCCTACCGGCGCAATCCCAAGGCCGTGCTGACTTGGGAGCAGGCCAAAGCAGAGGTGCGGCGTGGTCGCCGAAAATAAGCTCGTCCTTAGTCAGGAAGCGATCAACCACTTGGCCGCAATTGACCGTTGGTACGAAGATGAACGGGTCGGCCTCGGCGAACAGTTTCTTTTATCCCTTGAAGCGGTCTTGGCCAGCATCCGCTCGTTTCCCACAGCCTACCCCGTCTCACATCGAAAAGTACGCCGCGCCCTGACCCCGCGTTTTCCATACAACGTCTTCTACATCATTGAACCCGACATGATCGTGGTAACGGGCATACATCATGCCAAGCGTCATCCGCGCACCTGGCGTCGCATGAAGTAACCGGGTCTTGGATTCGGCTTGACCGGGTTTGGGGCGGGCGTATACTTGGGGCTCATGGAACGCATCGCCCCCACGCTGCTTGGACTTGAGCTTCTGCGACTTATTCGCGGCGGCTAGGGTGCGTCACTTTCTGACTTGGAATAAGCACCCTGCCCGCCGCGCGAGCAGGGTTTTTTTGTCGGCTGGGCCGATGAGGAATCCTGAAGGCATTGGGTATGAGACCCGCCGGCTTCCGCCTGCGGCGACTAAAGACAAGAGCACGAACTGAGACGAGAGCAGACGACCATGAGCACGAATACGAATGCAAATACGATCCGAATTTTCGACACGACACTGCGTGACGGCGAGCAATCACCTGGGGCTTCGCTGAATCGGGCGGAGAAGCTGGAGATCGCGCGGCAGCTTGAGGCGCTGGGCGTGGATGTCATCGAAGCCGGCTTCCCGATCACCAGCAACGACGACTTCGAAGCGGTGCGGCAGATCGCGCATGAGCTGGGCCGGGCGACGGTCTGCGGCTTGTCACGCTGCGTGGCGGCGGACGTGGACCGGGCTGGCGAAGCGCTGCGCGGGGCGCCGCGCGGCCGCATCCACGTCTTCTGCGCCACCAGCAAGATCCACCTCGAGCACAAATTCAAGAAGGCGTTCGACGAGATCCGCAAGATCAGCGTGGACCACGTCAAACGCGCCCGGCAGTTCGTTGCGGACGTCGAGTTCAGCCCGGAGGACGCATCGCGCACGGAATTGAACCACCTCGTGGACATCACCGGCGCGGCGATTGAAGCCGGAGCCACAACGATCAACATCCCCGACACCGTGGGTTACGCGGTGCCGGAGGAGTATGGGCAGATCTTCTCGCAACTGCGGGCGCAGCTGCCGGTGATCGATGCGCAAAATATTTATCTCTCGACGCACTGCCACAACGATCTGGGCCTCGCGGTGGCCAACAGTCTCGCGGCGGTGCGCGGCGGCGCCCGGCAGGTCGAGTGCACGATCAACGGCATCGGCGAACGAGCCGGCAACGCTTCGCTCGAAGAGATCGTCATGGCCCTGCGCACACGCGGCGATTCGTACGGCCGCACCACGCAGATCAACACGAAGAAAATCTACGCCACGAGCAAGATGGTGAGCAATCTCACCGGTCTCGCCGTGCAGCGCAACAAGGCGATCGTCGGCGAAAACGCCTTCGCTCACGAAGCCGGCATCCACCAGGACGGCATGATCAAGCACCGCAGCACGTACGAAATCATGGACCCGCGCGACGTGGGCATCCCCGAATCGAACCTCGTGCTGGGCAAGCACTCGGGCCGCGCCGCGTTCCGCCAGCGCATCACGGACCTGGGCTACACGCTCGACGACGCTGCGGTCGAGCGCAGCTTCGCGGCGTTCAAGGATCTGGCCGACCGTAAGAAGAATGTGTACGACGAGGACATCGAGGCGCTGATGGACACGGAGCTGGAGTCCGCGGGTCGCAGCGAAATGTGGAAACTCAAGCACCTGCAGGTCACCGCCGGGAATCTGGTGCCCACGGCGACCGTCACGCTTGCCGATGCGACGGGTGCGACGGCCACCGACGCCAGCACCGGCGACGGCCCGATCGACGCCATCTACTCCGCTGTCCAGCGCATCACCGGCATCCGCGATGTCGAGCTCATCGACTATCAGATCCGAGCCGTCACCGGCGGCAAGGACGCGCAGGGCGAGGTCCGCGTCGAACTGCACCACCACGGCAAGAGCGTCAAAGGTCGCGGCGTGAGCACGGACATCATTCAGGCCAGCGCACTGGCCTACCTCTCAGCAATCAACCGTCTGCGCAGCACGACACCGGCACCGGCAGCTGCCGTCTCCGACTCCGCACCGACCGCCAACGTCACCGCAAAATAATCTTGACACGCATGACCGCCCGGGCCGGCGCACGCAAAAACGCGGGCGTCGGCCCGGTCGCTGTGTTATGCTTATTGCCCGCTCGGGGGATTCACTTCCCACGCCAAACTTCCTGCCGCAAGACCTCTCAAACTCCCCTCAGCACATCGCCGCGAAAACCAGGATCGTCAGAATGATGATCCGGCGCCGGTTCTCGGTTGATGCGAATGTGAGGATCATGATCGCTCCCTTGTGACAGCCGCCGGTTCTCTGCCTATTGATAGATCAACCGGCGTGCCACCCTTCGATTCCGGCCGCTTTTCAACACGCAGAGGCATCGACCCATCATGAACTTACGTCAATCCATCACGCCCGATTTCTACCGATGCCCCGCGTGCCAGATGTTGCCCTCACGCCACATTCCCAACGCCCCGCTGTCGCAACGCCGCAACATCGCCGCCGCCCTGCTCATCGCGCTGCTCATCTCCCCCACCGCAACTCTCGTGCTCGCCGACGAGCCCGCCGCCCCAGTTCCTGCTCCTTCCGCCCCAGCCCCCACCCCCCCAACTCCAGCCCCCGCTTCCCCCTCCTCCCCCCTCGACGAATCCATCGCCCTCCAAGCCTTCCCCGTCATCGAGAACTGGGTGCGCCGCGGCTCCGTTCCGCAGAACACGCTGCCCATCACCGCCACCGATGTCGCCGCCGTGCACGTCACCGTCCGCCTCGCCGGCGCCGCGCTCGGCCAGGGCACCGCGTCGCTCCCCCCCGCCGATCTCGCCGCGCTCACCGAACGCAACACCGACGACAAAACCCCGCTTCCCTCCGTCGATGTCATGAACCTTCTCCGTCAGGCCACCGGCATCGCCATCCGCGAAGCCACCGCCTCGCTCGGTCAGCCCCTGCCCAAAGCCGAGCAGCCCGTCACCGTCGATATCCAACTCGCCCACGTGCCCCGCGCCATCCACATCGACAGGCTCGAGCAACTCCCCAACCACATCACGCTCGGCGTCGATGGCCTCGCCATGTCGCGCGCCGAAAAGTGGACATGGATGATGCCCGGCACGGCCATCGCATCAAACACCAACCTGCGCGGCATCCTCAATCGCCTGCTCACCACACTCGAATACCCCCTCGACCGTCTGCCCGACGTCGGCACCACCACCGGTCCCAGGATTTACAAATTCCGCGTCATCCACATCGCCCGAGCCGCCGACGCCGTGCCGATTTCCCTCTACCGTGGCAACCCGCCCATGCAGCCCGCGCCGCTCGATCAGGCGGCGCTCAATGCCTTCAGCGATCAGCTCCGCGAATACATCCTCCACCGCCAGACGGGCACCGGCACATTCCGCGGCACCTACGAGCCGACCGCCGACCGCTTCGTTCCTCTCGTCGCCGACGAAGGCGACATTGCGCTGGCCGCTGTCGCGCTGGCGCGCATCGCGCGTGTGAAGACTGTTGACGCCGCAGAGCGCACGCGCGCCGCCGATGCCGCGCTCAAAGCCGTTAACATCCTGACCGCCAAGCTCGCCCCACCTCCCATCGGCGCACCGGCCCCCGCCGAAGAGCCCCTCGTCGCCAACGATCTGAACACCACCGCGCTGACCGTCCTCGCCCTCCTGCAGACCCCCGGCGCTGGTGAGATCAAGGCCGAGCGCCTCCGCCTCACCGCCGCGCTCACCGGCATGCAGCGCCCCGATGGCCTGATGCGCAACTCGATCCGCGTTAACACCAGCGCCGGCGCCCTGCCCAGCCAAGCCATCGCCGCCGCCGCCCTCGTCGCCCTCTATGACCGCACGCGCGATCCGCAGACTCTCAATCAGGCCCTCTCTCTTCTCGCCGCGCTCTGGCCCCAGGTCACGCCCGATCGCCTCCCCTTCGTCATGCCCTTCCTCGCCGACGCCGAGCTCGAGCTCGAACGCCTCGGCCACCCTTCACCGACTCTCGCTCAGCTCAAGCCCGCGCTCGACACCCTCTGGAAGCGCCAGGTCCAGGCCGTCAACGACCGCGGCGTCGCCGTGAGCCCCGACATCGTCGGCGGATTCCTGCTCGGCGAGGGACTCATCAACGAACCGACCTCGCAATCCGCCGCCGTCCTCGCCGCACAGGCCCGCGCGATGCGCAGCCCCAAGCTCGTCGCCGACGCCGATCGCCCCCGCTGGATCGTCCGTTGCGCCCTCGCCGCACGATTCCTCGATCAGCTCGCCATGCAGCCCGACAGCTGCTTCTACGTCCACACACCCAAGTCCGCCATAAGCGGCATCCGCATCGCCATGTGGAACAACCACCAACCCCTCGCCGCCTCCGCGATGTCGCTCATCGCCGTCGCGGAGCTGCAGCAGTCGCTGGCGCCGTAAATGAGTCTCGGGTCTTGCGTCTCGGGTCTCGCGATGGAATTAAGAAAGCCACGAGCCAACAGCCACGAGTAGGAAAACATCTTCCGTCTCGTGGCTGTTGGCTCGTGGCTCGTGGCTTGTTTTCAACGCGAGACCCGCAACGCAAGACGCGAGACCGTTAAATAAAAAGGGCGGCAAACCGCTTGCGCAAGCTTGCCGCCCCTCCGGGGTCAAACGAATAATAAGCGCAGCCCGGTCCGTGTCAAGGAGATTATCCGGGGGTGCGCATTGCGCTTTAGCAAAATGCGACATATCACTTCAGTTATCACCTAATTGCCAGATTCGGCATTTACTGACGTTGGATATTGATTTGGCCCCGGAGCACGCCCTCGCCATCACGTGTAAGTTGCATGTTCATCCCCTTGTAATAGCGTAGGACGCCGCTCAGGACGCGCGCCGCCTTCAGGCCGCGCGCCGGTCCTTCCGGAGGTTCCGGCAGCTTCGACTGTTCCGTAAGCTCCGGATGGTCCTTCTCGATCCGCGAGAGCCACGTCTGCACGTGCGCCGCCAGCAGCCCAGGACGCAGCAGCCCGGTGCCGATCGGTGAGGCCGATTCCTTGAGGCCCATTGCCTTCACATCCGCCGCGTCGCCCAGCTTTTCCCCGGCTTTGAGCGTGTCGAGGCACTGCTTGAAATAGGCTTCGTGCGTGCAGATCACGTAGTAATCGCCGACCCGGCCGTACGCGATCTTCACCACGGCCTTGAGCTCCGGCTTCTTGGCCGCCTGCGAAATCGCCGCGCCAAGGTCCGCAGTGTGATAGCTCTGTCCCGCGTACTCCGCCTGGCCCATCGCGATCGGATCGGTCTTCCACCGAAGCGTCGCGAGATTCGCCAGCACGAGGACGCCGTTGACCGCGCGATCGAGGTCCGCCGCGACAGTCGCATCCTTCATTTTGACCGTGGCGCCGAAAACAGGAACTGAGAAACCCGGCGCGGGATCGAGCTGCTCGCTCTTAAGTTCGCCCAGGAAGACCACCGCGGGCGCAGCGAGCTTGGGAACGACATCCTTGGCGAACGACGCCGGAGCGACGAGTCGATCCATGATCGCCGCCTGACGCGGGTCGGGAGACTTTTCATAAATGTTCCAGCTCATCAGCGCGATCGTGGACGAGGGCAGCGGGCCCCACGCCGTCGCCTTCGCATCGCCGATCTTGCCCAGCAGCTCGGTGATTGAATCGGACGTCCCGGCGTAATGCAGTATGACATCGCGGCCGGTCCACACCGCCGCCAGTGCGTGATAGCCGTGACCGTCGCGGTCGTGAACAAGCATCTCCGCCTGACGGCTCGCCGGGAGCTTGTCGGACCACGTCTTGAAGTCCGGGTTCTCGGCGAGGCTCGGCCCCTTGCCGAGCTGCGCGAGCACCGACTTGAAATAGTCCTCGTGCTTCGCATCGCTCATCGCCATCCAGCCGCCGCCGAACGCGATGCGTCCCTTGTTGTCCTTCGTCTTGTAGACCGCAAAATCCCCGGCATCGGCGAGTTTCTCGAGCTTGAGCTTGTCGATCGCCAGCGCCGCGTCGTCCTTGCTGACGGCTGAGAGCAGGAACCCCTTGCCGCCGGGCTCGTGCGATCCGCCGATGATCGCCAGTTTCTTGCCGAAGTAGCGGTCCACGATCTCGTCGCCGCTGAGGCCCATCATCGTCTGCACCTCGAGCCACGCCGGATCTTCCTTCCCCGGCCCTTCGCTCTTGAGATACGCAATAAGCGGATCCTTCGCCGCATCGGCGCGGAGCTTGGCCAGGTCGTCGATCTCGATGTACGCGACAACTCCCTCCGCGGGCAAAAGCGTTGCGGGCTTCACGTCCTCCGCGCGGACGCCAGCGGTGACGAGCAGAACGAGCATGAACGCGGCGAGAAAATGAGCGATTCGTGACATGCGGGGGCCTCATTTTGAGAGTAAATCAGCAATGACAAGTGACGAAATTCAAATGACGAATCAAATCAGTCATTGAGCCTTCGCCTTTTCCGGCTCCGTGCGTTCGATGGCATCGACCAGACGGTCGATGGTGAAGAGCGACGCGGTGTCGCGGAGGGCGTCGCGCACCTCGGTGGGTCCGCGGTCGATGTGACCGGTGAGCTGCACGACGAGCGTGCCGACGGGATCGGCGGCGGGCATGGCGCGGGCGACGGGCTGCCGCACGGGCGGCATCGCGGGGATCAGCGTGGTGGCCACGAAGGTCAGGATGAACAGCGCGAGGCTCGCGGCGACGGCCATCCAGGGCGCGAAGCGGAAGCTGCGCGGAGCCGGATGCTCCTTCTGCCAGCGCTCGACGACGGCGATGGCGAAGCGAGGGCCCGGCGCCTGCTCGGCGGCGGGCTCGATGTCCTGCTCATCCCTGCCGATCTTCTCGAGCCACTGCGTCTCAAACGCCCAGAGCTCCGCGCAGTGCGGGCAGCCCCGCATGTGACGCTCGAAGGAGTAGCGCGGCGAATCGGTGAGCTGATTGTCGCGGTAGTCGTCCCAGATTTGTCGGACTTGTTGGCAGTTCATCGCTGTTGCGCCTCGAATTGCTCGCCCAGAATCTTCCGCAACGCCGCGCGGCCCCGGTGCAGGTGACTCTTCACCGTGCCCTCGGGCAGCTCCATGATCCTCGCCGCCTCCGTCACGCCGAGCCCCTGCTGATGGAAGAGCACGACGGCCTGACGCTGCGCTTCGCTGAGCTGCTCGATCGCGTCTTGCAGCTTCTCGTGGAGGATCCGGCGGCGGTCCTGCTGGATCGCGTGATCGGGCGGCGAGGGCTCGGTCGATTGGAGATGCTCACCGTGGTCGCCGAGTGTGATGCGCTTGTTGCGGCGGGCGTGGTTGATGGTCAGCCGACGTGCGATGGTCAGCAGCCAGGTCCGCATCGGGTACGAAGGGTCGTACCGCCCCGCCGCTCCGAGCATGCGGACGAACGTGTCTTGTGCGAGGTCCTCGGCGAGCTCCGGCCGACCCGTGAGGCGGAGGAGGAATCGGCGGACGCCCGGCTCGTGACGAAGGACCAGAACCTGTGCAGCGTCCCGGTCGCCGAGCGCAACACAAGCGGCGAGTTCGCCGTCGTTGCGCGGATCGCCCGGCAGTTGCGGATTATCGCTCATCAGCGGCGGTCCGGCGTCAATGGTCATCGCACGGTTCACATTCTGACCTACCCGTCGGCCGAGCGGGGGTTGCAGGGGAAGAGCCTGGGCAAACGGTCATTTTCCCTTGGTTGCGTCACGGAGAGACTGGCGGGCAGCGTCGAGACGCTTGCGCTCCAAGGCGAGCTGTTTACGCTGCTCCTCAATGGCGTCGATCTGGGCTTGCCACTTCTTCTGGTCCGCCGCGGGATCGGGGCTGGCCTGGAAGTCGCGCAGGTCCTTGAGCTCACGCTGCAGGGTCTGAAGCTGCAGCTTCGCTGCGGCGAGTTCCTGACGGATCGCGGAGATGGAATCGCGGACCGTTTGCAGGCCCTCAGCGGGGGCGGGCGCTGGCGCAGTGGACGGTGAGGCGTCACCGCCCAGCGCAGCGGCGGCGGTGAGCGTAATGCCCATGATCGCGGTGACGAGTCGCGGATGTGTCATGCGGGATCCCCTGGCTGGCCGCATCGGTGTGCCGGACGCCGCACACCGAAGCGTTGTTACTACTGCATCGACGCCCCGCTCGTTCGCCGGTTCGCGCGTTCCCCTCCGCCGCACGTTGTCCATTTAGAGTGCAACGCGCCGCATCACGCACCGATTGCATCCCGCGCCAACCCAATGGGAAACGCATCCGAGCCCTGCGGCCCGGATGCGTAGTGGAGCATTGTGTATATCAGGTCGAGCCCAGGTGTCAGACTCAGGCCGCGACGACCTTCGCCGTGCGGCGACGGCGACCGACCGTCCGCTGATCCCCAGCCATCCGGCGGGTCTGCTGCCCCTCAACCGCCTTAACCAGTTCCGTGGGCGTCTCGGCCCAGAGATCCGCCCCGATCTCCTCCGACAGCCCCTCGGCACGGTTGAACACCCCGCCGCCGACAACCACCTGCATCTCCGGGCAGACACTCATATCATGCAGTTCATCCACGAGTTGCCGGATCGCCGGCAGGTCCGACGGAGCCGAGCCGAACAGCACCAGCACCGCCGGCCGCAGTTCACCAATCTGGCCGATCACCTCATCATTGGCAATCCCGCCGCCGCCGAAGTAGACCGTGTTGCCAGCCGCCTCAAGCATGTCCGCCGCGAGCTGGCCCGCCAGCTCATCGCCCTCGCGAGGCCCGCACAGCAGCAGCACCTTGCGACCCGTGCGATCCTGCTGGGTCAGACGCAGCTGCATCTGGTCCACGAGCATGCGGAGGAGCCGCGTCGCATAGTGGTGGGCGATGACCGACATCTGATCGTTGCGGAACAGCTTCTGGACCATCTCATACGCGGGCCAGAACAGCTTCTCGATGATCGCCTCAGCCGGAGCATCAGCCGACAGGCACTGATCGACGATCTCACGGGCGCCGCTGCGGTCACCGCTGATCAGACGCTCGAACATCCGTTCCACCAGGACTTGCTGCGACATGGGAGGCTCCGTTTCGTGTGGCCCGCGAAGGCTGGCGTCCGTGTCAGCCCGCCGCGTGTTTCTCAAGGCCCGATTCCATCAGGCCGTGCTTTTCATCCCGCGAGCGACATTCGACTCGCTTCGTGCACCTATCTCTTCGGATACCGCCCGTTTTTTTCTTCACCATATTTTCCAATTTAACCATCTTAACACCGCAACAGCGTTTCTAGAGCCCCAACTCGGTTTCCGCACGCCCGATAACGCCGAGCCTTTACACCCGGTCACGCCGATCACACCGGCCGCCCCAGGTCACCGCCCGTGCGCACAAACCCGTCGACCGGACATTTTCACCCCCTCCCCCTCCCCCTCTTTCCACGCCGCACCCGCCAAACCTCCCGTCTTAACTCCCTGCCGATTCCACACCTTAAGACTGCGAATCCCACTCACGCCCATCACGCCTCCGGGAACCCCCCCAGACGTCCGGTTTCAGCACCACATCTGTGCGCGACGAGATCGTTGAAAAAGTACGAATGTCCGGGTCTGTATCGACCCTCTTCTTTTGCCATTCTTATGGCCGCCCAGGCGTGGCGAATCCTGGGAAAATTGAACGGACTGCCCTGATGAATTGAAGCCCATCAATCGAGCGTCGAGACAGAGCCAGAATGTCCCGTTTTTCCTTTTGGTGGCGTTCGTACTTATCCCCTTTCCTCCCTTTTCTCCCTTAAGATTTGGAAGATCAAGTGATCACCCCAAAAATGAAACACACCCTCGCACTCCTCACCGCCCTGCTGCTCGCGCCACTGGCCACGCTGGCTGCTGCCGATACGGGATCTGCGAAAGAGGGTTCTTCTGCGGCTTCCGTCGCCAATAAAGCGCCCTGCCGAGTTGGGGCCTACTATTTCGGAATGTGGTCCCCGGAGGCGTTTCAGGTGATCAAGGGATTCCCTTTCAAGCGCGCCGATTTCTACCTGCGCGCGGAAACCAAAATTGAGCCTGTTTATGCTGATGACGGCAAGCGGATCACCGGCTATATCCCGCAGGGACGTATCCCAAAAGATGACTGGTGGACGGGCGTGCGGGATCTGTGGGACAAAGACCGCTGCTGGCCCGCCAATCCGGCCGACGCCTCCGATGGCTATCTGGCCTTGCGCAAGGGGGACTTCTCCCACCTTCAGCCGGTGATCGGGTACTACGACCTCACGAAGCCCGAGACGATTCGTCAACACATCGCCCAGGCCCGCGCATTCGGGCTCGAATTCTTCAACTTCTACTGGTTTTGGAACAGTTTCACCCGCGACGAGGCGTTCAACACCGGCCTGAAACAATTCCTTGCTGTGGACGGGAATCCGATGAAGTTCGCGATTTCGATCTGTCAACACGGCGGTCCCTTGGTTCTCTGGGGAAACGAGGAGAGCGCCGCCCGTCACGGAAAAGGGCCGTCCCATTTCGATGTCGTCGTCGGCAAACTCGTCAGCTATGTGAAACGTGACAATTATCTCCGGACCTCCGACGGACGTCCGATTATCTACCTGCTGGATCCCGCAGGTATCGTCAATAAAAAGACGGACGCCAATGGCAAAGTCGTTGGTGACTACGAGCCGCAAGGCAACACGATCGAAAAATTCATCGAGACGCTCCGATCCGAAGTCCTGAAAGCAACCGGACATTCTCCGCTTGTCGTCCTGGGAGCGACCGAACGAGCGTATCCCTACCGGAAACCCGATGGCAGCATCAGCACGGTTTCGGCGCTGGCGTTTGCCGACGCCGTCACCCGTCTGGCCCCCAGCCGCGGGAACGACAAACTCCGCGAAGACCAGCAGAAGTTCGGCCTGCCGGTCGTGCCGGGATTCACCCAGAACTTCGACGAACGGCCGCGCTTCGGCTGCATCAAGAACCCGCCCTGCCTCTATGATCCGACGGACAGCTATCGCAAAAACTTCCAGCGGGATCTTGCCCAGCTAAAAGATTGGATGGAGGAGCAGCCTCGGGAGGAGAGCCGGATCCTGTCCATCTACGCATGGAACGAATGGCATGAAGGCGGAATCATCGAACCCAACGTGCGTGACGGCGCCCGCTATCTCGAGGTCGTCAATACTGTTTTTCGTCTGCCCAGGAGCCCCTGCGACAAGTCGATCCTCGACAAGCGGTGACTCGGAAATCACCGGAATTGACGAATCAAATGAAAGTGAAAGCGCACGCATGAAACCCATGGATCGGAGAAGGGAACAACTGGGTATCTCCTTCGCTCCAGTCGGACAGTCGGATGGCCGCGGAGGCCGATTTGTGAAGGGGTGCGGGTCGCAGAATCGAGTACGAGGACACGCCACGTGCCTGATCCGTTTTGCGGGGTGATCGTGTCATCCTGCCCAACCTGCGCCGCACATTTTATCTCACCGAGCTTCCGGGAAACGGTTGTGATCTCACTCACGCGGCCAGGCACAAATCGGCCTCAGCGGCCACGCCATGCGGCACCCCGACAACATGTCGGATGCCGCAAAGTCTTGCATTGGCGATGCTTGGTTCCCGGTCTCCGGATGATGTCCGCCGCTCATCAAAAAGCAACAATTCGGGCTTAGCGTTTGCATACGTTTTGTGCTGGGCCAGCGTGCTGGGGGCATTGGAGAATGCGCGTGGGTGAACCGGTGACGACAGACCCGCAGCAGAAGAAGCCGCCGCAACTTGGCCGGTTCAAGCTTTTGCAGCGCATCGGCAAGGGCTCGATGGCGCAGGTGTGGCGAGCCAAGGATGTGAACCTCAAGCGCCTCGTTGCGCTCAAGATCATGCCCGCCGAGGCGGCCGAGGAATCTAAGAAGGAGATCGCCGAGCAGTTCATGCGCGAGGCGCGCTCAGCAGCGAACCTCGACCACCCGGGCATCGTGCAGGTCTACGAGGTCGGGCAGGACAAGGGCTGGCTCTTCATCGCGATGGAACTGCTGGAGGGCGGGGACCTGGGCCAGATGATCGCTGCGAGCACCGCGCCGCTCGATGTGCCGCGCGCGTGTCTCATCATCGCCGAGGCCGCCGAGGCGCTGGCGTTTGCCCATCAGAACGGCGTGATCCACCGCGACATCAAGCCGTCCAACCTCATGCTCACGCGCAGCGGTCGCTGCAAGCTTACCGACTTCGGGCTGGCGCGGATCAGCGATCCGTCGGATTCTTTCGCACTTTCGACCGAAGCCGTCGGCACGCCGCTCTACCTCGCGCCCGAGATCGCGCTGGGCAAGGCGGCCAGCCCGCTGTCGGACATCTACAGCCTGGGCGCGACGCTCTATCATGTCCTCGCCGGCGCACCGCCCTTCCGCGCCAAGACGCAGAAGGAACTGCTCAAGCTCCACGTCCATTCCCCCGTGCCCAACATCCAGGAGCAGCGGCCCGATGTGCCCGACGGCCTGGTCTGCGCGATGGTCCGGGCGCTGGCCAAGTCGCCCGGCGACCGCTTCCCCACCGCTGAAATGTTTGCGCGATCGATCCGGCCCTTCACCATCGCGGTCGGTTCCGGCTCGGGCTCGGGAGCGGGATTGCACTGGGCGGATTCCGGGGCCGACGGATCGACCGATCATCCGCTGGGCGCGCTGTCGCAGGCGGTGAACCGTTCGTCGCCCGGTGCCAGGTCCTCGCGATCGGTAATCAGGCCTAAGCGGTCCAGCGGCAAGATGACGGCGATCGTCGCCATCGTGCTGATCGCGCTGCTCGGCGGCGCCGCGTGGGCCATCAAGAAAATGATGGGCGGCGGCGCCGGCGCACCCACGGCGAGCGCCGCCAACGCCCCGAGCGATCCGGCGCCCGACGCCCCGAGCGGCCTGGCGAAGAACGAGACTCTCAAAGCCGGCCTTAGCCGCGTGATCCCCCCCGCCACGCCGCCCAGTGTCGCGGCGGCGCCCGTCCCTTCGCCGCCTGCGCCCGTTGAAACCGCCGCCCCGACCGACCCCGTCGTCGAGCCGTCCGCGCCACCTGTTACCGCGGCACCTGTCACCGCGACGCCCGTGACCGTGACGCCCGTGACCGTCGTTGAAAAACCCAAGTTGGGCGGTGTGCTGGCGGCGACCGATCGCGCGGAGATGATGCGCATCATCAACACCGATAACACGGGGCGTTACACGATCCAGGGGCAGATCGCCTCTGCAGAGCTGTCGCCCAAAGCCAAGGTGATCCGGCTCAAGTTCAAGGGCGCCACCGGACACGACGACGTGATCATCGCCTATTTCCCGGCGCTGTTTGCCGAGATCGACAAGGCCTTCGGCGGCAAAGACGGCTCGGGCCTCATCGGCAAAAACGTCCACGTCACCGGCACGCTGGAGTTGTACAAGAGCCAGCCCGAGATGGTCGTCAAGAAAGCCGATCAGATCGTCGTCGATCCGTGAACCAATCGGCCCGTCACCTGCCGACCGCACTCCGCGCGAGCAATTCCGAAATGATCGCCGCCGCAATCTCCGGTTGCGGTTTCCAATCGGGCGCGCCGCCCTTGATGTCGCGGCGCCAGGATTCGTCGGCTTCGGGGTGGGGGCCGGTGACGAAGACGCGGCCTTTGCCGTAGGAGCAGAGCAGCGCGGCGATTGAGCCATCGGGATACGTCGCGACAACATCGACCGATTCGGCGGGGTTTTTCAGGATGAATTTCGGGCCGTATTGGTAATACATTTTTCGCTCAACACCGCGCCAGCGCACGGTGAGGATGCGGGCCTTGTCGTTTTCGATGAACGCATCGGTCGTCGCAGGGATGAGGCCGAGGGCGTGGACGAAGCCGTGGTCGTCTTCGTAACCCTGCGAGGCGAGATAAGCGCCGCCGCAGATTCCCACGAAGGCGCCGCCGTCGCTGACGTATTGCCGGATGGCTTGTGTGATGTCGGGCTTGAAGCGTTTGCGAAGAGGCTCAATATTGTCGTCCGTGCCGCCGAGGGCGAGCAGCGCGGCTACGGGCAGCAGGCCGGGGATGTCGGCGACTTTGGAAACGTAACGGACGGACAAGCCCGCCTTCTCCGCGACACGTGCGACGGCTTCCGGGCAGTCCTTGGCGGAGCCAGGGCCGTTGTAGATCAGGGCGTAGCCGACGTGAACGGCCTGCGCTTGTGCATCGGCAACGGTGCGCGCCCCGGGCCGGCCGGTGGCGCAACCGGCGACAAAGCACATCGCGATCGTCATGAGGAGCAGCCGCCTCACCATGGTCACGGCTGTTCCAGATACCGCCAGAGGAAGTCGGTCAGCAGGATCAGCGTCTCGGCGACGAGGATGACGATGATGAGCCATTCGAGTTTGTGCTCGTCGTGTGCGGCCTGGAATTCGCCCATGCGCTGGCTGATCATCTCGTAGATGTATTCGTAGACCTCAAGCTGGCCATCGACGATTTCCAGACGCTCTTCGACTTCGGTTTTCTCGCGCAGCTCGTGGCCGAGCGTCCGGGCGGCGGCGCTGGTCTGCGAGGCGGGACGGAGCAGATGCGGCTCGATGCGGGCGTTGCGGATGCGCGCCGCGAGCACGATGTTCATCTGCCGGCTCACCTCATCGCTCCGGGCCAGATCGGCCTT
Source organism: Planctomycetota bacterium (assembly GCA_043788485.1). Lineage (GTDB taxonomy): Bacteria > Planctomycetota > Phycisphaerae > Phycisphaerales > Zrk34 > JAYVTU01. The sequence continues at coordinate 24,182 of JAYVTU010000086.1, forward strand.
GGTCACGCGGTTGGCCAGCGGCTTGTCGAGATCCAGCTGGCTCCAGCCGGCGCCGACCTGTCGCTCGATCCGGCGAAGTTCGGCCTCGTAGTGGCTGAATTCGACGAGGACCTCCAACAGCGCCTCGCGCTGGTCCGCGTCGCACTGCAGCACAGCCCGACCGGGCCGCCATGCGATGTCGGCCCCGCGGCACTTGATGAACACCGGCGGCTCCGCGCCCGGCTCATCGCAGGCCACCCAACTGGCGGTCTGGCTCTGCACCTTGGACGCTTCGGTCCGCGCCATCGCCTGCGGGATGAAGAGCACTTCGAGCACATCGGAAGAATCGAGGCCCCGGGCGGCGGGCGTTTCGTCGGGCGAAATCTGCGTGATGACCGCCTGGCACGGCGACGGGTCGTTGAGCTTCAGCAGCACGTGTTCGCCGGGCTCGGCGTGCTCGACGAAACGGATGCGCCCCGCCGTGATCGGTTCGGTTTGCGGAGCATTCAAGGCTCCGGGGCGCTGTGGATCCTGGATCATCGGGGTGTCACCGTGCTGAGCTGTTCATCGAGCGGGAGCGGATCGGGGGCCGGAGCCTGCGTCGGGTCCTGCACCGGGTTCTGATATTCGGGCAGCAGCATATCCTCGGCGATGATCTCGGCAACGAGGTCAGCGGAATCGAGGACGCCGTTGAGAGTCGAATCGAAGAGGTAATCGCCGACGACCAGCAGGTTCGAGTGATCCACGGGCTCGGGGGTGTGACGCGCTTCGACATTCTCCGGGAACGCACCGCCGGGCGCGCCGTTGACCGCGCCGACCCATCGGTGCACGCGGCCCTCGATGACCAGATCCTTGCCGTGACGCAGGAACGACGGCAGCGAATCGAGCACGCGGGCGATGAGCTCTTCGTCGGTGAGATTGCCCATCGCCGATGCGAAGTCACCGCCGAGCAGCCAGCCGAGGACGCCGTACTGGCCGTGGTTGTTGCGTGACGATTCGTCGTAGAGGCAGCAGCCGCCGAACGAATCAAGCATGAGATACGAGCCGCGGAGTTCCTCGCCCCAGAACTGTTTGCGGAAGAGGACGCTGACGCGGAGGTAGTGAGCCGGGCGTTCGTAGTGGAGACGGTGTTTGAGCATCGCATCGGCCAGGTTGTCACCGCCCCAGTCGATCGTCGCCAGCCAGTTGTAGGGAAGCGCGGCGACGACGAAGTCGTAGTTCTCGGTGACGAACTTGCCATCGCGGCGCGAGGTGACGGCGATGTCTTCGTTGTAGTCCGATGCGAGCTCGACGAAATCGACGGGCTCGTTGTACAGGATCCGGGCGGTGACCCGCGACGCCAGCGACTTGATGAAGCGCTCGATCCCGCCGTCGATCGTGTAGAGGCTCATGTAGGCCGGATCGTTCATCAGGTAGTTCTGCAGGCCGTAGTACGCGCTGGTCTGGTGCGGCTCGGTGGCCAGGTCGCTGTGCACGAGCGTGCGGAGGTAGCGGCGTGCGGCGGCGTCGGGGATCTCGGAAAGCAGCGTCTGGAATGTCTCGGTCGCCATCGGATCGACGGTGCCTTCCTTCCAGTCCGCCTCGTAAAACTCCAGCGGGCTCATCCACCGCTTGGCGTAATCGTCGAATTGCTTGAGCGCTTCCCACGTCGTTTCGCCAAGCTTCAGGCGCGTGTCGTCGATGTCGTAGATCACCTTGTCGTCCATCACCACCGCAGCGCCGCCCATCGGCTTGGTGGTCAGGCCGAGTTCCGCGATCAGGTCGCGCAGCGGGTCCTCGCCCACGCAAGTGTAGTCGTAGAGCTCCGCGGTGCCGGCCTCGTAGACGACCGGGGCGTGGGAGAATTCCTTGGTGAGAATCTTGCCGCCGAGACGCGAGCCGGCTTCGTAGATCGTGAGGGTGAACGGCGCGGTGCAGCGTTTCTGCAACTGGTGCGCGGTCATCAATCCCCCCGGCCCGCCGCCGATGATGGCGATACGAATGATCTTGCTGATTTGAAGCCTCCTGACCTTGCCGAATGTCCGTGTTACTTTCGCTTGTGCCTGTGCCGCTTGTTGGGGTCCGGCGGAACAGGCGGATCGGTCGCGCCGACCTCGATCTTCGCCGCGGTGCCGGTGCTGGGCGTGACCTTCACCGTCTGATCGGCCTTGAGGTCCGCGAGTTTCGAGGTGGTGCCGTTGATGATCACCGTCGTCTTGTCGTCCGTGGCGACGGTCTGCTCCGCACCGTTGTTCTTGATGACCAGATTCGCGCCGTCGATCTTCACGACCGTGCCCGTGACCGCATCGGCCGTGGGCGCAGAATGGTCTTTTCTTGTCCTGTGTTCCCGGGCCTCGGTCACGCCCGCCAGGCCCGCGACCAGCAGCATCGCCATCGAGAATGTCAGCCAGCGCTTCATCGCCATGCTCCGTTTGGATTACGCGATCTGCTCATGCGACGTCTCATTGTCCCGAATCGCACAGGTTTGAGACCCATCAGGTCAACGCTCTAAACCCGCTTCTGTTGGCATGCGGGTGCAAAGAATACACGAAACGGAAAAACGCCACCGTCGTCAACCGGCCTGACGGAGCCGGATCGACATCGCTGGATACTCATTTCTGACAGTGGATTATGACACGGCGGCGCCACCGGCCGACAGTGACGCGCCCGAGCCACTCTTGCCGGGCGGGTCGCCGGGTGAATGTAGAACCGCTGAAACCCCAGCCCCTCAACGGCGAGCGAACTTACCCGATCACCGAGCCGCGCGATCTCGCTTCTCAAGCTCGATCGACTTGTCGATCTGACTCTGAAACTGCCGACTGTAGGCCTCGGGATCGAGGCTTGCGCTGCCGCCGGGCATGAGGATCGATGCGGGATAGGTGCCGCCTTCCCATCGCATACTGCGTAGATGACGCTGAGCGTCGAACCGCCCCGTTCCCACCGTGATCTCGCGCCCGCCGTCGCTGACCTTGAGGCGGGCCACGATTCCCAGCGTGCACAGCGTCTGCCAATTCTCCGGCAGCTTCGCGGCGCCCTTGACCGGCTTGAGATCCGCAAGCTTGATTTCGAGCCTTTGCCAATCCGGCGACGCGTTGAAGGGCAGGACGGTGTAATACTCGCCGGAGATTTTGTCGCGTCCGTATTGGCCGTAGCTGTTGAACTCGAAGGTCAGCGCCAGCGAGCCGCCGCGCGGATCCTGCACGTCGATGGCCAGCGTGGCATCATCGGGCCCGCGCCATTTGGGGTCCTTCACCTTCCGCGTCACGATCACTTGAAAGTCGGGATTGCCGGCCTCGAGCTGATACCAGTCCTGCAGCGCGGCGAAATCGCCTTCGATCAGGCGCTCCGCGGTGTCCGTCAACTGCGGGGCGGCTCGACGCACGGCGGTCGCCTCGAAAGAGAGCAACTTCGTGCTGAGCAGGTAATCCTTGCCCGGTGATTTGTTCCAGGGCGGGCCGGTGAGCGCGACATCCGGGAATGCGTAGTGGACGTTGGCCATGAAGAAGAGCGGCATGTCTGCCGAGAGGATCGGACACGGCGCTATCCAGCGGTCGCCGTCGCGCTTCGCCTCGGCGGTCCGCCAGAATCGGAACTGGCCGTTGGGATCGAGCGAGTAAAATATTTCGACGCGCGTCACGTCCTGAGGGCGGTCGGGCGTCACGGCCACGCCGGGGATGCCGCCCGGCCCCTTGATCGTCGCGGCGATCTGCGGCGTCGCGGGGAGCGTGATATTGCCCTTGAGATGCTGCTCGAACCACAGCACATCGACAAACGACGCGGCACGTTCCTGGCGGTGATTGAGGTGCTTGGAGATCGCAAAGGCGACCTGTTTGCTGGCGATGTCCCGCCAATTCATGAACAGTTCGTCGACCAGGCCGTTGAAATCGTTCTGCGGGCCGAGGTAGACGATGGGGCAGGTGATCCGCTTGATGTAGTTCGTGTCGTCGATGGTCTGTGCGTAAATCACGCTGGGATTGGGCGGTCGCGCGGCGTTGCCGGGGCGGGCTCGCAGTTCGGCCGGCGCCTCGCCGACGCCGCCGCACGAAGGCGCCGCCGCCTTGATGCGCGGATCGCAACCGGCGAGCATCACCGTCAGCTTGCCGCCCATCGAGTGGCCCGTCGCGCCGATGCGCGAGGCGTCGACCTCCGGCTGCTGCGCGAGGAAACTGACGCCCCGCTTGGCCGCGAGCACGATCAGGAACCAGTTGTTGTTGCGCGGCGACTCGAAGGCGTCGAGTGTCTTCGCATCGGGCAGGCACGAGGCGTAATGATCGTTATGGGTTGCCTGCGTCGCATCGACCGCGCCCCAGTCGGTGCCCGGATCGGCGGGGCCCTGACCGTCCATCTTGCTACCGCCCCAGTTGATGGCCAGGGCCGCGTAGCCGTTCTGAGCCCAGGCGATGACAGTCTCCGCCTGCGCCCTCTGTCCGCCACCGTGCATCTGAATAATCGCGGGGATTTTGCCGCGGCGGTCCTTGGGAAAAGCGTAGAACGCGCCCATCGTGGACTTCACACCTTTGAACGTGCCGACCGTGTAGGTCAACATCCGCACGACGATGCCGCCCTGCTCATATTCCCTGACGATGCGCACATCCAGCGGCTCCTTGTCGGGATCAAACCCGGTGTAGAGCTGCGCGACGCTGCGCGGCAAATCGGCCTGCTCAAGGTGCGGCAACGTTTCGCCACGCACGCTCACCACTGTGAGCGCACAAAAGATCAGAGCCAGGGCCATGCGTCGAAGCGGAGTGATATTCATCAACGAGTCCCCGTCGGGTGGAACATACGGCGCGGCATCAAGCTTGGATTTATCCGGGGGCCAGCGGCTTGGAGCCGAACGTGATGC
>JAYVTU010000087.1:0-24823 GCA_043788485.1 Planctomycetota bacterium
ACTCCTCGAATCTACGAGGGTAAGGGTTCTCCGGCGTGGCTTTCATCGTCACTACACTACGAATGGGGCAACTTGAGTCAAGCAGCTACCCAGATTGGATTTTGATTCGTCATTCGTCATTCCCGGCCTCGCTTTCAAGCGAGGTCCGGGCTCAGCTTCTTGACGACCTCGACCAGTTCGCTCACGTGGTCCGCCGAGGTCTTCATCAGCTTCGCCTCTTCGCCTTCGAGCTTGAGGTCGATGATCTTCTCGACGCCCTTGGCGCCGAGCACGACGGGGACGCCGACGAAGAGCCCGTTGATGCCGTACTCGCCGTTGCAGTACGCGGCACAGGGGATGATGCGCTTCTTGTCCTTGACGATCGCCTCGACCATGTCGGTCGTGCCCAGGGCCGGCGCGTAGTACGCGCTGGTGCCCATCTTGTTGACGATCTCGCCGCCGCCGACCTTGGCGCGCTGCACGAGTTCAGCGAGCTTCGCTTCGCTCATGAACTGCGTGATCGGGATGCCCGCGATGTTCGTGAAACGAGGCAGCGGGACCATGTCGTCGCCGTGGCCGCCGAGCAGCATGGCGTTGATATCCTCGACGCTGTAGCCCGTCTCCATCGCGATGAAGGTCTTGAAGCGCGCCACGTCCAGCGCGCCCGCCTGCCCGATGACGCGGTGCGTCGGGAAGCCCGTCGCCTTCCACGCCGTGTAGACCATCGCATCCAGCGGATTGCTGACGACGATCACGATCGCGCCCGGCGCGTTCGCCTTGATCTTCTCCGACACGCTCTTGACGATCTTCACGTTGGTCCCGATCAGATCATCGCGGCTCATCCCCGGCTTGCGCGGGATGCCGGCCGTGACGACGACGACATCCGAGTCCTTGATCGCCGCGTAGTCATCGCTCGCCGTGATCTTCGAGTCGAAGCGGTCCAGCGGCCCGCACTGCGCCAGGTCCAGCATTCGCCCCTCAACCGGCATGATCGTCTCGCCCTCTTTTCCACCGGCCTTGGGCACGCGGATGTCGATCGCGACGATGTCGCCCAGCTCTTTGATCGCGCACCAGAGGGCAACCGTCGCCCCGACATTTCCGCCGGCTCCGATGACCGAAATCTTCGCTCGCTTGATCATTGCTCTTCTGCCTTATTCCAAGGTGATTTTGGGTCGGCCATCATAAAGCGAGCCGACGCCGTTGCAAGGCGGAAAAGCTCCTGGCCCACCGAATCACTTGTAGATCAGGCAGGGCTCGCGGAGACGCCGGAAATCCGCCAGTTGCGCCGCCCACGCCTCGGGCAGTTTCGTCGGGTCGGCGCCGCGCTGCCAGGCGGTGAGGGTCTGTTGATTGGCAAGCAATTTCAGGATGCCGGCGGAGTCGAATTGGGCGCCGTGCAGCGTGCGCAGTGCGGTGGCGATCGTCAGGGCTGTGTGCGTGGGCTGGAGCGTGGCAGGGTCGGTGAGTGTGATGCGGACACCGTTGCAGCGTTCGGCGGCGAATTTCGAGGAGTCGGGAGTGAAGGTCATCGGGTCGAAGCGCAGGCCAGGAAGCTGCGCGGCGGTCAGTGCTGCGGCGAGTTTCGGGCTGTCGATCCACGGGGCGCCGATCACCTCGAAAGGCGTCTCCGTTCCGCGGCCGACCGAAATGTTCGTCATCTCTAGCAGGCCGATCGCGGGGTAGAGGCGGGCTTCGGTGATGTTGCGCATGTTGGGCGAGGGGTTGATCCAGCGGCAGCCGGTTTGTTCCCAGGGTGTGCTGCGCGTCCAGCCGTTGAGCGGGACGATGGCGAGGTCGAGCGTCGGCGTATCCTGCTGGAAGAGGCGGGCGAGTTCGCCGATGGTCATGCCGTGCACGACGGGGATCGGGGCGCATGCGACGAAGCTGAGCTTATCGGCATCGGCGAGCGGGCCATCGACCAGCGTGCCGCCGAGCGGGTTGGGGCGATCGAGGACGATGAAACGGATCTTGCGTTTCGCGGCTTCCTCCATCGCGTATTTCATCGTGGCGATGTAGGTGTAGAAGCGCGTGCCGACGTCCTGGATGTCGAAGACGAGTGTGTCGACACCGTTGAGCATCGCATCGGTCGGGCGTTTCGTTTCACCGTAGAGGCTGTAGATCGGCAGGCCGGTCGCGGCGTCGGTGGTGTGACCGATGCCCTCGCGGTCGAGTGCGCCGGCGATGCCGTGCTCGGGGCTGAAGAGCGCGACGAGCTTCACGCCCGGCGCGGCGGCGATTAGATCGACGGTGCGGCGACCGAGGCGGTCGACGCCGGTGTGATTCGTGATCAGACCGATGCGACGGCCGCGCAGTGCAGAAAAACCGTCGCGCACGGCGTTGTCGATGCCGGTGAGGGTGACGGGCTCAAGATTCGCATCAGGCAGCGCCGCCTCGGCGGCGAGCGTCGCGACACCGTAGCCGAGTGCGCGGTTGTTGCCCTTGCCATCAGGATGCAGCCGGCTCGTCAGCAGGATGTAAAACGCCCCGCTGCTCGGGCGCGGATCGAGCCAGAGCATCACGCCGGTGAATCCGGTGTGGCCGACGGTGACGCCGTGTGAGAATCGCTGACCGCGCGGCCAGGAGTAGCCGGTGTCACAGTCGAAGCCGTAGGTGCGGCCACCTCGATTGGCGAGCATTGCGGCAACGGTCTGCGGCTGAAGGATGCGGTGACCGTCGAGCTCACCGCCGCGGCAGAGCATGCGGCAGAATCGCGCCAGGTCCGCTGCGGTGCCGAAGAGGCCGGCGTGGCCGGCGACACCGCCCATCGCAGCGCCGCGCGGATCGTGCACACGACCGAGCAGATGCTCCGTGCCCGCCATGTCGCGCTGCCACTCGGCGGGCGGATTGAAGCGTGTGTGCGCCATGCCCAGCGGACCGGCGATCTCGGCGGCAAAGAATTGGTCGAGCGGACGGCCATCGACGATGCGCACGAGTTCGCCGAGGACCTGGTAGCCGACGTCGCTGTAGATGAATCGCGAGCCCGGCGGCGCGGCGAGCGGAGCGGCGAAAAGCTGCTGTACGATCACGTCACGGTTGCCGGCGTAATCGCTGATCGCGGTGTCGGCGGGAAGGCCGCCGCGGTGCAGCAGCAACTGCTCGACGGTGACCGCGGCTTTGCCGCTGGCCGCGAAGGCCGGGATGTATTTCGCGACGGGATCGGTCAGCGTGATCTTGCCGCGCTCGGCGAGGATCATGATGGATGTTGCGGTGGCGATCGGCTTGGTGAGCGACGCGAGGTCGAAAACGGTTTCCTGCGTCATCGGCAGACGCTGCGGTTCGACGAGTCGCTCGCCGAAAGCTTTGTGATAGAGCGTCTGGTCGCCGCGGCCGATGAGGACGACGGCGCCGGGGATGTTGCCCTCACGCAGTGCCGCCGGAATGAAGCTGTCGAGCGGCGCGGCGGGACCGGCGAGTGTGTAGACGGACGAAGTGGCCTTGGGCGTGGTCCCGGTCGGCGCGGGCAGAGGCGCCTGCGCCGGGCGATCCGTGCAGGAGGCGAGAAACAAACCGGCGAGAAGTGTGATACAGGAGATTTTCATTTGATTGGCGCCGCCGGATCAGATCGGCAGTCGGAGCCCGGCAAGTGCAGAAGTGGCGGACACCGCTTGTGAGACGGACGGGGTGCGGGCATGATTGGCACATTAATCCTTTGCGGGAGTGTCTTCCATGGATGCAACAATGAATATTCCTGCGGGCCCGGGGCTTCCACCCAAGAAAAGCAGCGGGGTGCTGAAGGGCTGCCTGATCGTGGCGGGCGTGTTTGCGCTAATCCTGCTGATCGGCGGCATCTACATCGCGATGAATCTGCGCGGGTGGGTCGCATCGGGCGCGGAGACCGTGCTGGTGGAGCTCGTGAACCAGAGCCCGCTGCCCGAAGAGCAGAAGCTGGTCATCCGCAAACGCGTCGGCGAACTCTCGGCAGACTTCAAGTCCGGCAAGATCACGCTCGAGGAACTCGGGAACGTCATCGAATCACTGAGCAACAGCCCGGTGGTCGCGGCGGCGGGTGTGATGTTCGTCGACAGCACCTACATCGTTCCCTCGACACTCGACGAGGCGGAGAAGAAAGACGCCCGGCTCGCCGCCCAGCGGTTCGCTCGAGGCGTGTTCGAGAAGAAGATCAGCCAGACCGCGATCGATCAGGCGGTGGCAATGATCTCCGAGCCCGATCCGCAGCACCCGGGTCACACGAAACCAAAGTCCAAGCTCACGGACGCCGAGCTTCAAGCGCTGGTTGTGAAGCTCAAAAAGGAAGCGGATAGCGCCGAGATTCCCAACGAGCCGTTCGAGATCAATTTCGCCGACGAGATCAACAAGGCGATCGACGCGGGCCTGGTCAAGACGCGCGGGGCCAAGTCGATCACAGCCGCGCCGAGCGGTGCACCGGTTACGAAGTGACCGCCGCGAGCTTCTGACGGATCACGTTGCGGAAGACATCGGTCGGCGCGGGCCTGCCGGTCCACAGGTCGAACTGTGCCGCGGCCTGGCGCACGAACATCTCGAGGCCGCTGACGGTGGCGATGCCCTGCGAACGGGCATCACGCAGTAGTTTCGTTTCGATCGGGTTGTAAATGGTGTCGAAGACCAGCGCGGGCTTTTCACCGGACCAGTCGGTGATCGGCGAGGCATCGACGCTGGGGTGCATGCCGATCGGCGTGCAGTTGATGTAGATCTCGCAGCAGCTCTTGCAGAGATTCGCCATGTCCGCGGCGACGACCTTGGCGGTCTGGCTGGTGAACTGCTCGGCGAGCTGCCGGGCGCGATCGAGTGTGCGGTTGTAGATGACGATCGTCGCGCCATAGTGAGCGAATGCCGCGACCACGGCCCGCGCCGCCCCGCCGGCGCCGATCACGGCGACTCGCCGACCGGCGAGCTGCTCGCGCTTGATGCCCAGCGCATCACACACCGCATCGATCGCGGCGGCGTAGTCGGTGTTGGAGGCGTAGAGCGAGCCGTCGTCTCGCACGGTGAGCGTGTTCGCGGCTCCGATGCGCTCGGCGAGGGGCTCGACCGCCCCGCCGCTTTCGCGGACGAATCGCAGGAGGTTTTCCTTGTGCGGGATCGTGACGGAGGCACCGCGGAAATCGAGCGGTTTGTAGTCGAGCCAGGCGTGAACGGTCGCCTTGAAATGCTCGTACTCGGGCGGGATTGGCATCGGGAGGTAGACGCCGTCGTAGCCGGTCGCGTCGAACCCGGCGTTGTGGATGGCGGGGCTCATGGAATGGCCGACGGGGTGGCCGATGACGCCGAAGACGCGCGTGGCGGGGTTGATGGCGTCCCAGCGGTAGAGGCGTTTCATCGTGTCGATGCCGACCTGGCCTGGCGCGGTGCCGTTGTCCTCGTCGAGGCCGGCGAAGGTCAGAAATGCGCCGAATTTTTTGGCCAGAACGCGCGAGGGAAAGCCGTATTCCCCCATGCATAGTGCGATGATTGGATCCGCACGCGATCCGATCAATTCAAAGGCCTCGATGTTGTCGCGCAGGCTGCGGGCGCGCCATGCGAGTTTGAATACGGAGGTGCGTGAATCGTGGACCATCGCTCCGAGACGCCGGAGCAGATCGGGCGGGCGTGTGACAAAATCATGCGAGGAGAGAATCAGCCGGGGCAGTAGATCTTCATCCTCCCCGCCGGGGATGCGCACGTTGTCCTGGATCAAGAAGTAGGCTTGGGAATTTCGATCGGCCAGCGCCAGTTCGGCATCGATGTAGGCGGGTGGCTTGGGGGCGCGACTGACACGGACAAAGAATCGGGCACGCGTGTCTTCATCGGCATCGCATTGACCGCCCTCCCACACGGGTCTGCAGGTCACGATGCAGGGCAGCGGCGAACGGCCAACGATTTCCACGGCGACTTCGGGCTGCGCGGCAAAACGATCGAACCGGTACTCGACAATATCCGCGCCGCGTTCGGCGGCCTGGGCGGCGTGGGCCAGGGCCTGTTCGACGGACTGGACCATGATGGCGACGCAGAGCTTGGTCATTGTGGGGCAGTGTCCAGCGTACAGCGTCCAGTGTCCAGTGGGGGCGGCCAAGAGGGGAGATTCGGCACGAAGATTGGGGGAGAGCCGAAGTGGTGTTGGTTGAAATGTTCCCGCCGTCCGCGAAGCCGCAAGCGGCGGAAAAAGGCGGCGGCAAATCGCGTGGTTGCTGATCGCGGCGGGATCGCTAAAATGCCCCGTTCACTTTGGGGCGAGTGCCCGAGCGGCCAAAGGGGACTGACTGTAAATCAGTTGACGAAAGTCTTCGGAGGTTCGAATCCTCCCTCGCCCATTGCCCCGCATCCGCGGGGCTTTTTTCTTGGAAACCGGAAGGGGATTTTAACGCAGAGAACCCAGAGGCGGCAGAGTTCGCGGAGAAGAATAGGGATGGGTTAGAACAATCAGGATGAATCTCTCTGCGATCTCTGCTCTCTCCGCGATCTCAGCGTTGAAAATCCGATTCTCTTGGAGCCCTTCATGCCTCTCGACCCCGTGCCGATCAAAGCCGTGATCTTCGACTACGGCAACACGCTCATCGAGTTCGCCGCGGACCAGGTCCGCCGGCTCGACCGCGCGATCGCCCAGTCCCTGCTCGAAACGCTGGGGCCTTTCGACCACGCCGAGTACCAGTCCTTCCGCCAGACCTGCTACCGCGCCCCCTACTTCCACCCCGAGCTGCGCGAGACGACGATGGATGCGCTCGTCGCGCAGCTCATCGATCATCTCTACGACCACACGCCGACCGTCGAGCAGATGAACGCGATCATCGCCGTGCACGACACGCAGTTCATCGGCTGCATCGAGGCGCCCGAATACCTGCACGCCCTGCTCGACACACTGCGCACGCGGTACAAGCTCGCCGTCGTCTCGAATTACCCGTGCGGCAAGAGCATCCGCGCGAGCCTGTCACGCACCGGCATCGCGGAGCGGCTGGATGCGATCGTGGTTTCCGGTGAGGTCGGGCACGTCAAGCCGCATCCGCTGCTCTTCACGACGGTGCTCGGTCAGCTCGGCGTCGCCCCGCACGAGGCGGTCTACATCGGCGACAACTGGCTCGGCGACATCCAGGGCGCGAAACGCGCCGGGCTGAAAGCGGTACACACGTTGCAGTTCGACACGCTGGAGATTTTTGATCGTCAGGCCGGGGATCACGATGCGGACCTGGTGATCAATCATCTGGCCGAACTCGAGAAGCATCTGATGTGAGGCTGTGAGGCGCAAAAAACCGGCGGCACGATGTGCCGCCGGCGATGTGTTTCAAATTGGCGGAAGCCCGCTTATTTCAGCGTCGAGCGGTCCATCTGTGCCCACGGACCGTCCTTGAGGCCGGGGGCGGAATCGCCGTCCTTGTTGCCGTTGTAGAGCGAGATCTTCCAGCCCGTGAGCGTCGGGGTTCGCAGGGCGAAGACGCTGCCGTCGCTGTAGAGGACGCGGATGGTGTCGGCGTGGTTGATGATCGGCGAAGCGGATACGGTGTCGTAGTGGTCGGCGATGACCGCTTTGCGGGAGAGCTCGGTGTCGCTGGTCGGAGCGCCCTGATACCAGCCACGCTGGAAGTAACTCGATCGGCAAACGTTGGGGACGACCGGGACGGTTGCGGGCACCGCGACGGTGACGCCGAGCTTGATGCCGCCGGTGGGTCTGTAGATCGAACCGGTTGTCGCATCATCGATGGTCAGCGTGTTGTTGAAGGTCGAGGGGCAGTAATAGCTCTTGACGGAGCCCTTGAGCCCGCCGAGGTAGAGGAAGCCGAGGTTGATGTAGCTGGGAGTTGCGAGCGTGCCGTCCCAGATGACGTTGGTGGAACTGGCGTAGATGTTGCCGTTGTTGGCCGCGGTAATGGTCGGGTAGATGGTGACGGGCCAGTTGCCGGACTTCTCGGATTTGGAATAGATGTAGAGGGCCTGACCGATGCTCTTGAGATTGGCTGAGCAGGAGGTCTGCCTGCCAAGCTCGCGGGCCTTGGCGAGGCTGGGCAGGAGAATTGAGATCAGCAGCGCGATGATCGCGATGACGACCAGCAACTCGATCAGGGTGAAGGCGCGAAGTTTTGAGCGGCTCTTGAGCATCGTCGTGTGACTCCGGGTTTCAAATGGATCGGTATATGGGAATATTAGTCCACAATTCAAATCAGTCGAGAGAAGCGCAGGGCGAGGAGCCTGCGACGCGGGGCGTGACAGGGATGCGGAATCAGACTGAAAAAGCCCATTGCTAATGCTGAGACCCCTAGAATACCGCGCTTTTAGGCCGAAGCTGGAACAAAACATCCCGGGGATCAGAAGGCGGAGACGGCAAAAGACACCAGCCTCCAAACCTTAAAATCGCCCCCGAGGTCTGTATTGTGACCGGCTTCCTGGTAATCCGCAAGCCTAAAATTGGTCAGATCCGTGTAAGTAGAAAGCGACCCGAAGCGAGCCAAAGATCGGCGCCAAACAGGGATGACAAAATAGGGGCTTCCCTTTTCCGGGGGGCCTTGGTATGATGCTTGAGCATGGACGGTAATGTACCGTCCAAACTTACAGTCAGTGGCGCCCACGTCAGGTCTCCCAAGCCCGCTCGTGTGTCCACCAAGCTTGGAGAGTTTCTGATGAAGATCTACGTGGGTAACATGAGTTTCCAAACCGGCGAAGACACCCTTCGCGACCTTTTCGCCCAGCACGGCACGGTCGAGGAAGTGTCCATTGTCACCGATCGTGAGACCGGCCGCCCCCGCGGCTTCGGTTTCGTCACGATGCCCGACGGCGCCCAGGCTCAGGCCGCCATCGATGCCCTGAACGGTCAGGAATTCGAAGGCCGCACCCTGAACGTCAATGAAGCCCGTCCGAAGACCGCCGGCGGCGGCGGCGGCGGCGGCCGTGGTGGGTACGGCGGCGGCGGCGGCGGTGGTGGCGGCCGCGGTGGCTCCGGCGGCGGCGGTGGTGGCCGCGGTGGCGACCGCTGGTAAGCCGATCGATTCACCCCAGCGGTGAATCACAAGCTCAATACCAAAAGCCCGTCATGCGAAAGCATGACGGGTTTTTTCTTGCGCAAAACATTTCAACGCAGAGAACGCAAAGGAAGAACGCAAAGCACGCAGAAACGAAGAATCATTTTGATCCCGACTCATCATCCTCCTCGTTCTGCGACCTCTGCGGTTTCTCTCCGCGATCTCTGCGTTAAAGTCTTTTCCCGGTCCCGCTTGACCTGCGGGCCAAAAGCGCGTCCAATCTCCGCCACATGGCGACCACACCCCGCTACAAGCGCGTGCTCCTCAAAGTCAGCGGCGAGGGCTTCTGCAAGCCCGCCGGTTTCGGCATTGATGGCGTCGAGCTCGAACACCTCTCTCGCGAGATCAAGGCCGCCGCAACGATCGGCACGCAGGTCGCCGTCGTCGTCGGCGGCGGCAACATCATCCGCGGCGCGCAGCTGGCCAAAGAGGGCCGCATCGCACAGGCCACCGCCGACTACATGGGCATGCTCGGCACCGTCATCAACGCCCTCGCACTCAAGGAAGCCCTCGACAACGTCGGCCAGCCCGCCCGCGTGCTGACGGCGATCAACCTTTCGTCCGTCGCCGAGCCCTTCATCCGCGGCCGCGCGATACGGCACCTCGAAAAGGGCCGCGTCGTCATCTTCGCCGCGGGCACCGGCAACCCCTTCTTCACCCCCGACACCGCCGCCGCCCTCCGCGCTGTCGAGATCGGCGCCGAAGCCCTGATGAAGGCGACGAAGGTGGACGGCGTCTACAACAAAGACCCGATGAAGCACACCGATGCGGTGCGCTACGACCACGTGACCTACAACGAAGCGATCGCCAAGAACCTGAAAATCATGGACCTCTCCGCCTTCGACCTCTGCAAGGCGCACAAGATCCCGATCATCGTGTTCAACCTGAAAAAGCCGGGCCAGATCGCCGCGGTCGTCGCCGGCCAGCCGCTAGGCACGGTGGTTTCGGAGTAGTCCTTAGACAAGACCCGGAGATCGAATCATGGACCTCGATGAAGTTCTGCTCGACTGTGAAGACAAGATGGACAAGGCTTCCGCCTACCTCGGCAGCGAGCTGCGCGGCGTGCGCACCGGCCGCGCCTCGCCGGCGCTCGTCGAGTTCGTCAAGGTCGATTACTACGGCTCGATGACCGACCTCCGCCAGATCTCGCAGATCAGCGTCCCCGAGCCGACGCAGCTTCTCATCAAGCCGCACGACCCGACGAGCATCCAGGCGATCGTCAAGGCCATCCAGTCCGCGGGCCTCGGCCTCAACCCGATGAGCGAGGGCAAGCAGGTCCGCCTGATGCTCCCCCCGCTCTCCGGCGAGCGCCGCCAGCAACTGGCCAACTCGACCAAGGCGATGGGCGAGCAGGCGAAGATCGCGATCCGCAACGTCCGCCGCGATGCCAACAAGCACATCGACACGCTGGAAAAAGACAGCAAAGCCGGCGTGACCGAAGACCAGGCGAAAGCCGCGAAGGAAGAAGTGCAGAAGCTTACCGATGCGCACGAGAAAAAGATCGAGTCGATGCTCGAGGCGAAGCGGAAAGAGATATTGGAAGTCTGATTCCGCAGCGAAACTTTACGGATTCCAGAGCTTGTTCGTGTTGTAGATCGACTGCACGTACTGCAGGTCGGGGCTGTTGGATTCCATCCAGTAGAAATCGTTGATGGCGACGGTGCGCGGGTCCTTAAAGCCGTAGTAGAGGACGTGGCCGTCGGCGAAGCTGTGGTTGAAGCCGTTGTTGTGGAAGTTGGCGGTCCAGTCGATCCAGGATTGGGAGCTGGGGTGGCCGGTCGGATAAACGACCCAGGAATTGTAGTTCAGGCCGCGCGGGTCGTTTTCCTCGAGGAAGACCATGGTGTTGGCGGCGTTGGGGATTTGGGTGAAGCGCAGCGCGGGGGTGATGTACCAGCCTCCCTGCCCGCCGGTGAAGTTGCTGATGGAGTAGCTGCGGACGTATTCGGTGCGGGGATCGTTGGCGCACTTGTAGACGCTGAGCGTGTTGTTGTACTCGTAGAAAGGCGAGGCCTTGACGGCAGCCTTCACGTCGATGCCGATGTCGATCTGGTCCCATCCGGTCCAGTCGTGGGGAACCTGGCCGCAGTTGGCGCCGACGAGGCCGCCGCGATTGGCGCCGCTGTAGGAGATCCAGGCGAGCGTGAGCTGGTGGAGCTGCGATTCGCAGCTCGCCTGCCGCGCCATGTCGGTGGCGCGGACGATGGCCGGTGTCATGAACATGATCAGCACGGCGATGATCGCCACGACGACCATGAGCTCGATCAGGGTGAAAGCCTTTCCACGCGCGGTCTTCAAGAGCCACCTCCACAGGGTCCGTTGGACAAAAGAAAAAGTGTGAGTCAACGTCACGACAGACGACGCAATGAAATATGGAATTCACGGCGACCGACGCAAACCAAAACGCAAAACTTTCAGGGATAACCACTGGGGGACGTTTAAGCAGACGGAATAGTCGGCACAGACGGCACAGAAGTCCGATTCAAGCGGCGGTGAATCACGCGATACCGGATCGATTCGGGTTTGTTTCGCATCCGATTTTCCGAGGCGCGGCGCGCACCGATGCGTCGTTTCACGCGAAGATTTCGGAGCCGCGCCGGTGCGCACGAGAGCAACGTTTGGCGGGAGAGTCGTGTCACAAGTCCCGGTGCTGCCGACGTCGGGAAAAATTCGATCCGTTAAAAAGATGACAAGATGCGCAGCCGCGTTTGTGCGCGCCGCTCCCGGGGATGAGCACCTTGACGCCTTGACGGAAGCGTTGTCAAAATCGTGGGTTATGACAGATTTTCAAGATGCGCAATGAGCACCTTAAACTGAGTCTCAACAACGCCCCGAAGACGGTCCGGCTGGTTTCAGGCCCGAGCCGCCTTGGGCTTCTTGGGCGCGGCGGCGGGTGCGGGAGCGGCGGCCTTGGTCTCGACCTTCGCCTGCCCATTTCCGTTGCCGCCGGAGCGGCGGCTGGTCACGACACGGTGCAGCACCGGGCCAAGGTGGCCTTCCATGATGCGGTCCCAGCCCATGTCGTTGGCCAACTTCTGCCCGACCGTCAGCAACTCGCGGCGCTGCCCTTCATTCTTCGGCAGGCGCTCCATCAGCGTCGCGGCGACCTTTGCAGAGATGTGCTGCTCGACGGGATCGCGGTCGGCCTGGGTCATCGTCAGCAGTTCGGCGATCGTCTGCGGCTCTTCGAGCACGGTGTAATCGGGGACGATCACGTTGGGCGTGCCCGCGCCCTTCGTCGCTTCATTCACGAAGCCCGCGCAGCCGCAGACGCTGGAGATCACGCAGATCGCGCCGGAGCAGAGCGGCTCCAGCGGGCTGATGCCGAACGGCTCGTAGTTCGCCATGCCGAATTCGACATCGGTGCCCGTGCGGAAATCGGCGATGTTCATGTCCTCGGGCAGACGATCGCCGATGCGCTCGCGATCCCAGCCGAACTGGTTGACGAGGATCACCTTGACGCGTTTGTGGTCGGCGTTGAACTTGTCGAACATTCGGCCGAAGTCCACCTCGGGGCCGACGAGATCGGGGAAGCCCTCGCGGTGTTTGTTCGGCCAGCCGTATTCGGCTTCCATCGAGCGGATGTCCTGCGCCCGGCGCGTCCCGCCGGCGCTGGTCAGCACGATCAGCGCGCCGGTCTGTTTCGTCTTCTCGAATTTCGCTTCGAGCTCGTGGAGCACCTGCAGATCACGCCAGACGGCCTTGCTGATCACAGGGCGCATCACGTGCGTGAAGAGCACATCGGGCCTGTATTTCAACAGTTTCTCGCAGTAATCGGCGAGCATGCCGCGGCTCTTCATCTTGCCTTCGTAGGTCACCTTCATGGCCGGAACGCCGTTGTAGACCATGTCGATCTGGTGGTGATCGAAGTGGCTGCCGAGGAAGTGCATCTCGCGCGCCGTGTCGTCGCCAACGGCGATGATGCTGTCACAGACGTGCGAGCGGCTGATCAGGGCGTGGCGGAAGTGCCGGTCCTGCGAGCCGAAGATGTCGTCGGCGTACTGGCCGGTCTTCTTGGCTTCGCGCATGACGTTGTAGAACATCAGGTCGTGGCCCGGGTGATCCTCGACGAGCGTGCGGGCTGTCGAGCATTCGTGCGCGTGGAAGAGCGTGCGGAAATGGTTCGGGCCGTCGAGCACGCACTTGAACGCGGTCGGCAGGCCCATGAACTCGTGGCTGAAGAGGATGCAGGGAAGCTCCTCGTGGCGGAGGATCGCCATGAGCCCGTAGAACGCCGGCTCGGCGACGCGCATCCACTCCTCGAAGCCCCAGTCATGGTCGTAGCGCATCGAGTTGATGCCCAGCATCTCGGCGAGGCGGTGCTTGAAGACGGCCAGACGATCCTTGTTGTAGTTGAAGACATCGATCATCATAACCTCGGCTTCGCCCTTGCGATTGTCGCCGGGGATTTCGTAGGTGCGCTTGCCGTAGATGATCGAGACGCCGAACGCCCACTCGATGGGATGGAGCCGCGGGCCGAGGCCCAGCACGTCGACATTGTCGACGCTGCTGTAGAGCACGGTGCCGTCGTTGCCCAGGCGCTTGGCCGGATCGATGGCGAGCTTCGCGGAACAGGAGCCGACGAGGATCGTTCGGCCGACCTGCTTCTGGTAGACCGGCGATGTGATGAGGCCTTCCAGAACGGTTCCGATGCCGCCGATTTTGTCGAGGGCCTCGTGGGTGACGTGCGCAAGCGTGTATGGCATGGTGGCCTTTTTATCGTTGAATGTGGAACTGTGAATCGGCCGAATTGGCTGAGGGGATTAAACCTCCGCCGTTCGGCGTGCCCATCCACTATCGGTCAACTGCACTCAGCCGGGCG
This sequence comes from Planctomycetota bacterium, assembly GCA_043788485.1. Lineage (GTDB taxonomy): Bacteria > Planctomycetota > Phycisphaerae > Phycisphaerales > Zrk34 > JAYVTU01. The sequence continues at coordinate 13,765 of JAYVTU010000087.1, forward strand.
GCAAATCTTTCGGATCGACGTCGGTGTTGGGCTTGTTGCCCTTGTCGGCCGATCCGCCGCGGAGGGCGCGGGGGCGGAAGCTGGGGGCCTTGCCCGCGGCTTTCTCGGAGCGCGGCATGGCGATGACACCGGTGCGCGCCATCTCGACGATGCCGTAGGGCTGGATCAGGTCGACGAAGGCCTCGAGCTTTTCCTCGGTGCCCGAGAGCTCGATCATCAATTCCTCGCGGCCGACGTCCACGATCCGGGCGCGGAAAAGATCGGCCAGTTCGATGACCTCGCGGCGCGTCTCCTGCGGTGTGCTGACGCGGACGAGCATCAGATCGCGCTCGACGTAATCGCTGCCGACGTAATCGACGACCTTGACGACCTCGACGAGCTTGGCGAGTTGCTTGCGCACCTGGTCGAGGATCTGCATGTCGCCGGTGACGACGATGGTCATGCGGCTGAACTCGGGATTCTCGGTGCGGCCGACGACGAGGCTGTCGATGTTGAACCCGCGCGAGGCGAACATCCCCGCGACATGCGCGAGGACGCCGGGCTCATTGGTCACGAGGGCGGCGATGACGTGCTTCATCAGGGTCGGGGCGTCGTTTGTCGCTTGCATGGGTCACTCAGCGGAAAGGGTTCGGGGTTCAGGGTTCAGGATTGGAATCAGGTGTTGTCGGCTTCTTCGATGTCGGGCGGCGACGGGGTATCAGCACCGGGCTCGGGCGTCACCACAGCAACGGGCTCGGGGACGAGCTTCGGCGGCGCGACGGCGGGCTTGGGCTCGATCTTGTCCTTCGCGGCGGTCGGTTTTTCGTTGAGGGGCTCGCGGTAGATCTCGGAGGTGTCCGTGCCATCGGTGTAGCGCCGGAGCAGCAGGTAGATCATCGAGTAGGACGAGAAGTAGAAGCTGATCGCGTACGCGCCCAGCAGGCCGACGAGCAGATAGACCCAGACCATGATGAGGACGGCGGTGACCTTTCCGCTCCAGTTCAGGTGATCGAGCTGAGGCGTGTAGGTCAGATCGCCGAACTTCGGCGGGGGCATGATGGTGTGGAAGTACGGGACATCGGAGTAGCCGATCCGGGTTGAGCCTCCGACCAGCGTGCCGACGGCCATATGCGTGAAATAGATGGTCGAGAAGATGAAGAGCCCGACCAAGAGGTACGTCACCGCGCCGTAGACCAGCGAGATGAGGCTGTAGAGCAGCAGGCGCCAGGGCCGGGCGATTACATAGCTGTACGCGCGGCTCATGGCGTCAAATCCGTCGGAGCCCTCGGCGCTGATCGCGGGGTAGATCAGGTGCACACCAGCGATCCAGCCGACGAGCAGGATCGTCATGACGAATCCAAGGGCCAGCGCCCCGATGAACAGGAAGCCGCCGAGGATGTCCAGTCCGTGTCCGAGGCGGAACAGCAGCCCGCCGACGACCAGAATTCCCCAGCAGACGCCGACGATCATGAGCGGGATGAACGGCGAGATTGCGAACCAGAGCCAGCGGCGCGCCGCAAACAGCACCGCCGAAGCCGGCGAGATCGGCGGCGCGCGGCCCGCCTCGACGATCGCCAATCGGCTGATCGCACCGCCCAGCAGCGACCAGAGCAACGTGAAGAAGAACATGTACACCGCGAAGAAGCCCGGGTGCACCTTCCAGAGCCACACGGGGATCATCACCATCAGACGCAGCGAGCCGACGACGGTCGACTCGTCGAGCGACGTGAGCGGATCGATCTGATCAAACCCGGGGCGGAGCTGCACGGCGGCGCGGACCATCGACTCGAAGCTCTTGATCGTCAGACCCATCGACGTGGCGAAGACGCCGTCGAGCTTCACCGGCATGATCGGCGGCGGAGCGCCGGGCTCGGTGGGCTTGGGGGCGTAGAGGCGGTACCACGCATCGAATCGCACATCGGTGAGGTTGATGAACTGGTTGAATTCGCCGTCGCCGATCGGGATGACCTGGCCGCCCCAGATGCCGTCGAGGATCTTGCCGGTGATGAACATCGCGATGATGAGCAGCAGCGCAAGAAGCATGCGCGACGGATGGATCGCGATGCGGAAGCTCTCGAAGAGCCGCGTGAACCGGAACGCCGAGCCGTAGTCGATTCGGTCGAGTGTCACCCGTGCGGACTGCCCATCCATACCCGGCTCCTGCGGGTCCAGCCGATTGCCGGACCGCGAATCGCATATCGTATCGGATCAGCGGAAAAGGTCCAAAAGACAGAGGTCGGCGTCACTGGACGCTGGACACCGATCACCGGACACTGTCGACATGTCCGACCTGAATCCCCTCAAACTGACCTGGGCAGCATTGCTCGGGCGCTGGATCGAGTTCGCGCAGGCAGCGGTCGCGCTGCCCGATGATGTGCAGGGGCGGGCGTGGAAGCGATCTGTGCCCGACATCATCGGCCTGCAGGCGGTGACGATGGCGCTGGGCGAGGCGGACCAGCTCGAAGCCGATCAGCGGGCACTTGGACTTGACCGTGCGCGGATCCTCATCGAGCGTCACACGCAGAATCTTCACGCCCTCTTCGATCCCCAGCCGCTGCACCCCATGCTCGCCGAACTCATCGCCGATGCCCACGCGGCCGTTGAGAAGGCCGATGCCCCGTTATGATGTGTTTATGCCCGAACCCAGCCGCGTCCAATCCGAGACTGTCCGCCGCTTTGTCATCGGCGTGATCATGGCGGCGCTGCTCGCCGGGTCGGTCGCGCTGGCGAAGATGATGAGCGAGCGCGTGCAGATCCGCACGCACCCGCCGATGACGGCGATGCGGCTCGGGGCCTTTGCGCTGCAGCGGCCGGCGCTGTGGCGCATCCAGCCCGCCGCCCTTGCCGAGCAGCCGTCGCTCGGTCCCGCCGCCGCGTTCGTCGAACGCACCGGCAGTCGGCGGCTGGTCATCGCCGAGCTGCGGTACGATCAGCCGGTCACACCCGATCACGCATTTGACGAATTTCTCGCGAATCAATTCCCGGCGCCGGCGAAGGTGCTGCTCCGCCAGTTCAGCCGCTACGGTGCGACGTGCGGCGTCGCCTCGGTGATCCAGCGCGATGAGACGAACTCGGGCTGGCAATATCTGGCGACCGTCACGCTCGACGGCCGGCGGCATGTCGCGCTGTGCCTGAGCGGACCGAATGTCGCCGAGGCCGCGGATCAGGCGCTGATCTCGCTGCTGGCCGAGTCGGTGATCGACAAGCGTTACGACACACTGGACGTCGGCAAGCCGATCGCGCTGGGCGATGCCGGCAGCCTGACAATGCCCAAGAACGTCCCCGCGTTCCGCCTCAACGAGGCCGACCAGCCGGTGCCGCGATACCTGCTGATTTCGGGCGGCGAGTTCTTCACGCTCGAGATCACACCGCTGCCGGCCGATTTCGTGCAGAGCACGACGGAACAGGCCGGTGGTGCACCCGCCGCAGCGCCGACACCGCCGCCGGCCGGTGTTTCTAAGGATGTCACGCCGGATTACCAGGGGCTTGATGACATGCTCGAGACCGTTCTGCGGTGGCGGCATCGCGACCTGACGGGCGCGTTTCCCACGCAGGCGATCATGGCGGGCCGCAGCAAGAATCACGTCTTCTTCGCGCTGCGTGTCGGGGAGTGGAAGCCGTTGTCATCGTGGATCGAGTTCCTGGCGGTGCGATTGGAGAATAATCGCGGCGTGCTGATCGACGTCACCGCAGCCCCGTCGGCCGGCGAAAGAGCGGAGGACGCCGCGTTCTATCTCGCGAATCGCATCAGGCCCCCGGCCGCTGCCGCAGCACCGGCGCCCGCGACGCAGACTCTGCCGCAAAAATAATCCATCGCTCAGTGATCGCCGTAAATGTCTTCGAGCGTCACCGCGAGGCGCTGACCAGCGAGCAGGACACGCTGCTCGGCGATCGAGCGCGCCTTGGTGAGATATTCCTCGGTGACCCGATGCGCGGGGCTCGCGGCTTTGGAGTCGGGATCGATCGCGGGGCTATAGAGGAATTCACGCAGCGCAAAACTTTCCTTCGCCCAGTCCGCGGGCTCCTTCTTTGCGAGATCGGCGGCCTCGGAATGATTCGCCGCGCTGATTTTCACGGCGAGCGCTTCGGCGTTGGCATCGGTGCGGTCGCGGCCCTCGTCGTGACGGGAACTGGTGGGCTCGTCGAACATGCTGTCCCAGAGTGCGTGAAGCTCACGCGAGGGGTGATGAATGGCAAAGCCGTTGCCGCCCATGTCGCCCTTAACCGGTGGTGTGTAGTTGGGAAGCTTGCCGGTCACCGTGACGCAGTGCAGCGGCTGATGGATGTCGCCGGTGAGATGGATGAGCCAGCTCATCGCGTCTGCCTTTTCGACGGCTGTGCCGCCGCCAGCTTTGAGCTTGTCGCGGAAGTAACGGATCGCGGTCACGACATTCGCGGAGGCGGGCTGCGCGGGATCGACGGTCTGCTTGCCGTTCTCGATGACCTCATCGATCTTGTCCGGCGGCTGATCGTAGGTGATGTCGATGAAGTGCCACTCCTTGTCGAGCGGCGCCTGCTCCGGGAGATCGTTGTTGTGGCCCTGCTTGATGTCATCGGGCCAGGTCGCGGCGTCGATGAAATGGCGGTGCCGCGGATCGGACTGGAAAATAGCTTCGACCCTGGCGCGTACGGCGGGCGTGAGACGGGCGAGAGCGATGGCGGCGACGGTCTTGTGTCCGCAGGCGTCCCACGCGCTGGCGATCGGCGAGAGCAGCAGGATCACGGCGGCGAGCATCACGATGGTCAAGCGGCGCAGGGTGAATTTCATCGCGTCGCTCCGCGGGGATATCAGGGGACGGTCACGGTCGAACATGTGCCGGTTACTGTTGCGGGGCGACGCCGTGGAGGGTGCTGGACGCGGTGTGCGCGGCGTGCGCGGCGGAGTCGGCCTTGCTGAGGGCGATGCGGGCCTCCTCGGCGGCGTGATTGGCGGCGATGAACTTCGGATCGTCCTTGGCCCGCTTCTTGAAATCGGCCTGCATCTCGCTGATGTGTTTCGACGCTTCCTTCTCTTGATCGCGTGCCCGGATGAAAGACGGCGAATTGGCCGCCGCGGCGTCGAACAGTTTGCCAGTGACCGACGCGGCCTTGATCGCCTCGGTCGAGGCGGCCGCCAGTTCCTTGGGCGAACCCTGGTTCAGATCCGCGATCCGCTGATCGGCCTTTTCACGTTCCTGCAGGGCCACGATGTAATCCGGATTCCTGACGAGCGAAACACGCAGCTCCTTCTCGGCGGCCTCGCGGGCCTGCTGGGCGGTTTTGAGGGCTTCGAGCGCCTGACGGTACTCGGGGCTGGCCTCGAATTCCGTGCGGAGCGCCGCCATGATTGAATTCGCGGCGGCTTCAGTGCGAGAGACCTCGGTGCGGGCGGCGCCCAGTGCGGTATCGGCGTCGGCCGCCTTCTGATCGGCCGCGTTGATGGCGGCCTGCCGTTGGGATTGCGCGTTGTTTTTTGAATTCTTGCGACCGCGGGGTTTGCCGATCCTCCTGGCGAAGGCGGCATCAACATTGGCCACCGAGCCAAGCACCACGGCGATTGCCAGCGCGAGCCCGAGTCGGCCAACGACCTGCGTCCATTGCCAACGACGAGTGGTCACGGGTGCATCTCCTGCGACGGATGAAAAAAACCTGCTAGGCGTACGGATCATTATTTGTTCTTGTGATTCGTGGCGTGCGTCTCTTTGGTGTTCTTGCTGGCGGCGGCCGCTTCCTTGTTTGCCGCGGCGTTGGCAGCGGCAGCCGAGGCGGCGGCGGACTTCTGGGCGGCCACGCGGGCCTCTTCATCGGCGCGGTTGGCGGCGATGAACTTCGGATCGTTCTTGGCGCGATTCTGGAAATCGGTGTCGAGCTGCGCCATGCGGCTCCCGGCTTCCTTCTCGGCGGCCTGGGCCTTGACGAATTCGGGCGAGTTGGCGGCCGCGGCGTCGAAGAGCTTGCCGAGGTTTGAGTCGGCCTTGAGCGCATCGGCCGAGGCCGTCGCCATGTCACTCGGGGCGCCGGTGCCGTTGCGCAGGTTCTCGACGCGCTTCTTGGCGTCCTCCTGGGTCTTGAGCGCTGTGACGTATTCGGGATCTTTGCCCAACGAGTCCCGCACCTTGTCTTCGGCGGCCTGGCGATCGTCGTGCGTTTTCTTGAGCGCATCGGCCGCCTGACGATAGTCGGGGCTGGTCTCGAAATCCTTGCGGAGACCGGCCATGACGGCGTTGGCCTTGGAATCGGCGTCACCGGCCTTGGACCGGGCGGCGGCGGCGGAGGCGCTGGCGGCGGCGGCCTTGTTGTCCGCGGCGGTCGCGGCCTTGTCGGCCTTCGCCTTATCAGCCTTGGCCTGATCGGCCTTGGCCTTCTCGGCTTTCGTTTGCTGGTTGTTGTTGTCAGAGTGATTGGCGGAGTACGCTGCGGGCGACCCGCTCAGGACCCAAGCCATCGGAAGGACGAGCGACAGGGTCATTCGGCGGCGATTCATGGATGCCTCTCCTAGAGTATGGACTGACATCAAACGATTGTAAGAACACGTATATTGCGTCAAATCAGACTGTCACTACGCGCTCCGACCGCTGACGAATAAAGTATGCTTGGACCGGTTGATTATTGCCACACCTTTTGGGCATTTGGACGATAATGTCCGGTGCCGCAATTCTGGAGAACGCGAGTATGACTCTTCGGATCCCCGTTTATCATATCGCCGTGGGCATTGCTGCCGCATGGATTTACGTCGTCTGCGTCGGCACGGTGTCTGTGCTTGCCGCCGACCCCGCCCCGCCCGCTGCGCCCCCCGTTGCTCCAGCCACATCCCCCGCCGAAGCCAAGCCCGTCCCCGGCGCCCGCCCCCTGGGCTCCGAACGCTGGGTCGATCGCACCTACGGCGTCACGATCCTCACGCCCGTCGGCCTGCCCACCGTCAATCAGGTCAACGACCCCGACGGCTACGTCATGCGCATGGCCGACGATCAGGAACAGCTCCGCATGGCGCTGGCGCTCAAGCGATCCAACTCGAAGCTGACGCTCGTCACAGTGGTCAACACGGCCAAGGAGCAGATGCTCACGCTTCAACCCAGTTCGCAGGTGCTGCGCCAGCGCGACGTGTCCATCCCCGATCATCCGGCCCACGCGATTTACTTCCGGCTCCCCCAGGCTAAGGGTGAAGATCAATTCCTCGCGCAGGGGCTCGTGCAGATCGACGCCCAGACGTTTGCGATCCTCGAGGCACGCAGCGACATCACGCAGGCCGACGCCACTGCGGCGACATTCGATGCGGTGCTGGCGTCCACGCAGATCACCAACCTCAAAGAAATCGACAAGCAGCGCGAGGCGGCGCTGTCGCAAGGCGCCAAGTGGCGCAACGGCGGCGGCACCGGCGAGGGCCTGACGCTCAAGAAGTTCCACGCGGCCATCGTTCCCCAGCAGCTCTTCCGTCTCGTCAGCAAGACCGGCGAAGCGGGCTTCATGGGCATGAATCAGTCATTGATCACCCGCGACGGCAAGCCCGGCGTCCGCATCGAGATCGATTCAAAGATCATCGTCGCAGATTCGCACTTCGACACGCTGGCCGACTATTTCCTGGCTGATGACGACAGCCTCGAGCTCTGGTCCATCACCACTACCCAGCGCCCCGCCGCGCTCGGCAATGCGCTGTCACGCAAGCTCGAACTCAACAAGCCTGTCGCCAAGGACGCCCCGCGCGATCCCAATGTCCGCACCTCACGCGAGACCGGCATCCGCACGGGCAACGAGCTCTCCATCATCGTCGAGAACCCCGACTCGCCCGTCTCGCACCACGTCTATCAGGTTCCTCGCACCGGCTACCTCTCCCAGGTCGAAGCCCTCATGCTCCCCCAGCTCCTGCCCATCGACCGCCCCGGCACGTATGGCTTCTATTGCTACCTCTCACGCCGCGGGATGATCACCTTCCGCACCGACAACGTCACCCCCGCGCTGACCGGCGTCGCGATCGAGACCCGCGTCTCGCCCAACGAACCGGCACTCCGCACGCTGCTCGACTCTCAGCGCCGCCTCGTCGATAAGCAGCTCTCGCCCGGCGTCCGCCAGATCCCCAGCACGCTCAGCGAACTCCGCAATCTCTGGCCCGGACACTGGGGCAAGAATTAACAGGCCAACCGCCGTTTTGGGGTTTGCGGATCGGTCTGTAGACTGACCGCCATGGCAGTCATCACTTTCGACGGGCACTCGTTTTCCGCCGACGGCCGGCGCCTCTGGCTGGTCAGCGGCACAATCCATTTCACACGCACGCCACGCGAACTCTGGCGCGACCGCATCCGCGCCGCGCATCAGGCGGGACTCAACACCATCGAGGTTCCCGTCTGCTGGTCCGCCCACGAGACCAAGCCCGGCGCGTTCCGCTTCGACGGAGGAGCCGATCTCCGCCATTTCATCCAACTCATCGCCGAGCAGGGCATGTACGCCATCCTCCGCCCCGGCCCCTTCATCGGCGACGGCTACGACATGGGCGGCCTGCCGCCTTGGCTGCTCGTCGCCTCCACCAAGCGCGGCGCCACGCCCGCGCCGACCAGCATCGCCGACAAGGCCGCCGCCCAGCCGCTTAGACTGCGTGAATCGAGCCCCGCGTTTCTCCAGGCCGTCGCACGCTACCTCGACGCCGTCCTCGAACAGGTCCGCGATCTCCAGGCCACCGCCAACGGCCCGATCGTCGCCGTGCAGAACGAGCATCAATGGTTCTGCAATAACGATGAGCAAGGCGACAATTACCTCCAGCAGATCAGCCGCTACCTGCGCGAGAGCGGTTGCACAGTGCCGCTGCTGAGCCGCAACAACCTCTGGCAGCCTGTGCCCGGAGCCGTCGAGACGTGGCACGGCGACCACAACGCCTTCGCCGCCGTCCGCCAGCTCGACTCGCTGCAGCCCGATTCGCCCTGCCTGATGCACATCAGCCCCGTCGAGGAGCACAACACCTGGGGCCGCGGCGCCGAGCCGGGCAAGGACCCGCAGCTCCTTCTCCGCCGACTCGCCGAAGTCTCCGCCGCGGGCGCGATGTTCAACATCAGCCCCTTCGCCGCGTCCATGGCGCTGGACACCTGCTCCGGCCGGCTCACCGGCGCTGAGGACCGCTTCCTCACCAGCGACCTCGATGCACAGAGCCCGCTGAGCATCACCGGCCAACGCACCGAGTCCTACACACTCATCAAGCGCCTCGCGATGTTCCTCAGTCAGTTCGGCTCGCACATGGCGGGCCTGCGCGGCGGCGAGCATCACACCGTCGCCGCAGGGCCGCTGAGTGTTGTGCAGCAATCCGCGGCGCAGGGCCACATCGTCTTCGTCTTCCGCGATCCGCTGCTCGAAGGCGACAGCGTCGAGCTCATCACGCCCGATGGCCAGACCCTGCTCGTGCCGATGGGCGAGGAATCCGTCGCCTGGCTCATGCTCGGCGCCAATCTCGAGGGCGTTGCCACGCTCGACCTGACCAACCTTCGCCCCTGGGCCATGCTCGACAAGCGCCTGCTCGTGCTCTTCGGCCCCGCGGGCTCGCAGGGCATCTTCAGCCTCGATGGCAAGGTCTACGATGTCTCCGTCCCCGCCGCATCGCAGCCGCTGATCGTCACGCACGATGACATGCGCATCGCTGTGCTCAGCACCGAGCAGATCGACGCCGCGTATCTCCACGCCGGCAACCTCTACATCGGCGTCGGCGGCATCGACGAATCCGGTGAGCCGCTCCCACATCCCGATCACGCCGCCTACAGCATCGTCACGCCCGATGGTCAGATCCAGAAGCGTAAGCACGCAACACCGCCGCGCTCGCGCCCGCCGCAGCTCGGCCCGTGGACCAGCGCCCCGCAATCCGATTACGCCACCGGCGCCGCGCCACGCTTCGCCACGCTTCCCGGCCCCGCCAGCCTCGAGGCCTGCGGAGCCGACCGCGGCTACGGCTGGTACCGACTCCGCCTCACCCGCAACCGCCCCACCAAGATCCATCTGCTCATCCCCCAAGCCGCCGACCGCATCCACCTCTACCAGAACGGCAAGCTCCGCTCCGTCCTCGGCGTCGGCCCCGGCGCATCGGGCAAACCGCTGCCCCTCAATCTCCCCAAAGGCGACAGCGATCTCGTCTTCCTCGCCGACAACCTCGGCCGCTTCTCCGACGACATCTTGCTCGCACAACCCAAGGGAATCTTCGGCCACCTGCTCGACGTCAAGCCGCTCCCGCTTCCCCGCTTCACCGCCACCGCCGAGCCACGCATCGATCCCTTCACCCTCGCCGGTTACGTCCCCGGCTGCAGCCGCGAGGAGCATGGCCCATTCCCGCGATTCACCTTCGCCATCAACCTCGCCGCCAAATCCAATCTCGTCCTCCAACTCCGCGGCGACCGACCGCGCTCCGTCCTGCTCGTCAATAACCAGCCCATCGTGATCGACGCCGGCCGCGGCGTCACCGCATCCTTCGTGCTCGACATGCTCCGCAAGGGCCCCAACAAGATCACCCTCGCACTCATCGATCCCGCTGACGACTTCGACCCGCGACGCACCACGCAGTTCTTCAAGGTCCTCGAGAACCTCACCGAAGACGCCGCTTGGTGGTTCGCCCGCTGGCAAGCGCCCGACGCCAAACAGTTCGCCAAACCCACGAGCAAGTCTTCCGCCCCCGCGTTCTTCCGCTCCACATTCACCGTCAGCTCCACCGCCGCTCCGCTCGCCCTCGAGATCGCCGGCGCCACCAAGGGCCAGTTCTATCTCAACGGCCGCAACCTCGGCCGCTACTTCATCGCCACCGCCAACGGCTCCAAGGTCCCGCCCCAATCCCGCTACTACCTGCCGAGCCCCTGGCTCAAACCCAACGCCGAGAACGAAATCATCCTCTTCGACGAACACGGCAAATCCCCCCGCGCCAGCCGCATCGTCCCCGCGTCGTGATCCGCCGCTCCCTCTCCCCCCAGGGAGAGGGCCGGGGTGAGGGCTGCCTTTTTCCCTTCCCCAATTTGCAATTTTCAATTTGCAATCGCTCCCCCGCGCACAACCCCGTCGTCCCCCGCGGTCACTCCCCGTGCGCACAAACCCGTCGACCGGACCTTTTTAGGGGGGGGGGGGGGGGGGGGGGGGGGGGGGGGGG
>JAYVTU010000088.1:0-43870 GCA_043788485.1 Planctomycetota bacterium
CAGGACACTGGTCTGCGGAGGAACCGCCGACCAGTGGCACCCCCGATCAAACGCTACGCCTGATCGTGAAATGCCCTAGAAGCGTGCCATCACCGGATCAGCGGGCAGAATCTCGCCGCCTTTGACGTAGCCTTGTTTGCGGTCCGGCATCCAGGAGCGGTAGGCGTGATAGCTGAACATATAGACAGCCATAAAGACCCCGACCCGCCGGCTCCCGCCTGCGGCTACAAAAGAATGAATGAAATCAACCGCGCCACATCGCTGATTTTACACTCTGAATCTTCCGATGCTAGCCGCCCGCTGCGCGACGCCGGTCTTTACCTCGCCCCGAGCCCACGCCCGTGCGATCGCGATGGCACGGCGCGGCCGATCATCCGAACTGCGAAGCTCGAACAGCGGCAGCAAATGCTCCGCGCAATCCGCAGCCCACGCCGCGAGCAGCCGATGCTCGGCAAGAGCCAACGGCCCGCCACGATGGGCCGCGATGAATCGCTTGTCACGCATGGGGGAGGTCCAACCGGCGGATGTATACCGTTATGCCTCACTCATGCGGCCATTGTTTGGGCGGCAGCCGAAAGCTACGAAGCCGCGAAATCGCTGCCTCGTGCTTCCGCTTGCGCCGCGCTTGCAACCGACGATAAGCTGGTCGATGTCGGATCGTGGCAACCAGCCCCGTTCCAAAACCGATGACCCAGCAACTGACGAAGCCCACCTCGCCAACTATCACGGCGGGTGTTTGAACCGTGATCTTTCCAAGCCCGTGGTTGCCAATGACGCCGATCATCAAAAAGATCAGGCCGCCGATCCACGCCGTCTTGAAAATCACCTTACGATTGAACAATGCGATTCCCCATGAGGCATAACTCAATTTATCCAACCCGCGCGTCAAACAACGCATTTGACGGTTGGGGATGATGCTAGCTGTCGTTAGGGATTGGCTCAAGGGATAGCCGGGCGGCTACGCCGGCCTGGTCGGGGGGTGTGCATGCGGCGCACGTTGAACATCTCGACGCGCCCTCACCCGGCGGAGGACCGCCGACCTCTCCCCGGGGGCGAGGTGGGAAGCGCGCACAGATGTGGTAGCAAAACCGGACGTCCGGGGGGTTTCCCGGAATCGCGGAAGGCTTGAGTGGGATTCACAGTCTTAAGGTGTGGAATCGGGCGGGAGTTAAGACGGGAGGTTCGGCGGGAGCGGGGTGAAAAAGTGGGAGGGGGAGGGGGTGAAATATGTCCGGTTGACGGGTTTGTGCGCACGGGGGGTGACCGCGAGGAGCGCTCCCCTCGCGGACTCGGGTCGCGGCTAAACTGGGCGGGAGAATGGGGCGTTGGTCATTGGGATTGGGTCATTGGGATTTCGTCGGTAGACTGACGGGCATGACGAGTTGGACGGGACGCATTGTGGTGCTGGTGCTGTTTGCGGCGGTGGTGTTGTTGCCGCTGGCGCTCAAGCCGGAGGCGGCGGTGGTGGAAGCGGGGTCGCTGCGGCTAGTCATCGTGACGCCGCATAATGAGCAGATTCGGTATGAGATTCAGCGGGCGTTCTCGAAGTGGCACAAGGCGAAATACGGGCAGCCGGTCGAGATCGACTGGCGTGCGAGCGGCGGGACGAGCGACATCGAGCGGCAACTGCTCAGCGAATACAAGGCGGCGCAGAAGCGCGGGGCGATGGACAAGGGTGTCGGTTATGACCTGGTGTTTGGCGGCGGTGATTACTTCTTCGATAAGCGGCTCAAGCCGGGCGTGGATGGGAAGGAGACGATCCTGGAGAGGATCGAGCTGCCGCGGGAACTGCTGAGCGCCGCGTATGACAATCCGACGCTGGCGGATAAGAAGCTGTATGACGTCGAGGGCGCGTGGTATGGCGTGGTGCTGAGCACGTTCGGCGTGGTGTACAACCGGGATGTGCTGCGGCTGCGAGGCGTGGAGGATCCGAAGACGTGGGAGGATCTGGCGGACCCGAAGCTGGCGGGGTGGATCGCGATGGCGGACTCGTCGCACTCGGGATCGGTGCGATCGACGTATGAGAGCATTGTGCAATGGTATGGGTTCGAGCGTGGGTGGAAGGTGCTACGCGGGATTGGGGCGAACTCGCGGTACTTCACGAGCAGCTCGTCGCGTGTGCCACAGGATGTGAGCAGCGGCGAGGCGGCGGCGGGGATGAGCATCGACTTCTACGTGCCGGTGCAGGCGCAGGTGGTTGGGCCTGATCGTGCGGCGTTCGTGCTGCCTGCGGATGCGCCGGCGATGAATGCGGATCCTGTGGCGGTGCTGCGTGGGACGCCGCGGAAGGAACTGGCGACGAAGTTCATCGTGTTCATGCTGGAGCCGGCGGGTCAGGCGGTGTGGTCGTATCGCGCGGGGGATAAGTCGAGCGATCTGGCGGGGCCGGAGCGGTTCACGCTGGGCCGGTTGCCGGTGCGCCCGGACTTCTACCGTGATCCGGTGAAGGGGCATCTGGCGTCGTCGGTGGATCCGTATGCGACGGCGCGGGCCTTGCCGGCGGGAACGCCGAGCTACTTCGCGGTGGTGCCGACGGTGATCCAGGCGATGGTGATCGATACGCACGATGAACTGGTTGCGGCGCGGGAGGCGATGGAGCGGGAGCCGGATGCGGGGACGCGTGCCGCGATGAGTGCGAAGCTCGATGCGCTGCCGTTCACGCAGAAGGAGCTGCTCGATTCGCCGGCGCGGTGGAAGAAGGATGGGGATTCGCAGGACGCGGATCGCAGGGCTTGGACGAAGTGGTTTGGGGAGAATTATCTGGAAGTGGCGAGGATGGGGCGGAAGTGAGCGGAGCGGGGAAAGGCATTCATAGGCACTCAAATGCACATGCCTCGCGCTAGTTGGGAGCGCCGATTTGTGGCGTTGAGGGAACGCGCGCGTTGGGCGGTTCGACCATGCGCAGGAGCGTGTCGAGGAACTTGCCGACGGTGTCGAAGTAGTGCACGTCCGCGGCGGGGAGATTGGTGTGCTGGGCGCCGGGGATGATGCGGCCCGTGACGCCGGGGTGGTCGAGGAGTTGCTGGGCCTGTGAGGCGGGGATCATCGCATCGGCTTCACCATGCAGGACGAGAATGGGTGCGCGGATCGCATCGAGCGAATCGCCGGGGCGGACACGCCAGATCGGGGCTTCGCAGACGACGGAGACGGAGGCGAGGCCGGTGTAGAAGAGGTATTCCTGCGGGCCATGTGGGAGGATCGCGGCGCGGCTCCGTGCGACGCCGGTGAGATGGTCGAAGCCGGAGTCGATGATCACGCCGAGCGTCTCGTGTGTGTCGGCGGCGACGGGCAGGGCGGCGCCGGTGCCCATGGAGAAGGCGTAGAAGATGAGGTTGCGTGCGGAGCGCGGGTGCGTGTCACGGAGCCACTGGAGCGCGGCGCGGAGGTCGGCCTGTTCGTGGTAGCCGAAGCTGGTGGTGTGGCCGTCGCTGAAGCCGTGACCGCGGAAGTCGAAGATGAGGCCGTTGACGTGGCGGTCGGCGAGTGCGGTGGTGAGGAAGGGCATGAAGTTGCCGGCGTGGGCTCCCTGGCCGTGGGCGACGATGAGCGTGGCATCGGCGCCGCGGTCGATGTACCAGCCCTGGATGTGCAGGCCGTCGGCGGTGGTGACGCGGAACGGCGTGGGGAGCGGCGTCATGTCGGCGACGCTGTAGCCGGTCTTGGCGTTGACGAGCTCGACGAGCGCGGCTCCGACGGGCGGGATGACGAGGAGCAGCAGGGCGAGGCGGGCGAGGGAGCGGAGCAGCGGCTTGGTGATGCGGCGCGTCGCGCGTTGGAGGAGCAGTGAATCGATCGTGTCGATGAGTGCGAAGGCGCCGAGGAGCATCCACGCGGTGATGGCGAGCTCTGTGGGGATGATGAAGCCATCGACGAGGCGGGCTTTGCCGATGTGCAGCAGGGCGGCGGCGATGGTGGCGATGAGCGCCATGCTCGCCCACTTCTTCCTCATCTTGGGATCGCGCGGCAAGTCGATGGCGATGCGGATCAGCGGCAGGATGAGGATGAAGCGGACGAACCATGTGTCGTGACGCGCGACCCAGAATGCGAGGGCGGCGGCGAGGAGGGCGAGGATGACGGTGATGCGCTGACGACTCATGTTGTGAATGGTAACGGCGGATGGAGTTGGGCGGAGGGTTGGGAATCCGTTTGCCCGCGAAGCCGCAAGCGGCGGAAGGGAAAACACGGGAATGAAAAACCCGCCGGGTTGCGGCGGGTCTTTGGGGTCGTTTGGACGAGTGCGAGAATCAGCTCGCGCGGGTCGTGTTCGGGGCGGTGGCAGGGGTGCGGAGGCGCTTGCGGGGATCGATCTCGATGACGCCGTAGGCCTGCTCGTACTTCTGGACGGTCTGGCCGAGGGCGAGGGCGAGGCGCTTGGCGGCGTAAGGGCTGAGGATCACGCGCGTGTCGATCTTGAGCATCGCGACGTTGGGCTGGTTCGTGGGGCGGACGCCCTGCGAGAAGCCGAGCACGATCTCCTCGGCGGAGCCGGCGATCTGGGCGGTGGTGGAGTAGGTGGTCACGGCGGTGGAGTCGTCGATGCGGAGCTGGGCCTGCGGGGGCTCGGCGTGCGTGACGGTTTCCGGTGTCGCGGTGCTGGTGGTGACTTCGGGTTCCTTAGCCATGTGGTTGCCTCGATAAGGGGTTTTCAGGTGTGGTTCGCGGAGTGGAGCTTGATGATGAGTGGATTCGCGGTGCGTCGCTCACAACCACCAGTCGAGACTCAGCGCCTGGCGGATCCTTCGCCACTGCTGCTGAGCGAGGCTGGAGCGGCCGATCACGATCTTCCCGCGACCCGTCATGCCGTCGGCGATGCGTGCGTCGAGCGGATCATCGGTCGCGATTTCCACCACGACCGACGGATTGCTGGGAGCAGACTTATACCCTTCCAACGGCACGGTGTCCACCTCGCCGCCGCTCTGGCTCGACAGCGATTCGTGCGGCATCGCACGCAGGAATTGCCTGCCCACGCGCGCCACATGGCCGAGCCGCGTCACGCCCGAGGCGCCCCACAACTTCACACGTGCGCCCATGCCCGCCTGCACCACCGACGCATCGTCCTGCGGCAGCACCATGACAATCGTCCGCGGCCCCTCGCCGACGAAGCTGCCCAGTTCCTGGCCGTGCTTGACGTAAACGCCCAGCAGCCCCTGCAACCGGACGTGCGCCAGCAACCGGCCGCGGAACGGGGCGACGATCACGAGCCGCTCCAGCTTCTGGGAGAGGTTCTCGATCTCGGCATCGCACTTAGCGACACGTGCCATCGAGGAAGCCAGCACATCAGGGCGATTCTTCTGCCGGGCGGTGTCCACTTCGAGCTGCGCGAGCTGCCGGTCGATGCGCGTCGTCGCCAGCTTCTCCTCGAGCCTCTCGTCGGCGATGCGGAGGATCGGAGCGCCCTGCTCGACGACCCCATCGGGATCCGCCAGCAACTCGGCGATCCGGCCGTCGGCGGGGATGTAGAGCGGCTGGCGCTGCGGGGCGAGCGTGACGGTCGGATGCTCGACGACCTGCTCGGTCGTGATCGAGAGGATTGCCGCGGCGAGACCGGCGAGCACCGCCGCGCCGCCCGCAGTCGCCAGGAGCCGGCGGAATGTCCGCGCCTGCTGGCTCCAGATGAAGCGGCAGAACTGCGCCAGCGGCATGATCACCATCGTGACCACCGCGAAGATGCCCAGCAGCATGCCGACCGATTCGAGGTTGTAGGGATCGAGGATGTGGTAGATCAGCACGACGATGCCGAGCGTCACCAGCCAGCGGTACACGCCCGACGCGGCGGCCATGATCACCATGAGGATCGGCCGGCTCGCGGCTTCGACCGGCGCCCGTTGATCCTCCATGCCCAGCAGGTGCACCTTCGCCAGGTACGCCACGTATTGCCCCGCCTTGCTGCGGAGGTTGGGGATCTCCATCCAGTCCATCAGGAAGTAGTAGCCGTCGTAACGCATCAGCGGATTGGCGTTGAACAGGAGCGTCGTGACCGACGCGGCGAGCATCGTGTTGAACGCGATCTGGTTCACGATGCCCGGACCCGTCGCGAGCCAGACCCACACCGCCACCGACGCGAACAGGAATTCGATGAACACGCCGCCGGCGTTGATCCACAGCCGATCACGACGGCGGGGAACCATCCAGGCGTCCGTCACGTCCACGTAGAACATCGGAAAGACGATCATCAGCAGCACGCCCAGCTCGTGTACCTCGAGCCCGCGGCTCTTGGCTGCCAGTCCGTGGCCGAACTCGTGGATGATCTTGATGCACAGGAATGTGCCCGACAGCAGCAGCAGATTCTCCCAGCTCAGCAGCGGGAAATGCAGCTCGTTGATGCGCTGGATCTGCAGCAGCGCGGCGGCGATGCTTACGGCGATGAACACCAGCGCGAGCCAAAGCCCCACGGGATTCATCACGAATCGGCAGTAGCTGTGCAGCCGGCCCAGCAGCACATCGGGATCGAGCAGCGGGATCTTCATGAACAGGAAGTTCATGATGAATCCGAACGTGCGCTGGCGGCGGCGGTTGTCGGCCATGGAGCGGAGCCAGCGGCCGTGCGATTCGCCGCGGCCCAGCAGCAGGCCCGTCGCGCCCAGCATCTTGACGAACGCGAGCACGTCCTCGGCCTTGGCGGCCTGACCGGGGAAGCGGCGGTTGACGCGCTGCACGAGCTCGTTGGCGCTGAGCCGGCCGTCGAGATTCTTCAGCACGTAATGTTCCGCGGGTTGAAGACGGAAATAGCTGAGGCTCACCGGATCCTTCACGACGAAGACGGTCGTGCCGAGGTAGAGCTGCGGGCTGATCTTCAGATCCGCGCGGGCGGGCGGCAGCGGCATGTCCGCGGGGTTCTGCGTGGCGTCGTCGCGCTGATACGGCGCGTGCGCATCGGGCTTGGCGGGCTCGGGAGCAGCGAACGGATTGCCGGTCGATGAGGAATCGACGCCGCTTTTGGGCGGCTGCGCGGCGCTGCGATCGCGGTCATCAAACTCGCCCCGGGTTTCGGACATGGGGCGATAAATATAGCAGAATCACGGGGAAAAGTGAACGAAATAAGCGGCAATTACGGGGTTGCTGCTGCGGCCGTGGAGGTCGCCGGGGCCTGATTCGCCGGACCGCGCAGGAACATCGAATAGAGCATCCACGCCAGCGGGATCATCATCCCGCTGAACGTCGCGAAGCCCATCATCTGACCGAAACGGACGCCGACGATCATGCTGATCCCCGCGCCGGCCATCTGCACGCCGATGAAGCCCATCAGATCACGCTGCGTCTGCGTCAGGCTCATGAAGGGCCGATTTACGATCGCCAGCACCGCGATCAGCGGGGCGAGCGGGTCGATCGAGCGACGCGGCGCAGCAGGTTTCGATTCGGTGGCGGGTGCGGGTGCAGGCGACGCCTTCGGAGCGGGGGCCGGGGCCGAAGTCGGCTTGGTGGCGGGCGCAGCCACGGGGCTCGGTGTGACAACTGCGGCAACGGATGCAACCACCGCCGCGGCGACCGGGGCGGCGACGGGCGGTTCGATCGGTGCTGCTTGTATCGGTGTTGAGGGCGCGACACTCGGCGCGACGGCGACCGCTACGGCTGGTGCCGGTGCACTGACTTCCGCAAGCGCTTCCTCGAATGACTCCATGCTACCTTCGAGCATCCCCTCGTCACCAGCGCCGCCGCTCTCGTTATGTGCGGTCGCTGTCTCGTGTGATTCATGCACCGGCGACTCGATGGCCGACGGCGGCGCGACGGCCGCCACCTTCGGCGCATCGGCGTGCAGCACATCATCGACCGTCTCGAAATCACCGGTCATCGCGGAATCCGCGCTCTCGGCCAGCGCCGAGTCTAGTGCTTTCATGGCGACCGGTAGGGGCGCCTTCACTTCCACGCCTTCCTCTTCGACCTCGCCCGGCGACGCAAACGTCACAGCATCGGTCTCGACGGCTTCGTGATGATTATTCAATTCTGTCTCAGCGGATGAATGCGATTTATCGATCTCGCCCGACGATTGGGCTGTGGCAGTTGAATCAGCGGGCGACGTCGCAGCCGATGCCGCCGCGGCTTCGTCGAGCAACTCCTGAATCTGATCCGCCAATGCGTCACCGGCGAGGTCCGATGCGGACTCGCCGTGCGCCGGCCTCGGCTGCGCGTTCAAATCATCATGGTGCGGCGAAGTGGACACGATCGTCGAATGCTCCATGCCGGTCCCGGGCCGCTGACGAGGTACAATCCACGCCGCGGGCCGCCACCGGACACCCAAGGGCTCATCGACACGCCTTATCCGGCACTTGATCGCCGCGGCCCTTTGCACGCCGATTCCCACGCACCGCCCGATAAAACCGCCCCGTGAACGCCATGAGCCGACGCCGCTTCCACATCCCGAACCTCGCCGATGGCCCCGCGAATCTAAGCGACGACGATGCCAAGCACGCCCGCAAGGTTCTCCGCCTCGAGGTCGGCGACGATGTCGAGCTCTTCGACGGCCTCGGCAACGTCGCCACCGGACGCATCACCGAGATGGGCCGCGACGTCGGCATCGAGATCGTCGAGCTCCGCGCCGTCCCGCCGCAGCGGCCGGCGATCGACATTGCCGTCGCGTTTCCCAAGGGCTCTCGCGCCGATGTGCTCGCCGAGAAGGCCAGCGAACTCGGCGCCGATCGGCTCATCCCGCTGCTGACGCAGCGCACCGTCGTCGAGCCGCGCGACAACAAGCTGCACCGCATGGAGCGCGTCGCCGTCGAGTCCGCCAAGCAGTGTGGCCGGGCGTGGGTGATGCAGGTCGGCGAGAATGTGAACTTCGCCAAGCTCATCGCCGCCGCGGATCACGACCTGAAGCTCATCGCCGACACGACCGACGCTGTGCAGCTTTTGCCCACCGCCATCGCCGCCGCCCAGCGCATTCTCGTGCTCATCGGCCCCGAAGGCGGCTGGACCGATGCCGAGCGAAACACCGCGAAACAAGCCGGTTTCCACGCCTGGCGGCTCAGCCCGAACGTCCTCCGCGTCGAGACCGCCGCCATGGCCGCTCTGGCCATCCTGCGCCAGCACTCCTAAACTCGCATGATGGAGGCCGCCATGTTCACCACACGTTTCGCACTCATCGTCGCCGCGCTCGCCGCGCTGTGCCTCACCAGCCCCGCCCGCGCCATCGACGATGAGCACCGCGCTATCGCCAAGGCCACCATCGACAAATCCATCGCCTACTTCCGCGCCAACCAGACCGCCGACGGCTCCTGGTCCCCCAAGCCCGGCCCGGCCATCACCGCGCTCGTCGCCGCCGGCATGCTCGACAACCACATCGACCCTGCCGACCCCGCACTCGCCAAGGCCATCGCCTACATCCTCGCACGCCAGAAGCCCGACGGCGGAATCTACGATTCCATCCTCGAGAACTACAACACCTCCCTCGCCCTCATGGCCCTCGGCCGCCTGCCCAAGGATGACAAGACGCAGGCCGTCATCACCAAAGCCCAGGATTATCTCCGCAAGCTCCAGTGGTCCGACCAGAAGGACCCCGCCGGCAACATCATCACGAAAGATCACCGCTGGTTCGGCGGCGCGGGCTACGGCGAAGAGGGGCGCCCCGACCTGTCGAACACCTCCGTCATGCTCGCCGGCCTCCACGACTCGGGCCTCAACTGCAAAGACCCCGCCTACCAGCGCGCC
Source organism: Planctomycetota bacterium (assembly GCA_043788485.1). Classification (GTDB taxonomy): domain Bacteria; phylum Planctomycetota; class Phycisphaerae; order Phycisphaerales; family Zrk34; genus JAYVTU01. The sequence continues at coordinate 9,643 of JAYVTU010000088.1, forward strand.
CTTCAGTTCATCACCAGCCTCCAGGGCTCCAAATCCAACATCACCCACGGCGATGAAATCGTCCCCGACGGCGGCTTCATCTATGCCCCCAGCAAGCTCGGCACCAAGATCAACGAACTCGAAACCAAAGTCGGCACCAGCGAAAATGAGAAGGGCGAAGACGTGGACAACGGCGCCGGCGTCCGCCTCGATGCCTCCGGCCACAGCCGCCTCGTCACCTATGGCTCCATCACCTACGCCGGCTTCATGAGCTACCTCTACGCCGAAATGGACCCCACCGACCAGCGCGTCAAGGACGCCTACTCCTGGGTCCAGCACAACTACCGCCTCGACGAGAATCCCGGCGTCGGCATGCAGGGCTACTTCTACTACCTGCATACCATGAGCCGCGCCCTCTCCGCCTACGGCCAACCGACCCTCACCACCGCCGATGGCAAGACCCACGACTGGGCCAACGAACTCATCGACAAACTCGCCAGCCTCCAACAGCCCGACGGCTCCTTTAAAAACGACAAGGACCGCTGGCTCGAAGGCAACAACCAGCTCGTCACCGCCTACGCCGTCCTCGCCCTCGAACACGCCACGAAGAAGTAACCCGGCCATTCGACTTCCGCTTCCTCCAAGCCCGGGGATGAGGTCCGCCGAATCCCCGCGGGTCTCCCGCCATAAGTGTGTCTCACTCCAAGATGCGCAATGAGCATCTTGAAAAATCTGCGTAACACCCGCGTTTCCCTGGCATTTCCATCAAGGCGCCAAGATGCGCATCCCGGGAGCGGCGCGCACGGACGCGGCTGCGCCTCTTTCCCATCCCAAAAAATCCCAACACCGCTCCCGACAAGACTTGCGACGACACGCCACAAAAAACGACGCGATCCTGCGCACCGGCGCGGCCACATTCTCCGATCGTCAAACGACCAATTCATGCGCGCCGCACGCGCCGAAAAACGGGCACTTACATCGCCCGCCACACCCATCCGCGCAATAATCTCTAAACTGCCACCATGCTCCCCGTCCTCGAAATCGAACCCGACATCCTCGCCGCGCTCGCCGCAGGCAACCGCCTCGTACTCACCGCGCCCACAGGCTCCGGCAAAACCACGCAGGTCCCCCAAATCCTCCTCCGCGGCGGCGCCATCCCAGGCCAGATCTTCGTCCTCCAGCCACGCCGCCTCGCCACGCGCATGGTCGCCCAGCGCGTCGCACAAGAGATGCGCACGCCGATCGGCGAGACCGTCGGCTACCAGACTCGCCACGACAGCCGCGTCTCGCTGCGCACACGCATCCGTTTCATGACCGAAGCGCTGCTCCTGCGCATGCTCCAATCGAATCCAACGCTCCCAGGGGTCGGTGCCGTCGTCCTCGACGAATTCCACGAGCGCAACCTCGCCGCCGACATCGCACTCGGCCTCCTCAAAACACTGCAGGAAACCCACCGCCCCGATCTCCGCCTCCTCGTCATGTCCGCCACGCTCGATGCCAAGGCCGTCGCCGCCTACCTCAAAAGCCCCGCACTCGAAGCCGGCGGCCGTCTCTTCCCCGTGGACATCCGCTACCTGCCGCGCCGCCGCATCGATGCCCCCTGGGACCTCGCCGCCGAAGCGATCGCCCTCGCCGCCGAATCCCCCGAGCCCGGCGATGTCCTCGTCTTCATGCCCGGTGTCTACGAGATCAACCGCACCATCGAAGCCGCTCGCCGCGCGACCAGTCACCGCGAAATTTCCCTCCGCCCCCTGCATGGCTCCCTGCCCCCCGACCAGCAGGACGCCGCACTCGCCCCCGCGCCGCCCGGTGTCCGCAAAGTCGTCGTCGCCACCAACGTCGCCGAGACCTCGCTGACCATTGACGGCATCCGCTGGGTCATCGACTCGGGCCTCGCGCGGGTCCACCGCTACGAGTCCCACCGCGGCATCGACGTGCTGCGCGTCGAGCCGATCAGCCGCGCCAGTGCCGACCAGCGGGCGGGACGCGCCGGCCGTACCGCGCCCGGTGTCGCCATCCGTCTCTGGACCGACACCGACCACCGCGCCCGCGAAGCGCAGACCGACCCCGAGGTTCGCCGCGTCGATCTCGCCGACGCCGTCCTCCAGCTCAAGAGCATGGGCGCCGACGCCCGCACCTTCCCCTGGCTCGAACCGCCCGACCCCCAAGGCCTCGACCGCGCCGAACAACTCCTCACCGCGATCGACGCCCTCGCCCCCGCCCCCGATGCGCGAGGCACGGGCACTTTAGTGCCTGTGAACATTCCGGGTGCCACGGGTCCGAGTCCGCGAGGCCCCGTGTCCCCATCCGACACCGCGAAAGGCAAAGAACACGGGGCTGCGGAGGAACCGCAGACCCGTGGCACCCTGAAAATTACCGATCTCGGCCGCAAAATGGCCCATTTTCCCGCTCATCCCCGTCTCGCCCGCATGATGCTCGAGGCCGCCGACCGGCGCTGTCTCCGCCGCGCCGCGGTCTGGGCCGCGCTCATCAGCGAGCCCGACCTCGTCACGCGCACCGATGCGCAGTTTCTGCTCAACCATCAGCCCGATGGCGAGCCCGCCTCCGATCTCGCCGTCCGCGAGCGGCTCCTCGAACTGGCGCGCGGCGCCAAATTCGATCTCAACCGCTGCATCGATCTCCACGTCCACGCCAACACCGCCCGCGAAGTGGACCGAGCCGCGCGACAGCTCGAAGACCTCTGCCGCCGCATGGACCTGCCGCTCGATGGCCCCGACCGCGCCGAAGATTTATTGCGCTGCCTGCTCGTCGGATTCCCCGACCACGTTGCGGTGAAAATGGAAACCGAGCGCCCGCACTGCGCCATGACCGGCCGCCGCCGCGTCGTCCTCGACCGACAGAGCGTCGTGCGCAGCGCCGGCCTCCTGCTCGCCGTCGAGATCAACGAGATCGGCCGCGGCGAAAATGTGGAAACGAATCTCGCCTTGAGCAGCGCCCTCGACCCCGCCTGGCTCGCCGAGGTGCACCCCGAGCGCGTCACGACCCGCTCCGTGCCGATCTGGAACGAGCAGAACTCCGCCGTCGAGATGGCCGAGGAGCGCGTGTACGACGGCCTCGTCATCGAGCGCACCGTGCGACCCACCGCCTCTCCGGCCGTCGCCGCGGAATTCTTCGTCGAACGCATCATGAGCGGCGAATTGAAACTGGAGAACTGGAGCGAGGGAGCCGAGCAGTGGATCGCGCGGACGCGCAGCGTGGCGAAATGGTTCCCCGAGCGCGAGCTGATCACGTATGACGACGACGACCGCCGCGTGATCCTTCACGAGATCGTCAGCGGCGCGACGCGCTGGAGCCAGATCCGCGATCGGCCCTGCCTGCCCGCCCTGCGCGAAGCGCTGGGCTGGGAGGAGCAGCAGCTCGTCGAGAAGATGGCCCCCGAAAGCATCCCGCTCCCCAGCGGCAAACGCATGCCGATCACCTACCCGCCCGACGGCCCGCCACGCGGCCGCGCCAAAATCCAGGACCTCTTCGGCTGGACCCAAACCCCCCTCGTCGGCGGCGGACGCCAGAAAGTCACAATCGAAATCCTCGCCCCCAACCACCGCCCCGTCCAAGTCACCGACGACCTCGCCGGCTTCTGGGAACGCCTCTACCCCACGGTGCGCAACGAACTCCGCCGAAAGTATCCGCGCCACGAGTGGCGCTGATTTTGCCTCGCCGTTTGCGGCTTAGCGCTCCGATTCCCCTCCCGTCGTTCTCGTTCTCGTTCTCGTAATCGTAATCGGTTTTTGTCTTGGTTCTTCAAGGCATCGATTACGATTACGAGAACGAGAACCGCTCGCCGACTCGCTGAGAACGAGGGAACCGGGGAAAAAAGGCAGCCCTCACCCCAGCCCTCTCCCAGGGGGAGAGGGAGCGGAACGGATCGCCGCACAAAAACCCGACACGCCAAAAAATCTTGTATCAAGACCCGTTCACAGATAGCATCACCCCAGATCGTCAAATGCGTTATTTGACGTGCAGGTTGGATAAACAGAGTTATGTCGCTTCGGCGTTTCCGCATGTCAAAGACGCTATACGTTGATTTTCGCGGCCAAGGCTTCTGGGCGTTTGATGCCGTCTCAGGCATCTTTCTGAAGCATCTGATTGACGTCGCCGAACCTCGCATTGCAGGCCGGCATGAACCATGGCTGACAGACGCAGTCAGCCACTGGCGCTTCAATGCGATCTGCGGGGATTGCGGTCTGTTCCTCGACGAGAACTGGTCCTCCGAACAAGTCCAATCGGTAAGGGAACTCGCGACGGCGGCGTGCGAACTGTTGTCTAAGCGGCGCGAGATACCAGCGGAGGAGATGTCTTCGTGGTCTCTGCTCGACGGCGAGGGCGTATTCCCGCGCGGCTATGCGAGTATTACGACTGAATCGGCCATCCGGCTTGGCCGAGCGATCATCCAGCTTCTTGATGGATCGTTCCCGGAGCCTCCGCAAGGTACTTGGTGGTTCTTCGGAACGGAAGATGCTCCGCACACGCTGGTGAAGCGCGATTCGTGAGGCGGGAAGAAGCGACATAGCCGCTGCCACGCTGTGTGGCACCCAAGGCCAAAGCGATTCCCGTGGTCACGCCACGCAAGTTACTCTATGCTTTGTTTCCCATGTCCACCCGCTCTTCACGCAGCTTGGTGCGCAATGTCATCGTCGTCATCGTCCTGCTGGCGATCGGCGGCGGGGCGTTTTACGTTTACCGGCTGATGTCGGTGCCGCGCGTCACCGTCACGGACGTGACGCAGGGGCCGGTGGTGCAGGCTTTTTACGCCACCGGGACGCTGCAGCCGATCCGCGAGTTTCCGATCAAGAGCAATGTCGAGGGGATCATCACCGAGGTCGCGGTGGACAAGGGCGATGCTGTCGCGAAGGGGAAGATCCTGGCGGTGGTGCGCGTCGAGGAATATCAGATGGCCGCGAGCAAGGCCCGCGCGGAGCTGGAGCTCAAGAAGTGCCTGGCGGACGACAAGGCCTCGCCGACGCTGGCGGAGTATGACAAACGGCTGACGGCGGAGCAGGAGCAACTGGAGATCGCGCAGCGCGAGCTGGCGCGGACCAAGGCGATGTTCGAGAAGGGGGCGACCTCGGTGACGGATGTGGACCGCGCTGCGGACCGTGTCCAGCCGCACTGGAGCGCGGTCGAATCGATCAAGGCGCAGAAGGCGACCAAGAAGCTGGAACTGGAGCGCGACGTCGCGGTGGCGCAGGCGGCGATGGACGAGGCGGACTGGGATCTGCAGCAGCAGTCGATCCGCTCGCCGACGGCGGGCGTGGTGCTCGATCGGCCGGTGGCGCTCGGCACGCGCATGAAGATCAATGATCAATTGATGCGCATCGGGGACGTCGCGCCCAGCAAGCTCGTCATGCGGGCGGCAGTCGATGAAGAGGACAAAACGCGGCTGCGCGATGGCCAGCACGTGACGATGACGCTCTACTCCTACCCCGGCCGGGTGTTCTCGGGGACCGTGCAGAAGATCTATCCGCAGGCCGACGCGGATCGGCGGACGTTCGAGGTGGACATCACGATCGAGCCGACCGACGACGGCTTCTCGGCGGGGATGACCGGCGAGTTGGCGTTTGTCGTGCGGACGAAGGATGTGGCGACGGTCGTGCCGTCGCAGGCGGTGGTGCGCGAGGCCTCGTCGCCGCACCCGGGTGCCGGGGACGGCGCGATGCAGAAGGCAGCGGTGTGGGTGGTGCGCGGCGGCAAGGTCGAGCGGGTCGCGATCGAGCTCGGTGTCACGAGCATCGAGCGGTCGGAGGTGAGCAAGGGCCTGAGCGACGGCGATCAGGTGGTGATCAGCCCGATCGCCGACCTGCGGGAGGGCCAGTCGGTGCGCACGGTTCATATTGATCCGGCGACCGCCGCGGGCCTCAACAAACCCGCCGACTCGGGCGGGACGTTCAAGGGATTTCACTGAGTGATTGATACATGTCGCTCACACTCTGGCACATCTCGCTGCGGTATCTGCTGACGCATCGGCGGCAGACGCTGATCTGCATCGCGGGCGTGGTGATCAGTGTGATGATGTTCCTGAGCATGTTCGCGATGATGCTCGGGTTCCGCGACAAGTTCATCATCGAGACGGTCGAGAGTTCGGGGCACATTGTCGTGAATGATGAGCCGCGTGAGAGCCGGACGCCGATTCTGGAATTGGCGTACCCGCAGCCGTCGGCGGTGCTGTCGGTCGATCGTGTCAAGCCGCGCGATCAGGTCAAGAAGATCAAGAACCCTGCGGGCTTGACGATGAAGCTGCGTCAGATGCCGGGGATCCTTGCGGTCGCGCCGGAGGTGACGGGCGATGCGATCGCGACGTACGGAACGAAGACGCTGAGCGTCGAGATCCTCGGCGTCGAGCCGGAGCAGCAGCAGGTTGTCACGACGATCGGCCTGAAGATCGTCGAGGGGGATTTCGCGAAGCTGCGCGGGACGGCGGACGGCGTGGTGCTGGGCCGCGGCGTGGCGCAGCTGCTGGGGGCGAAGCTCGGTGATTCGGTCGGGCTCGCGTCATCCACCGGCGGCCGGACGCTCGCCCGCATCGTCGGCATCTTCCAGACCGGCGTGACGCCCGTCGATTACGGTCGCGTCTACATGCTCATCAACAACGCGCAGACGCTGCTGGACAAGAAGAACATCATCAACCGCCTGACGCTGCGCACCGACGACTACACACTCGCCCAGGCCTACGCGGCACAGATCGAAGCGATCGCGGGGTACAAGACCGAGGCGTGGCAGGAGACGAACGAGAATTTCCTGAAGATCTTCGCGATCCAGGACATGATCACCTACATCATCACCGGGGCGCTGCTGCTGGTGGCGGCGTTCGGCGTCCTGAACATCCTCATCATGGCCGTGCTGGAGCGCGTCAACGACATCGCGATCCTCAAAAGCTTCGGCTTCTCGCGGCGCGACATCACGCTCATCTTCCTCAACCAGGGGCTCGTGATCGGCCTCATCGGCGCGACGCTCGGCTCGGTCATCGGCAAGTTGGTCATTGAAGGGTTGCGCCGATTGCCCATCAAGATGGAGGGGCTCATCAAGGCCGAGGGCATGCTGATGAGCGAGCACCGCAGCATGTACATCACGGCGTTCGTCGCGGCGATCGCGGTGGTGATGGTTGCGAGTGTTTATCCCGCACGCCGCGCGGCGCGGTACGACCCCGTGGAGGTGATCCGTGGGGCACACTGACACGATGATCGCGGAGAATGCGGCGCGGGCCGCAAACGCGCCGCTGCTCAAGACGGTGAATCTTCACCGCGTGCTGGGCACCGCGGAGGCGCCGGCTCACGTGCTGCGCGGCGTGGACCTCAGCATCGAACACCGTGGCTACGTCTCGATCGTCGGCGCTTCGGGCTCCGGGAAATCGACGCTGCTCTACCTGCTCGGCGGTCTCGATCGGCCATCGATGGGCATGCAGGTCAACGGCGACATGCAGCGATTCGATCCCGCGCCGATGGTCTTCGTGGACGGCCAGAACACCAGCGAACTTGACGACGGCGAGCTGGCGCAGCTCCGCAACGAGAAGATCGGCTTCGTGTTTCAGTTTCACTACCTGCTGCGCGAATTCTCGGCGCAGGAGAATGTCTGCCTTCCGATGTGGAAGCACGGCCGCTGGTCGCGCTCCGAGGCGGCGGACCGGGCGGAGGGTCTGCTCAAGCGACTGGGTTTAGGCGACAAGCTGACGCGCCGCACGAACCGCCTCTCGGGCGGTGAGCAGCAGCGCGTGGCGATCGCCCGGGCGCTGGCCAACGAGCCGGCGGCGCTGCTGGCCGACGAGCCGACGGGGAACCTGGACCGCGCCAACGGCGAGCGCGTCGCGGAGATCTTCAGCGAACTGGCCGCGGCGGGGCAGGCGATCGTGATGGTGACGCACGACACGCAGCTCGCGCACCGCGCGGACCGCATGATCCGCATGGAAGACGGGCAGATCGTCGAAGACAATCGGCTGCGGTGAGATGTGGGCGCTGCGCTGTTACTTACCGACCTTGAGGCGCAAAACTTCCGTGATCAGGGCCTGCGAATCGGTCAGGTCGGGTTGGCGTGTGAGGACATCGTCGATCCACTGCATCGCCTGGGAACGATTTTCGCCGAGTTGGACGAGGACTTCGAGGGCTTCGCGGGACGGGCCGCGGATCGGGGCGGGGGCTGGGGCGCCGGTGGCGCTGCGCTCGCTGGCGACGGTGCCTAGGAATTTATCGACCTTGCCGTGGAGCTCGGCGACGATCGTCTCGGCGGTGCGCTTGCCGACCTCGGGGAGTGTCTGGAGGAGCTTGATGTCGCGGTCGGCGATGGCGGCGGCGATCTGGGCGCTGCTCATGGACATGGCGCGGAGCGCTTTCTTGGGGCCGATGCCTTTGACGGAGGTGAAGAGGTCGAAGAACTGGCGGTCGGTTTCGCTGGTGAAGCCGACGAGTCGGGGCGTCATGTTGCCGCCGGAGGAGGAGCCTTCGAGGTAGTAGATGGTGTGGAGGGTGACGGGCTTGCCGATGTCGCCGCCGAGCCGCGCGGAGGTGTAGGCGGAGAGGAGCAGTTCGTAGGTGAGCCCGCCGGGCAGGTCGATGCGGGCGCGGCCGTCGACGATGGTTTCAAGGGTGCCGTGAATCTTGCAGATCATGGGAGCAGTGTAATGAGTTAACGGGTTAATGGGTTAACGGGTTAACGGGCCGGACACGGCGAGGGCATCGAACTCGGCAACCCGTTAATTCGTCAACTTGTTAACCCGTTAACCAAGGATCGCGGTGATTTCTTTCTTCATGTTCTCCGCCGCTTCCTCGATGAGGGCGATCCAGTCCTCGCTGTCTTTGCCGTCGAAGGCGAATGTGATGGAGCGGCTCGCCGTGATGAGGGCGCCGGTGCGGTCGGGTTTGAAGCAGGCGCGGACATCGTCGGCGGCTCCGCCCTGCGCGCCGTAGCCGGGGACGAGGAAGATCTGCTGCGGCATCAAGGCGCGGAGACGGGCGGCGTCGCCGGGCTTGGTCGCGCCGACGACGGCGCCGAGCAGCGAGTAGCCGGATTTGCCGATGAGGCGCGGCTCGGAGCCGATCTGTGCGATGAGCTGCGCGACGGCGTCGGCGACGGTCCGGCCGTCGGCGAGGGTGAGCGACTGGATTGCGTCACCGCCGGGGTTGGAGGTGCGGACGAGGGCGAAGACGCCCTTGTCATGCGTGGCGGCGAGGTCGGTGAAGGGTTTGATGCCGTCGACGCCGAAGTAGCTGTTGATGGTGACCGAATCGGGCGCGGCCCCGCCGGAGGCCTGGAAGCCGGGCAGATCGAGCAGTGAAGCGGCGGCGTAGTGGGCGGCCGTCACGCCGATGTCGCCGCGTTTGCAGTCGCCGACGACGACGAGGCCAAGCTCCTTCGCCTCGCTGATGAGGTAGTGATACGCCCCGTGACCCGCGGCTCCGTAGCGCTCGAAACACGCGGACTGGAACTTCACAGCGGGGACGTGACGCGCGACGGCTTCGAGCACCTGGCCGACGAACTCGACGATCGCATCGACCTTGTCGAGCTCGCCCCCCACCTCGGCGCGGAGCTCGGCGGGAAGGCGGTCGAAGACGGGATCGATCCCGACGCAAACCGGCGCGCCCTTGCGGCGGACGGTGTCGAGCAGCGTGTCAGCGAAATGGGCCATGGCGCGGATCCTCTATTGGGCACGAGACTCTAACCGGCCATCGGGCCATTGACGAGAGCGGCGGCGGCCCCGGGCCTGGCGGCAGTTTTTCAAGTGACAGTCGCGCGACGCGGCATTATCCTTCAAGGTCCGGGTTCGGTCGCTGGGCTTCACGGGCATGGAGGCGGGAGCGATGATCGTCTTTCGGTGCCCAAACTGCGGCAAGAGGATGAAGGTGCCCGCGAGCAGCGCTGGGACCAAGGGCAAGTGCTCGCGCTGCAAGACCGTTTTCACAGCTCCGGCGGAGAGCGAAATCATCGCCGACCCCGGGGCGACTCTCCGCCCCGTCAAAATCAAGCGATCCCGGAAAACAAAATCGAAGTCCGTGGCCAAGTCCGTGGCCAAGCCCGTGGCCAAGCCCGAGGCCAAGCCCAAGGCCACCGTGGTCGCCACCGCCTCGTGGTCGCTTGAGTTGCCGCCGCCCAATCCGCCGCAGTTTTTTGAACCGCCGCCACCGCCGCGGCCCAGTCCCGGCCGGTTGCGGCGATCGCATCTGATCATCGTCGGCGCCGTGTTTGCGGTCATCGCGCTCGCCGTCGTCGGGCTCATGATCTGGAGCTCGCCCGGCCAATCCGCATCGCAAGGCACCGCGGCCGATGTGCCACACGCCAACGCACCGATCGCCAAGCCGCCGCCCCAGGACATCGTCGCGCCGCCCGCGCCGGCTCCCGCCCAGGCAGCCGCCTATACGCCGCCGCTCAAGGGCTCCGTTCCCGCCGAGGCCATGCTCGCGCAGATCCGCCAGCTCGTCGCCGCCGGCCTCGATGTCGATGCCAATCACCTGCCCCGCGTTGCCGCCCGGGTCTACGCCGTTTTCGGCGACCGTGAAGCCGCGATCGCCGCCCAGGAAGCCTTCAGGAATAACGATCCCTCCACGACTTTGGCGACGCAGTGCAATCTGGCGTGTAAAGCCGATGCACAAGCCGCCGACCGCGTCGCGCTCCTCCTCATCACGCTCAAAGGCCGCTTCCGACATGGTGATTTTGAAGGCGCCGTGAAGATCGCCGATGAGATCCTCGCGATCGTCCAGAAAATCCCCGGAGTCGAGCAGCCAGAAAATGCCTCCCTGCTCGGCGCTGCAGCCGAGGCGATGCTGTTCACCAATCGCGTTGATCCCGCGCTCGCGATCCTCAAGCGTTACCAGCCGCCGCCGGGCCTGACTGTGGCGGACGATCCACTGAAGTCCGTCGTCGAACGCCAGATCAAACTCGGGCGGTTTGATTTCGCCGAGCGGTTGATTACCGTGGCGGAGAATCCCGCACGGCGCATCGAATTGCAGTTGCAGATCGCCGCGGCACTGCTCCGCAAAGGCGATCGCCCCGCGGCTCGCAAATTTCTTCAGGCCGCCGATGGACTGTTGAAGCAGCTCCCCGCGCCGCCCGATCCCCGGCTCGCCGCGGCGGTCGAGAGCGGTCTGGCCGATGCGATTGAAGCCGTGCCGGTTGTTACGCCGACCGACTACAAGGCCGCGCTCAAGAGCGCCCCTGAAAACGACTTCACCGCCAACGGCCCGTTCGGCCGCGCCGCGCGGCAGGCCGTGCTCGCCGGCGACACCGATGCCGTCGTCGCCCGCCTCAAGGGCATCAACGCCGACCTGCTCGAGGATCTGCTGAGCGCCTGCGAGCGGACCCGCAACTACGACGGTGTCCGCGAGATTCTCGACCGCAGCCTCGAAGTCGAGCTCGCCAATCCCCGCGACTACCACGCGCTCAGCATCATCATCAACAAACTCTGGGACATGGGCGACCAGGCCAAAGCCCTCGCCGCCGCGGGCAAGGCTGCCCAGCTCTCCGCGTCCGAGGGCAGCGCCTCCGAGGGCCGCGTCGAAATCCTCGCCACACTCGTCCGGCTGCAGGTCTACAACAATGACTTTGCCGCGGCCCTACAAATCGCCGCCATTCAGCCCAATGTTGAAGCCAAAAAGTCTCTCCTGGTCGCCGCGCATGAAGCGCTTTTCGAAAAGGCCGCTCCAACCAAACGCCGCGGGCCGCGATGACCGGGCGCTATTCAGAGTCTCCCGCGCCGGTGCAACCGCGGGGCGTTGAGCGGGTAGGGCGTATACTTCCGTCCCCCTGCGAGTGTAAAAATGACGATGCGACGTTGGACGTGCGGTGGAATCCGGTTCGCGATGGTGATCGGTGCGGCGCTGACAGCGGCGGGGTGCACGCTGCCCATCCCGATGTCTCCGCCGGACATGGCGCGGGAGATCGGCGGGAAGCTCGAGGCGATCCGCGGTCAGAAGCTGACGACGCCGCTGGTCGTCGAGGAGATCACGCCGGAGCAGTTCGCCGCGCTGGAGCGCGAGGAATTGGCCAAGGACCTAACCGGCGAGGCGAGCGACCGCGAGATGGCGGGGTTGAAAGTGATCGGTCTGCTGCCGGCGGGCGTGGACATGATGAAGGAGATGGACCTCTTCTCCGACAATGTGCTGGGCGCGTATGACCCGGAGAAGAAGCGGGTGATGCTGATCCGCGGGCGTTCGCCGGGGATCAGTTTTATTGGCCGTTATGTGCTGGCGCACGAGCTGGGCCATGCGATGGACGATCAGCGGGTTGATCTTGATGCGCTGGACAAGAAATACAGCCACGCCTCGCAGGACATGCAGCGCGTGATCCACGCCATCATCGAGGGGTCGGCCCAGCAGCAGGCGAATCTCTACCTCGCCAAACACGAGATGTTCAATGCCCTCGTCGAGCTCCCGGTGCTCCTGCCGCTCGGCATCGCACAGTTGATCGGCGAATCGGGCAATGCCTCGACGCCGTATCTGGCCTCGCACATGGAGGGCTACGGCATCGGCCAGGAGTTCATGGAGCGCGGCGTCAGCGCACGCAGCGGCAAGAACGACGGCAAGCTCAAGTACGACGCGACGCTCCTGACTGATCTCCTGCGCGATCCGCCGCGCTCGATGGAGCAGATGATCCACCCCGAGAAGTACTGGGACCCGGCCAAGAAGGACGATCCGCTGCCGATCGACGAGCCGCAGATCGAAACGCTGCTCAAGAAGCAGGGCCTGTGCGTGGTGCGCAAGGACACGATGGGCGAATTGATGTGCGCGATCCTCAGTTCCCCGGCCAGCCGCTACGGCGACCAGCTCCGCGATGCCACCACGGAGGCCGCCGCGGGCTGGGGCAACGACCGCTTCCTCCTGGTCAGCGACGTGGCGGAAGACGGCAAGCCAGTCAAGGATCGCAAGACGCTGCGCGGCATCTGGGTCACCGTGTGGGACACGCCCAAGGACCGCGCGGAATTCCTCGCCGCCTACGAGAAAAACGCCGCCGTGCCGCATCAGACACGGGTGTTTGGTGAGCGGACGGCAGTGTTTTACTTCGGCTTTGATGTCGCCGGGATTCAGACCATGACCGAGTCGTTGGGCAAGGCGCTCAATCCGTAAGTTGCCGCGGCGTTGTCCTCGCAACCAGCCGTGATATCATGCCCGGCCCGGTGCCGCTGGGCGCCGGTTTCTGCACAATCTTTGGGTGACACGCCATGAAACGCATCTTCAATTTCTCCGCCGGTCCCTGCACGCTGCCGCTGCCCGTCCTTGAAGCGGCGCAGAAGGAATTCGTCGAGTTCGGCGGGCTAGGCATGAGCCTGATCGAGATGAGCCACCGCACCAAGCCTGTCGAGGCGGTGCACCAGGCGGCGCTCGATCTCGTCAAGCAGCTTCTCAACGTGCCCGACACGCATCAGGTGCTCTTCCTGGGCGGCGGGGCGACGCTCCAGTTCGCCATGGTGCCGATGAATCTGCTGCACGGCGGCAAGAGCGCGGACTATGGTAACACCGGCGCGTGGGCCAAGAAGGCGATCGGCGACGCGAAGCAGTTCGGCAAGATCAGCGTCACTTTCGACGACAAGGCGAACAACTATTCCACGCTGCCCGACCCCAAAGCGATCAAGGTCACCGATGGCGCGACGTACTACCACCTGACGAGTAACGAGACGATCGGCGGGATCCAGTGGCAGGATTTCCCGACGCTGAATGTGCCGATGGTCGCGGACATGAGCAGCGACTTCATGAGCCGGGAGATCCCGTGGGACCGGTTCAGTCTGGTGTACGCCGGGGCGCAGAAGAATGTCGGGCCGGCCGGTGTGGCGATCGTGATCATCCGCAAGGATTTGGTTGAGGCTTGCCCGGCGACTTTGCCGGCGTACCTCGGGTACAAGCCGCACGCGGCGGACAATTCGATGCACAACACGCCGCCTGTGTTCCAGATTTGGATGATCAAGCTCGTGCTGGAGTGGCTCAAGGGCCAGGGCGGGTTGAAGTACGCTGCGGACATGGCGGCACAGCGCAGCGCGATCCTCTACAACGCGATCGACGGCTCCGGCGGTTACTACCGCAGCCCGGTTGAGAAGAGCGTGCGGTCCAAGATGAACGTCGTGTGGCGTCTGCCCAGCGAGGCGCTGGAGGAGCAGTTCGTCAAGGAAGCGAAGGCGGCGGGGATGGACGGTCTGAAGGGCCACCGCAGCGTCGGCGGCTGCCGCGCGTCGATCTACAACGCGATGCCGGTCGAGGGCACAAAGGCGCTGGCGCAGTTCATGGGTGAGTTTGCCAAGAAGAACGGATAAAGGTTCAGGATTCAGGAAAATCAGATTCAATCCGAGCAAGCCCCCGGCGCAAGCCGGGGGTTTTTCAATTGAGACACTTATCGTTTCTTGCCCTGGACGAACCCGAGGAGAAACAGGAGCAGCAGGGCTCCGATGGTGGCCTGGATGATGACGCCGATGAGGTTGGTGACACCGATGCCCAGCATTCCGAAGACCACTCCGCCGAGGATGCTTCCGAGGATACCGACGATGAGGTTGCCGAGGATGCCGAATCCGCGTCCGCCGCGGATGACACCGGCGAGCCAGCCGGCGGCGATGCCGATGAGCAGGGAGATGATGAGGCTGTTCAGGTTGTTCATGAGGGGATTTTAACCGTCGCAGCGGCGGATTGGCATTCGCAATTTCCATACGTGCGGTCCGCGTGCAATGACACGTCCGTCGGTACAATGCCGCGCCGTGTTGTGAGCTTCTTACACCCGCGGCGAATTGTGTCATTCCATGCGAATATTCTCCAAGCTCTTTCTGCTCCTGCTGGCCCTGGCGATCGTGCCGCTGGCGCTGGCGGTCGTCGTGTTCCTCGACAGCTCGCACGGGCTTCGCAACCGTCTCGTCACCCAGAACAAGACGACTGGCGAGCAGATCTCCGACAAGACCGCGAAGGTGCTCCGCGAGCAGGTCGAGAAGACGCACCTGAAGATCGTGCGCGAAAAGGCGGCGGCGCTCGCGGCATTTTTCGAGACGATCAACAAGGCGGCGATCCTCGAGGGCCGGCTCGCCGAGCAGTATCTGAGCACGGATGTGATCGCGCCCAAATCGCTGCCGCTCTACAGTTCCGTGGAGATGGTCAAGCTCAAGGCGAACCCCGAGTTTTTCAAGAATGATTTCGCGGCCAAGCCTTACACGATGTATCACCTGGTGAAAGACGTGAAGCTTGCGGATGTGCAGACGCAGCTCAATCGGCTGCGGCAGCTGGGCGGGTTTTTTGTGCACACGCAGCGCACCGTGCCCGGATGCGCGAGCGTCTATCTCGGTCACCGCGACGGTTTCATCCTCGGCTACCCCGGCGGCACATCGTTCACCGACGATTACGACCCGCGGAAGCGGCCCTGGTATCAGACGGCTGAGAAGAACCACGCACTGACGTGGACCGACCGCTACGTCAGTTCCGACCGCGGCGACCTGGTCATCAGCTGCACGAATCCCGTTTACGATTCCAAGACCGGCGAGCTGCTGGCGGTCGCGGCGATCGACGTCAAGAAGGCGGAGATCACGCGCGACCTTTTTGCGATCGGCGAGCTGGACGTCTCTGAGGCGGTGCTGCTGGATGAGGAAGGCCAGGTGCGCGTCAGCGCGGTATATGAGGATGCGCAGGCGAAGGTGGACATGAATCTCAAGCCGCAGCAGGTCAAGGAACTCAAGGACAGCGCGTTCAACGCGGTGTTCGAGAAGATCAAGGCGGCGCCGGAGACGGGCTCGGGTTTTGAGGTACACAACAGCGCGGACGGCGAGGCGAGCATTTACACGTATGCGACGGTGCCGTTCCGCGCGGCGCAGACGACCGGGTGGACCGGGCCTCAGCAGACGTGGTATTACCTGGTGAAGTCGCCGCTGGAGCCGATTCTGCGGCCCGCGAAGCAGATCAAGGCGGACATCGGCGAGGCGACGGTCGCCACCAGCGCCGAGATCGAGAGCGCATCGGCGAGGCTGGGGCTGGTGATCCTCCTGATGACGAGCGGCGTGGTGCTGCTCGTGTTCTACATCGCGTGGCGCGCGGCTCGATCAGCAACGCGGCCACTGGTGGACATGCAGATCGTTGCCGAGCGCATCGGCACGGGGGATCTCAATCAGCAGGTGACCGTGACGAGCGAGGACGAGATCGGCCAGCTCGGTGGGGCTATCAATCACATGGTCGCCGGTTTGCGCGAGCGGCTGTTCATCAAGCAGACTTTCCAGCGCTACGTCGCGGCGTCGGTCGTCGAGCATCTGCTCAAGGATCCGACGAAGCTGAGCCTCGGCGGGGAGAAGGCGAATCTGACGGTGTTTTTCTCCGATCTGCGAGGCTTCACGTCGATCGCCGAAAAGCTCTCGCCCGAGGGGACGATCGCGATTCTCAATGATTATCTGAACGTGATGACCGAGACGATCCTTTCGCAGGAAGGGACGCTCGACAAATACATGGGCGATGCGATCCTTGCGTTCTGGGGCGCGCCGCTGGCCCGGCCGGATGATGCGCTGCGGGCATGCAAGGCGGCGCTGGATCAGCAGCGGAAGCTGATGGAGCTTTGGGAGGTGTGGAAGAAGAAGGGGCTGCCGCTGATGGACATGCGGATCGGGATCCAGACGGGCCCGGCGATCGTGGGCAACATCGGGTCGCTGCAGCAGATGAACTACACGGTGGTCGGCGACAACATCAATCTCGGGTCGAGACTCGAGGGGGCCAACAGCGTATACGGCACGCGGATCATGATCGGCCCGGAGACTCGGGAAAGCGCCGGCGCGGCGATCGAGGTGCGCGAACTGGATCTCTTGACCGTCAAAGGCAAGAAGGAAAAAGTGCGTGTGTTTGAGTTGCTGGGGCTGGCGGGCGAGGTGCCGGCGGTGCGTCTCGCGGGGTATCGGAAGTTTGAAGCCGCGCTGGCCGATTACCGGCGTCGGCAGTGGGATCAGGCGGAGCGCCGGTTTCGGGAAGCGATCCTGGCGCTGGGCAAAGACCGGGCGTCGGAGGTGTTCATTGAACGCATCGCGGTGAATCGCGAGACACCTCCGGGGACGGATTGGGAAGGCGAGTTTGTGATGAAGGAGAAGTAGCCCCCGGAATCCCCCGGAATTTGGCCGAAGGGGTTGATTCAACGGAAAAGTGCGGTGCGGTGAAACGGGTGGGCGATTATGATGGTGACCATGGCAACGGATGCCGCGATGGATTGCGAGGGATTGCTCAAGGAACTGGGCGCGCCTTTTGAACGGGGCGTGGCGCTGGGGCCTTTGACGTGGTATGGCGTGGGCGGGTCGGCGCAGGTTTTGGCGCGGCCGGTCAGCGTGCAACAACTGAGCGAGATTGTGCGACGGTGCGCGGAGTCGCAGACGCCGCTGCGCGTTTTGGGCAAGGGGGCGAATCTCCTGGTGCCCGAGGGCGTGGTGGGCGGGGTGGTGGTGCTGCTTGATGCGCCGGTGTTCCGCGATTTCCGCGTCGGGGCGAGCGGCGCGACGGCGGGTGGCGGGGCGAATCTTGAACAATTGATCACGGCGACGGTGCGTGAGGGTCTGGCGGGATTGGAAAATCTCGCGGGGATCCCGGCGACGGTGGGCGGGGCACTGCGGATGAACGCGGGCGGAAAATTCGGACAGATCGGCGATTACGTGGCGAGTGTGACGGTCGTCGATGTCGATGGCTCGGTCGTCAGGCTCGCCCGCGAGTCGCTGGAGTTCGGGTATCGGCACTCGAACCTGGGCGAGCGGATCGTGGTGGAGGCGGAGTTCGCACTGACTTCGGTGGCGGACAAGGCGGCGCTGCGCAAGAGGCTCATCGAGATCATGCAATTCAAGTCCCAGAGCCAGCCCATGGGCGCCCGGTCGGCGGGGTGCGCGTTCAAGAACCCGCGGAGCCAGAGCGACAAGGGTGCCGGGATGCTCATCGAGGAGGCGGGGCTCAAGGGTTTCCGCATCGGCGGCGCGGAGGTTTCGCCGCGGCACGCGAATTTCGTCGTGCTGCATCAGGGCGGCGCGGCCCGCGATGTGCTGGCGGTGATGGATCACGTCACCGAAGAGGTGCAGAAGAAGATGGGCGTGACGCTGCAACGCGAGGTTGTCGTTTGGGAATAAGGACGCCATGACTGATTCACCGTTGAAAATCTTGGTGCTCGGTGGCGGGCCGGACCGTGAACGAGAGGTTTCGCTCAAGAGTGCGGCCTCGGTGGCGGCGGCGCTGCGGAAGGCGGGGCATGAGGTGATCGAATCGGATGTCGGGCCCGATGATTTGAAGGGGCTTGATACGCCGTGCGATGTGGTGTTTCCGGTGCTGCATGGAAGGTGGGGCGAGGGCGGGGCGCTGCAGCGGATCCTGGATGGCAAGGGTGTGAAATATGTCGGCAGCAAGCCGCGGGCGGCGTGGGTGGCGATGGACAAGTGCGCGAGCAAGCAGGTGGCGGAGCGGGCGGGCGTGATGACGCCGGCCTACCAGCAGCTCGGGCCGACGACGCCGCTGACGATGCAGCCGCCGATGGCGATCAAGGCCCTGACGGAGGGCAGCAGCTACGGCGTCTGGATCTGCAAGACGGCGGCGGACGTGGACGATGCCCGCAAGAAGCTGCATTCGCACTTCGCGTTCGGCATGGCGGAGACGTACGTGGCGGGGCGCGAGATCACGGTCGGCATCCTCGATCAGCAGGTGCTCCCGCCGATCTGGATCAGGCCCGCGACGGACCATTACGATCACGAGGCAAAATATTTCCGAGACGACACCCGCTACGAATTCGACCTGCAGCTGCCGGAGGCGACGGTCGAGCAGCTCAAGAAGGCGGCGTGGACGGTGTTCACCGCGATCGGCTGCCGCCACCTGAGCCGGGTCGATTTCATCGTGGACGACCAGAATCGGCTCTGGTTCCTGGAGATCAACACGCTGCCGGGCTTCACGGACCATTCCCTGCTGCCAAAAGCGGCGGCGAAAGTGGGTTACGAGATGCCGCGGCTGTGCGACCTGCTGGTTCGGTTGGCGTTGAAAGGGTGAGTTTGCCGATAGACGGTGGGAGGAGTGGGGTCAACGGTTCGGGGTTATGGGTCCACGCCGAGGCGACAGCCGAGGCAGGACCCGCGACACCAATCTCGATACCCGCCATCGTCCCTGAACCCAGCACCCTTTGAACTTTGAGGTTGAGAAATGGGTTGGTTTTTAAGCTCCACGACCAAGCGCAAGAAGACAGCCAAGAAGCCGGCCAAGCGTGAGCGCACGCCCTGGAGCCCGCAGCGGACGCTCTACATCATCACCGCCGGTTCGTGGGCCATTGTGCTGACGATCGCGGTGGTCGGCTGGCCCATGGCCGAGCGCCGGCTCAAGGCGACGATCGGCGCCAGCCACGATGAGAAGCCTGAGATCGTGCTGCAGCAGATCCCGGTGTGGATGCCCGCCAACGAGTCGAAGAAGATGTTCACGGCGGTGCAGGGCGCCATCGAGACCGACCCGTTCAACAAGCTCTGCCTGCACGATGCGGCGGACCTGCTGAGCGCCAATCCCTGGGTGAAAAAGGTTGAGCACGTGACGCGTCTGCCGGGCGGGCGCATCGAGGTGCTCGCCGATTATCGCCAGCCCGCGGCGATGGTGCAGGTCGATCAGGTGCTGCACCTAGTGGACAGCGAGGGCGTCCGGCTGCCGATGTCCTATCCGCTGGATGCGAGCAAGAAGCCGAATCTGCCGGTGATCACGGGCATCAAGGCTCCGCCTCCGGCCGTGGGCCAGACCTGGCAGGGGCTCGATGTCCGCGCGGGGCTCAAGCTCGCGGCGGTCGTCACGGTGCAGAAGTGGGCCAAGCAGGTGCAGGCGATTGATGTGAGCAACCAGGGCTACCGGCTCCGCCGCGGTGATCCGCAATTGGTGCTCGTGACGCGCGACGGCCAGATCCGCTGGGGCTGCGCCCCCGATGAGGAACGCTTCTACGAGCCCAAGTATGTGCAGAAGCTCAAGAACATCGAGAAGGTGATCCGCGAGGTCGAGGGCGGCGATCTGTCGGGCAAGGTCGTCGATGTTTCGGGCGACGCGATCCTGATCCACAAGACTGCTGAAACGGGCGACCTCCGCTACACTTTGGGACAGTGATCAACCCCACTTCAACGCGCAAGGTTTCGCGACAGCTGCTCATGGGCTGGAGCGTCTGGCTGCTGCTGAGCTGGGCGGTGAACCTCGCGATCGATCCGCCTTTGATGTCCGGCGTGATCTTCGGCGACCACGTCGCGGAATTCGGCCAGCGCGTCACGCCAGCCGTGCGGGGCATGCTGATGTCGATGATCGTGGGCATGGGCCTGATCTGGCCGGTCGTGAGGCTGAGCCAGTCTTCGATCGGCGGCCTCGGCGTGCTCTACGATTGGATGGGCCTGATGCTCGTCAGCCAGATCGTCATCTGGCCGATGCGCATCATGCTCGGCTGGTCGCTAGGGCGGACGCTGGTGATCGACCTGCAACTGGCGGTCTGGACGGCGGCGGCGGGCGTGATGATCTGGCTCGGCACACGCCCCGGCGCCAACGGCCTGACGCGCGGCATCGCCATGCTCTGGTGCACGCTCCTGCTGCTGGGCGGATTGCCGATGGCGGCCTGGACCGGGTCGCTGGATTACGCCTACTGGTCCCCGCTTTACACGGTCTGGTCGCTGGTCAGCGATGCGGAGCCCGGCGATATTGCCGGGGCGACGGTCCGGGCCGCGGCGGTGCTGCTGGGCTCGGCGGCGGCGGGAGTGATGGGCCTGCGAAGGCCCGTTTCGACGGGCTCGGCTCGGTTTACCGACTGATTTGCGATATCATTGTGGACCCAATCAATCATCCCCCGGCCGATCGGTGCCGGTGCGACGGAGAACGCGTCATGGATTTCGTCACCGCCGAAGAAAAGCAGCAGCTCGAAGCGAAGCTCGAGGAACTCAAGGCCAAGCGCCCGATCCTCGTGGTCCGCATCGCCGAGGCCCGTGCGCTGGGCGATCTCAAGGAAAACGCCGACTACCACGCCGCGCGTGAGGACCAGGGCCTCAACGAAGCCGACATCCGCCGCCTCGAGGAGCGGCTCAAGATCGTGCAGGTCGCCGACGACTCGGCCATGCCCGAGGACATCGTCTTCCTGGGCGCGACCGTCAAGCTCCGCGATGTGGACAATAATGACGAGGACCTCTACAAGATCGTCGGCGAGGCCAGCGGCAGCTTCAGCTTCGACTACATCGAAGTCACCGCCGGCAGTCCGATGGGCGAAGCCCTGATGAAAGCCCGCATCGGCGAAACCGTGCGTGTCGATCTGCCGAAGGGGACGAAGCGGTTTTTGATTGTGGAGATTGGGTGACGAGATTTCGCCGTCAACCGGTGATCGGCCGCAACCGATAGTTGAAGCCGATCCGCGCCTTTTCGCAAAAGTAACGAGCGGGATCGTAGAGTGCAGCCAAGCGTGACCGGGCGGATTCCTCACTACGATCCCAGACATTGATGCCCTCGAATGACACGCGGCAATGCAAGCGAATCGGCACCGCCGTGCCGTAGATGTCGTCCCAACAAACGTCGGCCTTCGCATCAATCGTGACATCGATCAATTCGCCGTGCCATTCACCGAAGTAAATTCGAACATCCCACGCGGGCTCGTGCTCAAACACGTAGAGTTGAAAATTCGGCTCGCTGTCCGCATTATGCGGGTCATGCACCTGCACCGATTGGCCGGGCAGTGCGTCAGGACCGGGTAGCGAAATAAGCAGAGATTCGGCATACAACTTCGGGTGCCAATTCTCGTCGTCAAATTTGCGCGCCACAGTCTCGAACTCGAAGTACCACTTGCACTGCCATCCGGCATCCTCGTCGAGTGACATGATCGCGCCGAGCTTTGCTGACGAAATGTCGAAAACTCGATCGCGGATGGTTAGCATCGGTAGGCACTCAACTCGTTACCGTCCCCGGCCGCGCTTTTTCTTTTTGTCCTTGCCTTTGCGGAACCCGCCCTTGCTGGAGCCGCCTTTGCCGGTGCCGGCGGTTTTGCCGACGCCTGCTTTACCGAAGCTGCGGCGGGGGCTTTGGCCCTTCTTGAAGTGGGACTTCTCGGGCGGCTTGCTCGGGGGCTGACCGACTTTCTTCTTGAGCTGGTGGGCGCTCGATCCGACGAAGCGGTCGTCGACGATCAGCAGGTTGAGCTGGCGGCGTGCGAGATCGACGCTGTTGATCTGCACCTGCAACTGGTCGCCGACGGTCAGGCGGTGGCCGGAGCGCTGGGCGACGAGGCAGCCGGCGCCGACGTTGAGCTTCCACTGCTCGGCGGGGGCACCGGGGAGATCGGGCAGGCGGATCATGCCATCGACGACATACTTGTCGATCTGCACGTAGACGCCGAACGCCGCGACGCCGGTGACGGTGCCGGGGAAGATGTCGCCGATGTGCTGGTGCTCCAGGAGCTGGAGCACGAGCAGGCTGCGGAGCTCGCGCTCGGCGGCCTCGGCGTTGCGCTCGGTGCGGGAGATGGCACGGCCCATGTCTCGCAGGGCGATCGTGTCGAGCACACGCGGATCGCTGCGCAGATCGTTGCCGAGGCGCTTGGCGGCGGTGGGGTTCTTGGGCAGCTTGCCGTGGGGCCCGAGGATGTCGAGCAGCGCATCGAACGCGCGGTGCACGGAGAGATCGGCGTAGCGGCGGATCGGGCTGGTGAAGTGCGTGTAGTGTTCGCTGGCCAGCGCGAAGTGACCGATGAGGTCCGGGCTGTATTCGGCGCGGGTCAGCGTGCGGAGCACGGCGAAGTGCACGGCCTTGGCCGCGGGCGTGTCACGCACGGAATCGAGCAGCATCTGCAGTTCCTTGCGCGTCGGGTTCGCCGGGATCTGATACCCGGCGACGCGGGCAAAGGAGCGCAGCTCGGAGACATCGTGCGTCGTCGGATCGGGGTGCGTGCGGCGGATCAGCGGCACGGCCAGGTCGGCGAACACATGCGCCACCGATTCATTCGCCTCGACCATGAAGGCTTCGATCACCTTGTGCGTGAAGCTCGAATCCTCGGGCTGCGCGTCGATGACGTGGCCCTTCGTGTCGTAGATCAGCTCGACCTCGGGGAGATCGAGGACGATCATGCCGGCCTTGAGGCGGCGCTTGCGGATCACGGTCGCCAGCTCGTTCATGTCCTTGACGCACTGGAGCAGCTCCGGCGTGTAAGGCGCATCGTACTTGGCGTGTTTACGGGCGAGTTCGAGGTCGCCGTCGATCAGGGCCTGCGCCTCGATGTACGTGAGGCGATGGATGGACTTGATCAGCGTGCGGGCGAAACGGGAGCCGGAGATGTTGCCGTCCTTGTCGTAGGTCATCCACGCGGTGCGTGTCAGGCGTTCGACGTTGGGCTGGAGGGAGCAGATGCCGTTGGAGAGCATCTCGGGGAGCATGGGGACGACCTTGCGGGGCAGGTACGCGGAGTTGCCGCGCTTGAGGGCCTCGAGGTCGAGCGGGGAGCCTTGCGTGACGAACGCGGCGACGTCGGCGATGTGCACGCCGAGCTCCCAGCCGTTGGCGGTGCGGCGGAGCGAGATCGCATCGTCGTAATCCTGCGCGTTGGGCGGATCGATCGTGATCACGTAATCGTCGCGAATATCCGTGCGATCCTTCATGTACTGTTCGCGGCGGGACTCGTAGTTCTTGACGGTCTCGCGCGCCTGCTCAAGCACGGGCTCGGGGAACTCCTCGGCGAGGCCGTAGACGCGGCAGATCGCAAGCGTTTCGATTTCCGGCGCGCCGGGTTCGCCGAGCACCTCGGTGATCACGCCCTCGGCGAGCATGCCGTTCTCGGGATACTTGGTGAGTTCGACGACGACCTTGTCGCCGACGTTGGCGTGCTTCGCGCCGGGGTCGCGGATGACGATCGGCTCGGTCATCGCGCGGCCATCAGGGTAGACGACGTGGAGCTGTCCGCGCTGCTGGAGCGAGCCGACGAATTTCGACGCGGAGCGCTGGATGATCTCGAGGATGCGGCCGGTGTAGGGCGAGTGTCCGGTGCCGCTGGCGCGTTTGCGTGAGTAGACGACTTCGGCGCGGACGCGGTCGCCGGTCAGGGCGCCGCCGGTGTCGGAGGGCGGGATGAAGAGGTCGCCGTGTGCGTTGATGGCGTCGGGGATGAGGAACCCGAAGCCGCGCTCATGTTTGCGGAAGACGCCGATCATCTCGCGGCCGAGGGGCGGCAGGGCGACGGAATCTTCGGCGCCCATGACGACCTGTCCCTCTTCCAGGAGCTGCGCGATGGCGGCCTGGAATCCGGGGATGTCGTCGGGTTCGACGCCAAGCTCTTCGGCCAGCGCCTCGGGTCGGCGCGGCTGATAGGCTTTGTGGGTGATGTGGGCTAGGATGCGATGCTTGAAACGGTCGGTCATTGGAATCTCTTGGGGTTGCATGAATGCAGGTAATTTAAGGGTTAGAGTACGTTGGTTTAGCGGCGGGGGCAAAGCCCGGACGTTCCGGGCAGTGCGGCCTTCCGCGGATTTAAAGGCATAAGTGTGTGGAGCGAATCATGATCACGCGGCGACCGGCAGATCAGCGCGGGCACACGAAAATCGGCTGGCTCGACAGCTGGCACAGCTTTTCGTTCGGTGAGTTCTACGATCCCGCCTTCATGGGCTACGGCCCGCTGCGCGTGATCAACGACGACAACATCGCCGCCGGCGCGGGTTTCGGCACGCACCCGCATCGCGATATGGAGATCATCACTGTCGTGTATTCTGGAGCCGTCGAGCACCGCGATTCGACGGGCGGCAGCGGTGTCATCGAGCCGGGCGATGTGCAGGTGATGAGCGCCGGTTCGGGCATCCGGCACAGCGAGTTCAATCACCACAAGGACCGCCCGCTGCATCTGCTGCAGATATGGATCATGCCGGATGAGCGGGGCCTGACGCCCGGTTACCAGCAGAAGCGGATCGAGCGGAAGCCCAACACGCTGACGCCGATCGCCACGCCCGACGGTCGTGATGGATCGATGTTGATCCATCAGGACGCTTCGGTCTACGCGGCGACGCTTCAGAAGGGCGGGACGGTGGAGCTTGCGCTGGCGACGGGCCGAAAGGCGTGGGTGCAGGTCGCGCGTGGTGCGGCGAGCGTCAACGGTGTGAAGCTCGAAACCGGCGATGGCGCGGCGATCGAGGCGGAGACTACGCTGACGATGAAGTCGGAAGATCAGGCTGAACTGCTGGTTTTCGATATGGTTTAGACGAAGACGCGAAACACGTGCGAAAGGCTCTGGGAAATGAGGCTCAGGCGTGCGTGACGAAATTCTTCGGGCTCTCGGCGGGGGTGGATGAAGTGGTGGCGGTGTCGCTCTGGTCGGCGGGCTTGGGCGGCAGCGGCGGGGCGTTGCCCGCGGCCTGCTGGATCGTGATGTACTGGCGGTGGCCGATCTTGAAGGCGGTCACGAGGATGAAGCCCATCACGACCATGAACACCAGCGCGACGAAGCGCAGGCGGATGAAGATCATCGAGCAGCCCAGGATGCCGAAGCCCACAGCCATGGCGTAGAGGATAATCACGGCGTAGGGCACCTTGAAACCGGCTCGCACGAGCTGGTGGTGCATGTGGAAATTGTCGGGCGAGAAGATCGGCTGGCCCTTGGCCTTGCGGCGGATGATCGCCAGAGCGGTGTCCGTGATCGGCACAGCGAAGACGACGAGCGCCGCCATGACGAGCCGCGTGTCGCCCTTCTCGCCGATGAGCAGGATCATGCAGACGCTCAGGTAGCCCAGCAGCAGCGAACCGGTGTCGCCCATGAAGATGTTCGCCGGGCTGAAGTTGTAGGGCAGGAAGCCCAGCAGGGCACCGATGAGCGCCAGGCAGATGACGACGCGGACGGGATCATAGATCGGCGACTGCGCCGCGGCGGTGTAGGTGCCCATGGCGATGGCGACGGCGATGAAGAGGAAGCCGGCGGTCGTGATCGTGGAGACGCCCGCGGCCAGGCCGTCCAAGCCGTCGAGCAGGTTCGTGGCGTTACAGGCGCTGATGACCATGAAGACGACGATCGCGGCGCCGAGATAGTAACAGGGGTTGAGCAGGGCATTGTGGCTGCTGAAACCGGGGATGATGTTGGTATTGAGCGAGAGGGCATCGAAGATCGCGGCGATGAGGCCCGAGGCGAGTTTGGTGCCGATCTCGTTACCGGCGAGCATGGCGGCGGCGATGAGCTGCCCGCCGATTTTAACGCGGGGACTCGAGCCGTAGACGTCATCGACAAGACCCACGATCGTGATCACTAGGGCGCCGACGAGGATGGCGTTGGGGAACTTGACCGCCTTGAACGCCAGTTGCTGGACGTCCGATGCGCTGGTGTGAGGCTGCAGGAACAGGGCGACCATCACCCCCGCCGCCCAACCCAGGAACAGCGCCACGCCGCCGAGATACGCCACCGGCTCTAGGTGGTGCTTCCGCCGCAGGTCCGGCCAATCGACAATGCCGTTGGCCAGCGCCAGCTTCCGCATCACCGGCGTCGCAATCATCGATACCGCCCACGCCACCGCGAACACGGAGACGTAGGGCGAGAGCACCTGCTCCAGCGTGTAGTGGATCGCCGAACTGTCGGGTACGGGAGGCATGGTTTCTTCGCTTAAGATCGGCTCTTTCGGGCCATATCTATCAACTCGGTCAGGATCTGATCCAGGTTCCGCTCGGGCTTGAAGCCGATCGCTTCACGCACCCGCTTCAGGTCCGGCACGCGACGCATCAGGTCGTCAAATTTCGCGCCGTAAGCTGTCTCGTAAGGGATCAGGCGCTTCGTGCTCTTCGATCCCGCCAGCGCGATGATCCGATCAGCAAGCTGATCGATCGACACTTCCTGATCGCTGCCGAGGTTGAAGACCCGGCCGTGGCAAGCAGCGCTGCCCAAAAGCTTGGGCATCGCCCCCACCACGTCCCGGACGTGGCAGAAACAGCGCGACTGCCGGCCATCTCCGTAGATCTCTATCGGCTCGTTATTGAGCGCCCTTTCGATAAACCGCGGGACCACCATGCCATATTGGCCCACTTGGCCGGGTCCGACGGTGTTGAATAGCCGCACGACCACCACGCCCAGCCCGCGCTGTTTGTGATACGCCATGCCCAGATATTCATCGAGCGCCTTGGTCGCGGCGTAGCTCCACCGGCTGTAGATCGTCGCGCCGTAAGTGACGTCGTCGCCTTCACTAAACGGCACCTTCTCGCTCTTGCCATACACCTCGGAGCTGCTGGTGATCAGCACCGGGATGTTGAACGTCGCTGCACCCTGCAAGATGCGGGCCGTCTCGAGGACGTTCGTCTCGATCGTGTGCACCGGGTCATCGACAATCAGCTTGACGCCGACCGCCGCGGCGAGGTGGTAGATTTGATCGAACCCCCGCAGCCAAGCCACGTTACTGAGCGCCTCGCCGAGCCCCTGAACCTGCAGAGAGCAGCGGTCGCCCAGCAGCGGCGCGATGTTCTCACGCCTGCCCGTCGAGAGGTTGTCCACCAGGTGAACCCGGTGCCCCTGATCCAGCAAAAGCCGGGTCAGATGCGACCCAATAAACCCAGCGCCCCCGGTGATCAGAATATTCATCTTGACATCATCCCCTTTTTCCAAGGTCGCCCAGTCTACCGCCCCAGCCGGTCCGGCGATAGAAGGAATACCCGCAACCAAGGCCGTTTGCCTCGCCCCTTGCGGCTCCGCGGGCAAACAGAACCCCCCAGCCTCCCGCCAGGCTGCGTGCACGAATTTCCTCGTGTATCGGAAAACCAAAATCAAAAATCAACCATCACCAATCAATCATGTCTCTCACGCGCTGAACGACGACCCGCAGCCGCAGCTGCTCGTCGCATTGGGATTCTTGAACACAAACCCCCGGCCCATCAGCTCGTCCTTGAAATCAATCTCCGTGCCGTTGAGATACAGGTAGCTCTTCGGATCGCAGAGAACACGGACACCGTGCCGCTCGACGACCTCGTCCGCTTCGCTGTGATTCTCCGTCAGGTCCAGGATGTAGCTGAACCCCGAGCAACCGCCGCCCTTGACGCCGACCTTGAGGTAGACGTTCTCCAGGTTCAGCTTCTGCTGCTCGCAGATGGTCTTGATCTCGCGCGCCGCCGTTTCAGTCAGTTCAATCGCCACAGTCAAAGCTCCTTCGAATCGCGAGCCGCCATCGGCCCATTTCGATTCCCACCATTATAGCACGCTTCGGCCGCGGGTCACGCCGCCGCGCCTCTTCCCCCTCCTTGATAGCCGCAGGCGGAAGCCGGCCGGGTCTGAATTTGTTGACTTTTTGTCTCACATGAGACATAATGTCTCGTGTGCACATCATCACGGCCAAGCGCATCGAGGGGTACGCCGCGGACCATGCGGCGGCCGCGCCTTCGCTGGCGCGATGGCTCCAGGTCGCCGAGGCCGCCACATGGACGAGCTTCGCCGATGTGCAGGCCGTGTTCCGGACAGCCGATCAGGTGAAAGTCGAGAGCGGCAAGACTGTCGTGATCTTCAACATCGGCGGCAACAACTTCCGGCTCATCACCGCGATCCACTACAACCGCCAACGGGTCTATGCGCTACGGTTCATGACGCACGCCGAGTACTCCAAAGATCATTGGAAGGAAACGCTATGAAGACCACTCATCACGCCCTCGTCTTCCGCTACCTGCCCGCTGATTTTGCCGGGCTCGTCGGCGTCTACGTGCCCAAGCCCATCCGTGACGACGCCGAGCTCGACCGCGCGATGGAGATCATCGATGCGCTGGCGGGCCAGAAGCTCACCAAGGATCAGGATGCCTACCTCGATCTCGTCAGCGAACTCGTCGAGAAATACGATGCCGAACGTGCCGGCCGAAAATTGTCGAAGATGTCGCCGCGCGTCGCCCTCCGCTACATCCTCAAGCAGGCGGGCCTGACGCCCTCGGACCTCGGCAAACTGCTGGGCGACCGCTCGCTGGGCATCAAGATCCTCGAAGGCCAGCGCGAGATGAGCAAAGCCCACATCCGCAAACTCGCCCAGACCTTCAAGGTCAGCCCGGCGCTGTTCATCTGATTAGGCGTGGTAAGCGACCTGGGCGGCGTAACCGCCCGGCTATTTTCTGACGCCGCATTCCGCGCTCCGCGTACCGCACTCCCGTATAATGCCCGGCTTATGCGCTTCCGATATCAATCCCAATTCGCCACCGCGGCGACCGAGCCTCGGTTTGAGGTCGTGCCGCTGCTGGACTGTGTGTTTCAGTTGCTGATCTTTGCGCTTTACGCGCTGGTGCTGATGGTGCACGCCCACGTGCTGCCGGTGAAGCTGCCGACGCTGGCCTCGGCGGAGCCCGCCAAGCACAGCCAGGTGGTCGGTATCACGCTCGATCAGGATGGCAAGTTCTATCTCAACCAGAAACCGATCGAGGCGGCGGCGCTCCGCGCGGCCCTCTCGGACATGATCCGCACGGGGCCTCAGCCGCATGTCTATGTCGCGGTCGACGACCGCGCCGGCCCGACCGACCGCGGCCCGGCGGTCCTCCAACTCATCGACACGATGAGGCAGATTGGGATCAAGGACTTCTCGTTCGTGGCCAGTGCAAGGGCGACGAACGCTGAGCACAAATGAAAAGGCTTCCTAGGCACTAAAGTGCCCAGGCCTCGCGCCTTTATTCTGAACCCTGAACCCTGAACCCTGAACCCTATTCCCTCCCACGCATGGAACCCCGCGAGACCAATCTGCCGATCGTCATCGGGCTTGCGCTCTCGGTGGCGGCGCACCTGGGGATCGCCGCGGGGTACGGGCCTCTGCATCAGCAGGAGACGGTGGGCACGGCGTTCCTGGCCGAGAAGCCGGACCTGTCGGTGACGGGGATCAGCGTTTCCTCGCCGCGCGTGGCGGGAAAGCCGTCGACGTTCACGGCGGCGATCGCGAATCAGACCACTGCGGTGGCGGGGCCGTTTGTCGTCGAGCTGCGCATCGACGGTGTTTCAGCCGGGCGCAAGCTCGTTGACGCCGGAGCGGCGGGGCGGGGGGCGCTCGATGTCGGGATCGAATTCACGGTGACCAAACCCGGCGAGCACGCGGTGCGCATCATCGCGGACCCCGATGGGCGCGTCGCCGAGACGGATGAATCCAACAACGAAATCGAGCAGCGTTTTGTCTGGCAGCGCCCCGAAGACGCGGAAACGAAACCGCCGAGCGGTTCACCGAAGAGCGCGTCGAGCAGCGGCGTGCTGGGCCTGCCTGATCTGGCCGTGACGTCTCTCGACGTGGCGCATCCGCGCATCGCCGGCGATCCGGCGAAGCTCACGGCGAAGATCGCCAACACCGGCGGCAGCGCGGCGTCGGCGTTCAACGTCAAGGTGCTCGTGGACGATCAGCCGGCCGGCGTCATCGCGCTGGGCGATCTCCCGGCCGGCGCCGCGATCGATGTGCAGATGAACGTCGTGGCCAAAAAGGACGGCCCGCACACCGTGACGGTCATCGCGGACCCCGAGCAAACGGTCACCGAATCGGACAAGGCGAACAACAAGCTGACGCGGCGTTTCGATTGGATCCTGCCCGATGAGATACCGATCGGCCAGAAGAACGGCGATCCCGTGAGCATGAATTGGATCGGGTATGAGGATTACAAAGAGCTGATGGCGCGGCGTGGGCGGTTCGAGCAGGCGACGTTCCAGCGTGATGTGGAACCGACGCCGCTGGCGAATCAGACCCCTCTCAACCCGACAGCTCCGAGCCCCGCGGCCAAGAAGCCCGCCGATTCGCAGGAGACGCCGAGCCGCGCGAAGCCGAACAATGAAGATGCGGTCGCGGCGGCTCCGAAGCCCGCGATGCCGGTTGCACCGCGTGAACCTGTCGCCGCATCGCCGCCGCCGAGACCTGCTGCCGCAGCCACTCCCGCTCCCGCACCGCTGTCGCCGCCACCTGCACCGGCGCCCGTAGCGAGCAAGCCGACGCCGCCCGCGCCGCCTCCGAGTGTGGCGGAGAAACCCACGAATCCGCAGCCGCCGAAGCCTGCGTCGCCGGCGCCTGTGGCGGAGCCGCGCGAGGTCGCGCTGGTGACGCCGCCGTCTAGCCCCGATCCATTGGGCGTGGCGCTGCCGACAAAGCCTGTTGATCCGACGAGTCCGTCGCAGGCGATCGCTGCGAAACCCGTACCGCCGACGGTAACGCCGCCGACCCCGGCGCAGACGCCCGTCAAACCCGTGACACCGGCCGTGCCGAAGACGCCCGCTCCGACGCCGGTCGTCAAGCCCGTGCCGGCGCAGCCGCCGGTCACCGCGCCGCCGAGCGCGAAGCCCGCCGCACCCGAGCCCTCGGCGGCGACGGCGGAGGCGAGACCGACGATCGCGCCGCGGGATGAGCGCGACGCATCGCCGCAGTCGCTGCGCGAGGCGATGAGCGTGACGCCGGGGCGCGTGGTGTCGCGGTTGGGTCTGCAGATCAATACGGTGCGCCCGAACTTCAGCGCGGTGGCGATGCGGTCGGCGATCTCGAACAATCCCGACGTGATGCTGACGTTCGACACGGGGGGAAAAGTTGTCAAGGTTAAGATCGTGCGCGGGACAGGATTCGAGAACATCGACGGCCCGCTGCTGACGAGTCTGTATCGATGGACGGCGACGGGCGAGCCGCTCAAAAAGATTAGTGGGACATTGGATGTCCCGTTCCACATTATTTTAGTTGACGAGACGCGTGACGAGTAGCGGGCGGCGTGGAGACGGATTATTACGGGTTGCCGGTCATGTATCGGTGCTCGACCGGTCAAAATGTCGTGGCCCGACGGTCGCATCGGACTAGGTAAAACCCGAATGTTTCGGCGTTGTGCCGCGGGCGGGTATTTGCATTGCCAACTCATTTTTATATCATTGTTAGCATCCCTCCTGAGGTTTCAATTATGCGTAAGCGTTTGTCGGCCATGGCTACAGCAGATTTGCTGGCCGAGCTTCGGAATCGTCGCCGCCTGGCGCCCCGCCTCGAACGGCGTCGCAGCGCTCTGCTGGCACAGCTCAAGAAAATCGATTACCGGATCGCGTCGCTAGGCGGCCTTGCCAACGGCCACCGGAAGCGCCCCCGCAACACCATGCCCCTGGCCGATTCGCTGGCGACGGTGCTCAGCGCCAGCAAGCCGATGAAGGTCAGCGATGCGGTCGATGCGGTGCTCAAGTCGGGCTACAAGACCTCGGCGGCGAACTTCCGTACGATCGTGAACCAGACACTGATCAACGACAAGCGTTTCAAGAAGGCGGAGCGCGGGCTGTATCTTCTGAAGAAGTGATCGCGGGGCAGCGTCACGCATTGCCATTGGGCGGTGGGTCCACTACCATTCGGACGTCGATTTTAAGCGTCCGCGTAGCTCAATTGGATAGAGCGTTGGCCTCCGAAGCCGAAGGTTGCAGGTTCGAGCCCTGCCGCGGATATTGGACTTATAGCGATGAGCTCTCTGGTTGTGGCAGATTTTGTGGCAATTTATTTCAGGTCCTCCAGAGTTCATTGCCTTTTTCGTCTTCGACGGCGTATATCTCGTAGTTGGTGTCCACGTGGTTGCCCAGGTCTCCTTGGCCTGCTTCTTCTTCTGCCGCTTCCATCGCCTTGTCGAGGCTATTTGCCTCGACTGTTTTCCAGTAGAGACTACTTTCTTCGATTCTGACTTTGTATTTCATGGTGCGTACTCGCCGGCCAGCTTTTTGATGTCGCTCGGGACTTCCTCGCCGAGCTTGATCGCGATGATCGCGACGAAGCTGGCCAACCGGGCGATGTCGGTGTTGCTGCCTTGCTGACGGCGCACGGTGGGCCACGTTTTGCCGACCGCCTCAGCTGCTTTCTTGATGTGGTATTCACTGATGGGCCGCTCGATGTGCTTGGAGGCGACCGGCGCGAACTCGGTCATGTACATGTGGCCCTTGATGATTTCCTCCCATCGGGCGACAACAAAATCTTCGAGCTTTCGTTCGTCCATGCGGGTGAGGACGATGCGTTTGCCTGCGGGCTGGATCACGTTGGGCTCCTTCGTTGCTGGTGGTTCGATGCGTGCTGGTATTGACTGCGGTGTTGGCGGCGGGATCAACTGCGGCGGCTCGCCTGTGCCGCCGAGGATTGTCTTCTCTGTCCTGTTGTTGGCGGCCTTGCAGTCGCGCACCCTGGCGATGCCCATGCGCTCGTCGCGCTTATGGCGGTCTGGTCGCACCAGGCACAAGCCCTTGCCCAGGTACCCCTGCCACGTTCCGTGGGTGTAGGCCCCGTTGACCGCCTCGTGGATGTGGCCGAGGTACGACTTGTCGATCGCTTCCTTCTGGCACGGCCCGGCCTTTTTCACCAGCTGCATCTTGAGACGCAGGTATCCGCCGATTGATTTTTCGCCCCACGGCAGCGGCCTGCAGAGCATCGGCACGTACCGCGGGCGCAGGTGTTGGCGGATCGCGTGGCCCTCTTCGATCGCTCGCCTGGCGTTCTGGCTGAGCTTGAGCAGGTGGTATTTCTTGCGGCCGATGGAGATCAGCTGGTTGGACACGGCACGTTCCGGCTCGCCCTTGTGGTCTGGGGCGAACGCCGACTCCATCACGATCTTGATCATTATCATCCCGACGTGCGTGTGCGTTGGGCGGCATGGTGGTGATCGCCTGCGAGCAGCAATTCGAGCTGCCCATTGTCAACCCGGAGACCGGCAAGGCGACGCCCGTGTTCACCCTCGGTGGCAAGATCGACAAGATCGTCAAGCTCGCTGACGGACGCGTCGCCGTCGTCGAGCACAAGACCACGGGCGACCCCATCGGCCCCGACAGC
Source organism: Planctomycetota bacterium (assembly GCA_043788485.1). GTDB lineage: Bacteria > Planctomycetota > Phycisphaerae > Phycisphaerales > Zrk34 > JAYVTU01. The sequence goes on from JAYVTU010000088.1 coordinate 43,262, forward strand.
GCCTACTGGCAGCGGCTGTCGATGGACCCCCAGATCAGCACCTACTGGCTGGCTGCGCAGCAGCTTGGTCATGACGTGCAGACCGTCGTCTACGACGTCATCCACAAGCCCGGCATCAATATGCGCAAGCTCACCAAGGCGGAGATCGCCGCCTGGCAATCGACCGGGAAATACTGCGGCTCTGATTTCGACTTCTATCCGCAGATTGTCCGTGAGACGCCGGGCATGTACGGCGCCAGGCTGGGGCAGGACATCCGCAGCCGCCCTGATTTCTACTACGCCCGCCAAGAAATCCCGAGGCTCGCCAGCGATATCGAGGAATTCAGGTTCGATCTCTGGCACCAGCAACAGATGATCCGCGAGTCGCAGCGGCTCGGCCGCTGGCCGCGACGCACCGAATCCTGCACCTCGCCCTACAAATGCGAATACCTCGAAGTCTGCCGCTACGGCTTCGATGAAAACAACCTCCCCAGCGGCTTCGTCAAACTCACCCGCCTACATCAGGAGCTTATACGGATCGTGATTACTCGACGCGCTCGACCGTTGAGGCCCTATTCCAAGCCATCTATCCGAATGGCGATAGCGGGCGCGCGGGCACTAATCACGATC